>DASRIM010000022.1:0-7427 GCA_035649995.1 Pyrinomonadaceae bacterium | reverse complement strand
TACGTTGATGCATTCGGCGTCGCTAACGCTCAACGTCGTCAGCGCGACCAGCGCGGATCTGTCTGTGGTGAAAACCGTCTCGCCGAACCCGGGTCAGGTAGGTGTCCCGCTCTCATATCGTCTTGCCGTGACTAACAATGGACCAGCAGCGGCGACCAACGTCACCGTTAACGATCCATTGCCCGCGGGCGTCGCGTTCGTTTCGTCAACGCCGTCGCAGGGCGCTTGCAGCGGAACGACGACGGTCAATTGCAACCTCGGCAGCGTCGCCGTTGGCGCGACTGCGGTCGTGACGATCGTGATCACGCCTTCAGCGCAGGGGCAGCTCGCCAACACCGCAACCGTCACGGCAGGCGAGACTGATTCAGATTCGAGTAACAACTCGTCGTCGATCACGACCTTCATACAACCCGCCGCGACGTCGCCGTCGATGCTCGATCCGAATTTGACCGTCAGCACCGTCGTCAGCGGCCTGGACCAACCGACGAGCATGGCGTTTCTCGCTGCGAACGATTTCTTCGTGCTCGAGAGAGCGACGGGAAGAGTGCGGCGCGTGACGAATGGAGTCGTGGCGGGAACGGTGCTCGATCTCGCCGTGAACAACGCTTCCGAACGCGGCCTGCTCGGCATCGCGCTTCATCCGCTGTTTGCCGCCAACAAGTTCGTCTACCTTTTCTGGACCGAGAGCACCACCGGCGTTGACACGTCGAACATCGACGAGATCCCGCTGCTCGGCAACCGCGTCGATCGCTACGTCTGGAACGGCGCGACGCTCGTCTTCGATCGCAACCTGATCAAGCTGCGCGCGTTGCAACAGGATTCGGGCCAGCCGGCGCGCGGCAATCACAACGGCGGCGTCATCCGCTTCGGCCCTGACGGCAAGCTCTACATCATTTTCGGCGACAACGGACGGCGTGGTTTTCTGCAAAATATCGTCACTAATTTACCCGTGACCGACGATCAATTCGGTGGACCGCAGCCCGACGATGCGCACTTCACCGGCGTCATCGTGCGCCTGAACGACGACGGCTCCACGCCCGCCGACAATCCGTTCTTCAACGCTGCGTCGGGCCTGAACGGCGAGGCGGCCGCGAACGTGAAGAAGATTTTTGCCTACGGCGTGCGCAACAGTTTCGGCATGGCTTTCGATCCGATCGCGGGCAATCTCTGGACGCAGGAGAACGGCGACGACGCGTTCGACGAGATCAATCGCGTCACGCCCGGGTTCAACGGCGGTTGGATCCAGACGATGGGACCACTCAGCCGCATCGCCGAGTACAAGTCGATCGAGATGACGTACGGCGCCGGAAATCTTCAGCAACTGCGCTGGCCGCCGTCGAACATCGCAGCGACGCCGCAGGAAGCGCTCTCGCGTCTTTACATGCTGCCGGGCGCGCAGTATGTCGATCCGGAGTTCAGTTGGAAGTACGCGGTCGCGCCGTCGCCGATCGGTTTCATCCAGGGCAAAGCGTTGGGCGCGCAGTTCGAAGGCGATCTGCTCGTGGGCGCGTCGCGGACGACGCTGCTCAACGGGTTTCTCTTCCGGTTCAAGCTAACGAGCGATCGCCAGCACTTCGTCTTCACGGATCCGCGGCTGGCGGATCGCATCGCCGACAACGTCGACAAGTTTGACCAGACCGAGAGTGAGAGCCTGGTGATCGGCAAAGACTTCGGCGTCACGACCGACATCGTCACCGGACCAAACGGCAACGTCTTCGTCGTGTCGCTTTCGAACGGCAGCGTTTACGAGATCAAAGCGAAGCCGAACCCGATCGACCAGGCCGAGTTCTTTGTTCGACAACACTATCTCGACTTTCTCAACCGCCAACCCGACGCGCCGGGGCTGGCCCACTGGACCAGCGAGATCACGGAGTGCGCCGATCCGGCGAAACGTGGTCCAGGTGAAACGCTCGAAGCGTGTACCGAGCGCAAACGCGCGAACACTTCGGCTGCGTTCTTCCTGTCGCCGGAGTTTCAGAACACCGGCTACTTCATCCTGCGTGTGTACTGGGGAACGTTAGGCAAGCTGACTTCCGCTCCGTGTCCGGGCGTGCCGCAGAACCTGCCGGGCCATTGCCGGCCGCGCTTCGCCGACTACGTCGCGGACATGAACCAGGTCGCCCAGGGCATCGTCGTGAACGACGCGCTCTCGCCGAGCGTGATCAATGCGAATAAGCGCACGTTTGTCGAGCAGTTTGTAAACCGCGCCGAGTTTAAATCCGCGTATCCTGACGCGATGAGCAATCAGGCTTTTGTAGACAAACTTTTTGCGACGACTGGAATCTCGCCCAGCACCGCTGACCGCGAGGCCTTGATCAATGGTCTGAACAGCGGTGAAACGCGCGCGAGTGTGGTCTTCAAAGTGGTCGATGGAACACAGACTGTCGCGGATGGCGCGCTGGTGTTTCAGACCACGTACGGCAAGGCGTTTTACGATCAGGAATTTGATGCTGCGTTCGTCTTCATGCAGTACATCGGGTATCTGCGACGCAACCCGGACCAGGATGGATTCAACCACTGGTTTGGTAAGTTGAAGCAGTTTGGCAACTGGGTGGACGCGCAATTGGTGCTGGCGTTCATCATCTCACCTGAGTACCGATCTCGATTCGTCCAATAACGTAAAGATCTTTTCGGCGACTCTTCGCGGAGCGTCTGCATCGGCTTTCATGAGGCTGGTCCATGAGCCCATGATCGCGCCGCTGCGCCCGGCGAGGTCGAACGCCGCATGCCGCAGCTTGAACTGACGCGCATTCGCGGCGAGCGAGACGATCGTGTCCGAGTAAGTTGCCGGATGATGTTCCGTTTCGACGACGCGCCGTCCCTGCTTGCCCATGCGCGCAAAGCGTTCCGGATCGTCGAGAAAACTCTCGAGGTGCAAACGAATGTCCGCGACCTCGTGATCCGGACGCACGTGAGCGACTGTTTCTTCTGACAACGAGGCGTACCAACCGACTTTCGTCACGAGCGTTGGCAACCCGTGTTCCCAGATCCGTAACTGGCTCGCCGAAGCCTCGCCCATCGTCGGGTAACGCAGATTGATCGCGAGGCTGGCGGTGCTTAGCGCGTGGTCCAGTTCTTCGAGCGGCGCGTAGCCGTGTACTTTCACGGCGTCTTTCAGATCGAGGGCGTGAATGCGGTGGCGCAGTGTTTTCGCGTCGTCGATCTCGCCATAGATGTCCAGTTGAAAGCGGTTTCGTTGCGGGAGTTGCGTCAGTGCTTCCAAGACGGCGTCGAGGCGGCGATTGCGGCCGATGTGGCCGAAGATGATCAATCGATGCGGGCCCCCCAATCCGTCGACGCGGTCGCTGTTTCGGTTTCGCGGGCGGGCGATCGGCGCGGAAGGAAGCGGCGCATAGAACACGGGGCACCGGCAGCGGCTGTCGAGTTGCAGTTCGTCGAAGGCGTTTTTCGTGTGGACCACGGCGGCGACCGCGTTTTCCAGTACTGCCGGAGTGAGCGGAAAACGTTGGGCCATGAGATCGAAGTCGCCGTGCCGCGCCGTTACAAACTCCATGGCGGCTGAGAGTCCTTCGGCGCCGTAGTGTTTCTCGATTTGGGCCAGGTAGCCTGCTTCGTCACGCCAGTGGCCGCGGTACAGGCTCTCGAAGAAGTCGTGCAGCCGCACGTCGTGCAGCACCACTACGCCCGGCGACTGGCGGCTGACCTGCCAGATCGATGCGTGATGAAGATGATTGTTGCCGATGTTGTAGAAACTCAGCTCCGCGCGATTCAGTTCGACCCAATCGACGCGATCGGGTTGATAGTGGCGCACCGCCGCGTACTGCTCGAGCGCCGGATCCCAGCCGCTCCGATCCGTCCACAACGTGACTTCCGCACGCCGGCTCAATTCGGGAAGAATGCCGAACGTGTAATCGGCGATGCCGGTCCGTGCGGGCGGCAGCGGTGAGAACCAGTTTATTTTCATGCGAGTAGTTTTTTGACGACTGTCTCCCACGAGAGATTGAGTCCTTCGTAACGCGCCCGTCCTGCTTCACCCCACGACTTCGCCTGATCACGGTTTTCCCACAGCGCGTCGAACGCGGCGGCTAAAGATTCAGGCGTGGGTTCGGCGATCAATCCCGTTTGTCGATCGAGAACGAACTCCAGCGGACCGCCGGAGTCAGTACACGTGATCACCGGTTTCGACGCGAGCATGGCTTCGAGCGTGACGTAGCCGTAGTCTTCGTCAGTCGGCGGATAGATGACGGCGATCGCGTGCGCATAGCGGCGCCGCATCTCTTCGCCGCTGATTGGACCGAGCCATTCAACCCGCTGATGTATTTTCAACTTTCGCGCGTGCGATTTGAGCTGGTCCGCGTATGACGGCTGGTCCGACGTGCCGGCGAAACAGACGCGCACCGGATTGCGTGTGTGGACCAGCGCTTCGAGCACCAGCGTTTGCCGTTTCGGAATGCAGAGACGGCTGGGAAAGAAGAGATAGTCTTCGGCTGGCGCACAGTAGAACTGTTCCGCGTCCGGCGGCGGATGATAGAGCGGCGTGGAGTCGACGTCGCAAAACTTCTTCAGCCGGTGTGCAACGTTCTTCGAATTCGCGAACACGGCCTTCGCTTGCGGGATCAGTTTGCGATCCGCTTGCTGAATCACGTCGCGGACGTGCGTGCCGTTCGGATAGTAGACGAGGTCGCTCAGCGGATGATCCCACAGCTCGTAGGCGGTGCGATGCTGGTGCAGGATCCACAGCACCTTGTTCGGGTGCGGAATCAAGTAAGCCGGAAACTTCAGTCCGATGACGCGATCGACTGGCGTTCCCGCGACTTCGGAGACGTCGAGAAGCTGGCACGCCAGCATGTGGTCCAGGATCTTCTCCGGCGGATACCACTTGAACGGGATCGCGAGGATCTCGGCCTCGTGACCGAAGCGGCGCAGCGCGTCGCGCAGTCCTTCGGCATGAACCTCAGCGCCTCCGCGAATGAACGGCACCTGGGTGGTCGTGATCAGGATTCTCATGTTTCGCTTTTCCACCCCAGGATTGCGTAGTCCATCGGTCCGTAGAACAAACCGTTGAACCGCTCGGCGAGCTCGCCTTCGCCGGCGACGCGGCCGGCGTCCCACTGGTGCAGGTTCAGCACTTCGACGCGATCGAACCCGCGGCTTTCGAACAGAAACTGCATGAGCTCGCTGGGAAGTGGATGATGGTGTGTTGGGTCGAGATAGAAGAAGTTGCTGCCGACGAGAACATTTTCCGGGTTCGGCGTCTCGAAGATCGCGAGGCCGCCGGGACGCAGCACGCGCTTCACTTCATCGAGCAAAGTGATGAGCGCGTCGATGGGCACGTGTTCGATGATGTGAAAACCCGTGACGGCGGCGACGCTGCGGTCAGGCAAGGCGCGCAAGTGAGCAATCGCGTCGTCCTCGACGATTTCGAGCCCGCGCTCGCGGCATTTCTCGATCGAGATGCGGTTCTGTTCGACGCCGCGCGCCGCGATCCCAGCTTCTTTCAACAGCTCCAACCATTCGCCGCGGCCGGACCCGAGATCGATCACTGGGCCGTCGCGCACAGTCTCGACGTACGGCAGATAGATCTTGAAGCGGTCTTTGATCTCTTCACGACTGCCGCGAAAGCGATCTTCGAGCGCGACGTACAACGCGTCGTCATGAATCTGGCCCCGCTTCTTTAACTCGTCGAGCACGGTTTGCAGTTGGTCCATGTGAACACGGATTTTTGCGATTTGGTTTTCGAGGTGTTGCAGGTTTTGGATCTGGTTTTGGGTTTCCTGCCTCGCGGCGTCAATCCGTTGCTCAATCCGTGGTTCGATTTTGAGTGTTTCGCTTGCGTGCTCCTCGACGCGTGCGGAAACGGCGTTGACGAAATCGGCGATCTGCTGGTTCTGCGACAAAACGTAACCGCCAAACTCGCGCTGGTCGCGGACCTGGTGCGGCAGCCGCGCCAACGCGATCGCGAGACGCACGAAGTAACCGACTATCGGCAGATGGCCCAACCGGCGCACCAGCGCGGGCATCGTCAATCCGTCGACCTCAACTCCCTTCGCTTTACCCTCGGTCGAATAGCGCAACGCCGCAAGGAGGTCGATCTTGTTGAACGCGCCGCTTTGCAGCCGCTTGAGATCGCGGGCAAACTCTGTGGCGTCGGGCGGCCGCTTCAGGATGGCCCGATACGCGCTGTCGACGAACACGCGATCGTGATACCGCAAGAGGTCGCTGATGTGGTATCGATTGTTCGAGCGCGGTTGGAAATCAGGTTGCAGCTTGAGTTGCGGGAAGCGCGGGATCGCCGGCGTCTCGCGAGGCGTGGAACCGTTGGATACGTCGTGCTTTTGCGCCGCGATTGATTCGCGGATTACGGCTGTCAAATCGTCAATTTCGATCCGTGGATGATTCATTATGCGCATTGGCCTCGATGGTATGCCACTCACCGAGCTCAAGACCGGGATCGGCGCTTACACGTTTGAGCTGGCCCGGGCGCTGGCTGCGCAGGCGCCGCTCGACGAGTTCGAGCTCGTTTCGCCTCGCGCTTTTCAAACTGGCGCAATGGTCGACGGCAAGCCCGCCAACCTCTCGCTGGTCTACTCGAAACCGAATGCGTTCCAGCGACGCTGGTGGACGTTTGGACTGCCGTCATACATTCGTCGGACGTCGATGGCGCTGTTTCACGGGACGAACTTCGAGGTGCCGTTGAGGGGCAACTGCCCGACGGTCGTCACGATTCATGATCTTTCCTTGCTGCTGCATTCTAACACGCATGAAGCGCGGGCCGTCCTGCGCGCGCGACTGCGTCTGCCGCGGATGGCCCGGCGCGCGACGATGGTGATTACCGATTCAGAATCCGTGCGGCGCGAAGTTTGTGAGCGGCTGGATGTCGCCGGCGATAAGGTGGTGGCGATTCCATTAGCCCCGCAGCGTGGCTTCGGTCCTGTCACTCCCGACGTCGCAGTCGAGGTCCGCAGGCGTCTCGGGGTTGAAGACGAGTTTCTGCTCTTCGCGGGAACGATTGAGCCGCGCAAGAACCTCATCACGTTGGTGCGCGCGTTTGAGGAGGTCTTGCGAACGACCGAGCTGCGCCCGCAGCTTGTCGTGGCGGGAAAGATCGGTTGGAAGTCGAAGGAGCTTCTGGCGCGGATCGAAGGGCATGAACGAATCAAGTTGATCGGATACGCGCCGGACGACGATCTTCGCGCGCTTTACTCGTCGTGCCGCGCCTTTATTTATCCGTCGATCTATGAAGGTTTCGGATTGCCGCCGCTTGAGGCGATGGCGTGCGGCGCACCTGTGATCGCGAGTGCGGTGCCGAGCGTGACGCCTGCTGTCGCGCGTGTGATTTCGTCCACCGATGTACACGGATTAGCGCGCAGCATCGTGGAACTGCTTACCGATCCGCGTGCGCGAGAAACTCTCTCGAGGGCCGGACTCAAGCACGCGGCGACGTTCTCATGGGAACGCACAGCGAA
>DASRIM010000021.1:0-15117 GCA_035649995.1 Pyrinomonadaceae bacterium | reverse complement strand
GCCAACGTAACGGCGTTCACGCCGACCGGTCCAGAGCCCAGCACCAACACCGAATCGCCGATCTTTATCGCGCCGCGCTCAATCGCGTGCAACGACGTCGGCAGCGCGCAGCCGCCCGCCATGAACGTTTGCGGTTGCGCGTCGATGCGGATGGTGCGAGTGCCCGGTTTGAGATAGACGTGCGTGGCCCAGCCGCCGCAGAGCCCGTCATCGAGGCCGTAACTTATTCCGTAGACTTTCCTTTGCGGACAGCGCGTCGACGCTTTTGCGACCAGACAGTACCAGCACGCGTTGCACGTGCGATGAACGTCGAGAAACGTCACGAGATCGCCTTCGCTAAAAGGTCTCCCGTCAATATCGACGATTTCTCCGCGGATCTTTTCCAGGCGGCCGACGGAAACGTGTCCCGGCACCAGCGGATACGGCACACCGTCGAGGTGTCCGCGTTGCAGGTGTACGTCGGTTCCGCAAACCTCGGATAGCTCGACTCGCATCAGCGCCGAATTGTTTTCGAGCTCGGGCTCGGCAACTTCACGCAGTTCGACGGGACTGTTTGGTTTTGGAATTATCGCGACAATCGGCATCTGTGCCTCACTTGAACAGGAGCCATAATATCTGTATAAGAAGCTCCGTGCCACAGAGTCGTCATCGCAAAATCAACCGGGCCCGAAAGAGACCGAGGTCCGCGAACGCACCTTCGAACCCCAGACCCGAAACTCCGCGCAGCCGCTATCTGCGAATCGGCGCTATCGCTTTGGTCCTGTTAATGGCCGGCGGAGCGGTGCTTTACGTTGTGATGAAACGCGCGAATCCGGCCTCGGCGGAAGTAACCACGCCTTCAGGTTTGAAGTATATGGATTTGCAGGTTGGCGATGGTCCAAGCCCGCGCGTGGGCCAAACCGTCACGGTCCATTACACCGGCAAGCTCGAAAACGGAACCGTGTTTGACAGCACCAACGGTCGACCGCCCGCGGACTTTCGCCTCGGAGTCGGCGCAGTCATCCAGGGGTGGGACGAAGGCTTGATGACGATGAAAGTCGGCGGCCGACGGAGGTTGACGATTCCCGGCAGTCTCGCTTACGGCCCAATGGGCAGACCGCCCTCAATCCCGCCTAATGCCACGCTGATATTCGACGTCGAGTTGGTCGGCATCCGCTAGGCCTTTATTACAGTCGTCTTGCGATTTAGCTTTTTTGTCGCGTTTGGTGATGCGAGTGTAGTAGATTTGCCTTGCTCTCCTCTTGCCCTCAGAGTGAATTCACCTAAGGAGCGTGTCATGAGCAGACTCATTCAAAAAGGGACTTACTCGGCATTACTATGCCTTCTCGTACTGGTCCTCGCGACCGGCGTTTTCGGACAGGGCAAGGGTAAAGGTGGAGGCGGTGGCGGCAGTCGCGGTAGTGGCGGCGGCAGCGGTCATGGCGGTGGACCACCGGCTGGCGTCGGCGTGGATCGTGGACTGGGCAATGCTTCCGAAAAGTCAGGCGGACGTTCCGACAGCGGTCTCGGTAACGCGTCGACTAAGTCGAAAGGACGATCGGATGACGGTCACGAACGCGCGCGCCGCGCAAGCGATAACTTGCGCCGTGCCGACGACGACCTGCGCAATCATCCGGGCGTTCCCAGGGCGTTGCACACGAACGCAAACGATCTGCGTGCCGGTTATCAAGCAGCGTTGGTCAACAATCCGGATCTGAAGTTTGGCAACTACGTTTCAGCCACGCGCCTGTCGCAAAACCTGGGACGCAAGAACCCGAACATCACTCGCGCCGCGATTCTGAACGGTTTGTCGTCGGGTCGAAGCCTGGGCCAAACGCTACAGGATCTCGGGTTGAACGACCGCGAATCGAAAGAGGCCCGCAAGCAGGTCGAGCGCGAGTTGAAAGAAGCTCGAAAAAATTAAGTCGGGATTATCCGTGTTTCCTCACAACACGGATTTGATTACAACTTCGCGCGGCGTTACTCTCCTCACATGAGCAATGACACCTTAACAATCACCGATAACCGCACCGGCAAGCAATACGAACTTCCGATCGAACACGGCACGATCAGGGCCATGGATCTGCGCCAGATCAAAGTCTCCGACGACGACTTCGGTGTGATGACCTACGATCCGGCGTTCATGAACACGGCGTCGTGCAAGAGCCGCATCACGTTCATCGACGGCGACAAGGGAATCCTCGAGTACCGCGGCTACCCGATCGATCAACTTGCCGAAAAGAGCACCTATTTGGAAGTCGCTTACCTGTTGCTCAACGGTGAATTGCCGGGCGAATCACAGCTCAAGGAGTGGACGAGCAACATCACCTATCACACGTTCATCAACGAAAACATCAAGAAGGTGATGGATGGTTTCCACTACAACGCCCATCCGATGGGCATGTTCCTGGCGACACTCGGCGCGCTGTCAACCTTCTATCCGGACGCGAAAGATATCTTCAACACCGACTGCCGCTGGAAGCAGATCTATCGTCTGATCGCGAAGGTGCCGACGATCGCGGCGTTCGCGTTTCGACACCGGATCGGAATGCAGTATGCCTATCCGGACAACGACCTGAGCTACGAAGGCAACTTCCTCAACATGATGTTCAAGACGACGGAGCTGAAGTACGAGCCCAATCCAGTGCTGGAAAAAGCACTGACCGTCCTCTACATCCTGCACGCGGACCACGAACAAAATTGCAGCACGAACGCGATGCGCAGCATCGGCAGCGCGCACACGGACCCATTCTCGGCGCTGGCCGGCGCTGCGGCCGCGCTGTATGGACCATTGCACGGCGGCGCGAACGAGATGGTGCTGCGAATGTTGAAAGAGATCGGGTCTGTCGACAAAGTTCCCGACTACATCAAACGCGTCAAGGCCGGCGAGTTTCGTCTGATGGGCTTCGGGCACCGCGTTTACAAAAACTACGATCCGCGCGCGCGCATCATCAAACAGGTCGCTTATGAGGTGTTTGAAGTCACGGGCAAAGATCCGCTGCTGGACATCGCACTCGAATTAGAACGGATCGCGCTTGAAGACGAGTACTTCGTCAAACGCCGGCTTTATCCGAACGTCGACTTTTACTCGGGTATCATCTACCAGGCGATGCGTTTCCCGGTCGATATGTTTCCGGTGATGTTTGCGATTCCGCGCACGTCAGGCTGGCTGGCGCAGTGGGTGGAGATGTTGGAGGACCAGGATCAGAAGATCGCGCGGCCGCGGCAGGTTTACCTGGGCCATCGCACACGGGATTACGTGCCGATTTCCGAACGGCCGCGCTGACGAGTTATTCGACCATGCGCGCGGCGATCTCTTTCAGCAGCTTCGCGCAGACGGTGCCGGTGATGTGCAACGGATCCATTCGCGGATTGAACTCCACGATGTCCGCGCCGATGACCTTTCCCTTCATCCGCTGAATCATGTCGATCGCCTGGCGAGTGGACATTCCGCCAGGTTCACGATGCGACACGCCCGGCGCAAAGGCGGGATCCAGCGCGTCTATGTCGAATGAAATGTAGACGGGAGAATCGAACACCAGTTGCAGGTTGTCGCGCAACTGGTGCATCTCGATCGCTTCGACGCCGAATCTCTTCACTTGTTCGCGCTGGTGCGCGTTGAACGTCCTGATTCCCACCTGCACGAGCCGCTTCGCGAGCTTCTGTTCCATGATTCGCGCGAACGGGCTCGCGTGCGAATTACGATTTCCCTGGAAGTTGTCGTAGAGATCGGGATGTGCGTCGAAGTGAAGGATACTGAGATCTTTGTACTTGCGCGCGAACGCGCGGACGATCGGATACGTGATCGAGTGATCGCCGCCCAGCGAAATCGGACACATTCCGTCGGCGATCAGCGTGTGCACCGAATTTTCGATCAACGTGAACATGTCGCTTCCGGCGACTGGTTCGATATCGCCGGCGTCGAAGAAGACGGAGTCGTCGGAAAGATCGGTCCCGTTTTCGCTGAACAGGTTCCAGGCGTCGGAACGGAGCGCGGCGCGAATCTGCGGCGGCGCATCGGCGGCGCCTTTGGTGAATGACGAGTTTTCGTCGTAGCGAATGCCGATCAGTGCGAGTTTGTTTTTCTGGGCGACGGGAGTAAGCCTTTGATCCATGATTCGGTGATTGTAGGCGGATTGATCAGTCGCGACAAATCCAAAACGCGACCAGCGATTAACCACACAAAAGAAACACCCGCAGACAATCGCAGCCGGCGGGTGCTTCCTATTAGGGTCAACGAAGGACTATTGAGCGCTTCTCAAGAATACGTCCCATGCCCACCGATTGACGTCGGCGCCGTGCACATCCCTGACCTTCGCTCGATAGCGAAATTGATTACCATATTGATCTACTTTCTTTGACTCCCTGTACTTACACTCTATCGATGTAACCCCGAGCGCGGATAGTGTGCTCAACTCCCCGGGCTCTGAGACTCCGTTGTGATTCTTGTCTTGCCATAGCCGCAACGATGAGTAGATCGAATCCTGGCTGTCAATCCCACCGTCATTGTTACCACCTTTGAGCGGGTTGTCGAACTCGGCCAAAGCATTGAAACCATTCTTCTCGTAATCTGTCGGCGGCGGAGGTTGTGGCGTGAAGTTTCCGAAGAGTTCCACCCCGCTATCGATCGTGCCGTTGCCGTTTCGGTCAAGCGCAAGCCATGCATCATCGGAGTTTGCAGTTGTCCAGGAAAGTTTCTTCGGCCTGCCATTGGCAGCGATGTCAAAAGAAACGCCGCCGGCAGCGTCGGTTAGAGCAAACCCGTCGCCGTTAACGTCTACGAGAACTGGTGAATCGGGATCGTAAATGAGCGATGTGCATTGGAAGCCGGCACACCTGAATCCCGGGCAACAGTCCGTATGGAAGATACAACTGTCAGATTCCTCGCCACAGGAAGACAATTGCGTAATGGTCACGCTTCCAGCGTTTCCGCCCGCGCCAGGAGTGCCAGCCGCACCCAAGCCACCAATGTTACCAAGCGTGCCGTCGGCGCCATCATTGCCGTTGACGGGGTTAGACGAACTGCATGTAAGCAAACTGCCATGAATGCCACCATCGCCGCCCTCGCCCCTGAAGCCTGGAACGCCACCCGGCCCCTGGCCGCCCGCGAATCCAGCCGCACCGCCCGAGGAGTTCGTAGTGAGCGTACCCGAGTAGCCTTCATAGTACGTTACGTTTATGGCGCCCCCGTTTCCACCGTTGCCTCCTTTTGCACCGTTACCACCAGCGCCACCATTTCCAGCGGCGCCACCCGCACCGCCGTTTCCGCCATTACCTGAGCCACCCTGTTCGCAGGCACAACTGGCGCCATCGCCGCCCCGGCCGCCGTTTCCTCCATTGCCGCCTGTGCCGCCGGTTCCACCCGCGCCACCGGTGCCACCCCTGCCGCCATAAGTCAGGACGTTAAAACTCGTGTTATCGCCCTCCGCGATATTAAGGCTATAGGGGCTTCCACTTGCGCCGTTACCTCCATCGGTGCCATTACCTGCCGATGCGCCCGCGCTTCCGGCTGAACCATTGGAGGCAACTCCGCCATGAACACCCGAGCCACAGATGCCGTTAGAACCATTGTTGCCCGCTCCTCCAGAAGTTCCGGAGCTTCCGTGTGAACCGGTGCCTCCCGTCGCTCCATCTTGTCCAGGTGATCCCACGTCCTCTACAAACGTTGCACTCTTCGACGCGTGATTGGCCCTGTAGCCGTTATCCTTCTTGAGCTTCTTTTGCTCTTCGAGCCACTCTGCCTGGCCGGGTCCGTGAAGATCGATCGTAACAACCCCGTTGCGTATAACAGGCATGGCAGCCAGTGTGCGTCGATATTCAGAGAAGTTTACTTTCTTGAGCTGTGCCCAACGCGAAGGCTTCGCTTGGGCCACCAGGTCAAGCATGCCGGTGAACTCAATCGGGAACATATCCAAACTGTAGTTCCCTTTAATCAACACGTCGCGCCCCTTAAAGATCAACTTTCGAACGAGGATAACCGTATCGCCTTCAAGTTCGACTTTTTCCGGGAGATACAGAGTGTCGGCGATCAAGGCGCCCTTGATCTTATTTCCTTCCTCTCGAATCTCGGCCATTTGCGGCATCTGCGAGAATCGCTCGGCAAGTCTCTCCCGCCAGGACCTACCCAATAATTCATCAGGCTCAAAAGGGACGTTTGCTTTCTTTAGCACGTCACGTCCGCGAGTAAAAGCCTCTCGTCTTTGTTCAGCCCGCTGTTGCTGTATTTCTCTTTGCTGAAGTTGGGCCGGCGACAGAGTGGGGGGAGTCCGGCGTTGTTGGGCGAAGAAGAAAATGCCTGCTGCTTGTGAGGTTACGAGTAATACGAGAGTGACTGACAGCCATAACTTTTTCATAAATATCCTCCTGGCATCGGAACGTGATGAGCCGAGTGCCGGCGCTAGTCGGGTGATGATCGCCGGCGTTGATACGGTTTCGTTCGAGAAAACCCTGACGAGACGGCTGCTATGACCACTAACCACAGACACACCGAGGGCAGAGGTTGCGCAGAGCGGTAACCTCAAACTTGTGGCTACCTGGCGTGTGGTCTGGTTTAGCTGGTCTGCAAGGGCGCAGAAACTATATTAGTCTTCTGCCTGATTTAGTCTCTTCAGAGATCGGGAATTTTTCTTCAAAAATCGGGGCTGGATGTCTTGTGTGGCTTGCCGGTTTTTCGTGACACTCGATTTATATGCGATCGGCAAGCAGCCCACCCACCTTTTGAACTGGCGTTCAAAAGTAGTTGGGCTATTGAATCCGCAACGACTGTACACTTCGGTCAACGTGTAGTTTCGCTCATTGAGCAGCGCCAAAGATCTCTCGATGCGATAGCGAGCGAGCAGATCGTGAAAGGTGGTGTTGGCGAAACGGCCCAAGAGGCTGTTGAGATGATCGCGGCTGACGCCACTGCATCTTGCGGCGTCAGCGAGATGAATATCCGGGTCCGCATACGACTCCTCAATAAACTCCCAAAGACGCTCGAGTCTGCGAGAGTACAGAATTCTTTGTCGAACTATCGCTAACGTCTCCTGTGTAGCAAGAAGCGAAAAGGGTGGCAGCGAGTAATTGTAAAAGTTCGTCTGATCCATGAAGTAATAAGGAGTCGGTGAGTGCTTGAACTTTATGTCCATGATCCGGCAGTCACTGCTCTCGATGGATTTATGTTAGTTGGATTGTTTCTGACAGTATTGAACAATCGGAACGTTTTGTTGGTTCATCCTGGACAATCGAAAAATTCCTTGACAGCCTGGTATGGCATCAGTATATATGGCGTTACAACATATGCGAACGCCATCGATGCTGAACCGGGAAGTGAAACGCGGTAGTGCGGAGATGTTGATTCTGGCGCTGGTCGAAGATCGGCCGCGCCATGGCTACGAAATCGCCAAGCTGATCGAGCAGCGGTCCGGCGGAGTACTTCAATTTCACGCGGCCTCGCTTTACCCGCTGTTTTATCGCCTGGAAAAGCGCGGGCTGATTCAAGGCCATTGGTTGGAAAAGCCCAGCCAGCGCCGCCGTCGCTTCTATAAATTGACCAACGCCGGACGAGGTGTCCTGAAAGAACACCGCCGCACCTGGAAAGACTTCTTTGCGGCCCTGGACCACGTCGCCGGTATCAATCCGACGTGAAGGGACACCCGTCGAATCATCGCAGCCGTCCTTCAGAGTAATACCGATGCAAGACTGGCAGAAGGAAGTCCGTGAAGCTCTCTCTCAACTAGCCTTGCGGCCTCTGCGCGAGGCCGAAATCGTTGAGGAGTTGGGCCAGCACCTCGAGGACCGTTATGAAGATCTGTTGCTCCAGGGTGACACGGAAGACGAGGCCGTGCAAAAAACCCTGTCTGAGTTTCGGCAGAGCGATGTGATCGGTGATCTGCGCCGGCTTGAACGCACTTACTCGGAACCCGTCGAGCTGGGACAGGAGCCTCGATCCGCCAGGACGGTGGGACTCTGGCAGGACTTACGGTATGCGTTTCACATGCTCGTCCGCGAGCCTGGCGTGACCCTGATTGTGATCGTAACGATGGCGCTGGGCATCGGCGCCAACACGACGATTTTCAGCACCGTCGAGATGCTCGCCTTTCGTCCTTTTGATTTTCCCAACCAAAACCAGCTGGTTATCGTGCGGGAAAGACAACGCGACACGGGTATCACTCGCGGGTCGATAGCGCCCGGCGATTTCGCAGACTTGCGAGAGCAGAATCACACTTTGGAGCATTTGGTGGCCATCAGATCGAGTTACTTCGATCTGGCTAACGGATCGCAACCTGAGCGGTTGTCCGGAACCTTTGTCTCCAACGGTTTTTTCACCGCACTGGGAACGCCGGCCGCCCTGGGGCGAACCTTTACTGCGCAAGATAGCGAGACCGGCAGAAATCAGGTCGTCGTTCTGAGCGACGGTCTGTGGCGGACTCGCTTCGGAGCTGACCCGCAAATCATCGGACGCTCGGTCCGCCTCAACGAAGAAACCCACACCATTGTGGGAGTGATGGCTAAACACTTCCATTATCCAGTCGATGACGGCCAACTTTGGGTACCGCTACTCCTGGATCCGAATGATCGTTCACGGCGCGATCGCAATCTTAGTGTATTTGGATTGCTGCGCCCGGGAGTAAGTCTGACGCAGGCCGCCGAAGATCTGAACCGAATTGCGGTCAGTCTTCAATCAGCGTATCCCGACACGAATCGCGGCCGGGAGGTCGGCGTAATTCCGCTGGTAAAGCACGCGACGCGCGGTGTCCGAGTCGCGGTCCCTTACCTGTTTATTTCGGTGTTGCTCGTTTTGCTGGTCGCGTGCGCCAACGTGGCCCATATCCTCCTGGTGCGCGCGGCGGCCCGGCAAAGAGATATCGCGATCAGATTTGCACTCGGCGCCAGTCGCGTGCGCGTGATGCGGCAACTGTTTGCGCACAGTCTTTTGCTTTCAGGTTTAGGCGGATGCGTCGGCCTGCTTATGGCTCATTTCGGGATCAAGGTCGTGAGGAGCCTTCCACAGGACTTTTCGATGTTTATTCCCGGCTGGAGCAAGATGGGGATCGATCAGACGGCGCTCGTGTTTACTCTGGGCGTTTCGGTTTTGACTGGAATTCTGTGCGGTTTGGCTCCTGCATTGATCGCCACGCGAGTCGAGCTCAATCAGGTTCTGAAGGATAATGGCCCAAGCATCCTCGCTAAAGCCTCGAATCGCACGACGCGTTGGCTGGTGATCTCTGAAGTAGCTTTTTCTGTGGTCCTCCTGGTTGGCGCCGGGATCATGTTCCGAAGCTTTCAACGATTATTGCACACGGATTTCGGAGTCGACGCCACCAACGTCTGGACCATGCAAGTCTCTCTTACAGGCGAAAAGTACAACACCGCACAGGCTCGAATTAATTTTGCGGACGATCTTATCGCGAGAGTTTCTGCGCTGCCGGGAATTACGGATGTGGGGTTAACGACTACGCTGCCGCTCGGGTACGTTCACCATCGCCGCGAGGTCGCCGCCATCGGCGGCACAGTTTTAGCCGATGAGCGGCGACCCTCTGTGACCTTCCGAACCATAACGCCCGGATATCGCGGAGCGATAGGCACAGCCTTACGACAAGGCAGAGCATTTACAGAACAGGATCGTGAGGGCGCGCCGCGAGTCGCGTTAGTTAACGAAGCCTTCGCCAAACAGTTCCTGGCCGATAATCGGGTGATTGGCGAAAGCCTCTTCTTAAGCGACGGTCAGCGATATGAAATCGTCGGTCTCCTGGCAAATGTCATCAACGAGGATATGGACGGACGAGCTGAAGCCGAACTTTATGTTCCTTATGCGCACGAACCCAGCCGCGATGTCTTCCTGGTGACGCGTTCTGACTCCAGCTCGGATGCTTTGGTTCAGGACATCCGCGGGGAAGTCAGCGCCGTGGATCACTCGGCGCCGGTCTTCAAGGTAAAGCCATTGCAGCAATACGTCGATGAGCGGATGTCAGCAAAAAGAATCGCCGTCTATTTCTTCGCCATAGGCGCTTTAATTGCGCTGTTGTTAGCGGCCGTTGGGATCTATTCGGTCGTAAGCTATTCGGTAACGCAACGAACGCATGAGATTGGATTGAGGCTTGCACTGGGCGCGAGCGGCAGCGACATTCTCAAGTTAGTAGTTGGAGCAGGACTGCGTCTGCTGCTCATTGGCAGCGCGATCGGACTTGCGGGAGCTCTCGTCTTGACGCAGTTGTTAAGCGGATTATTGTTCGGCGTCAGCGCTCGTGACCCGGTTACTCTCGTCGGGATCATCTCAATTCTCAGTGCGGTGGCGATGCTCGCTTGTTATCTTCCGGCTCGGCGAGCGATGAAATTGGATCCTGTGAAAGCCCTCCGATCTCAATAACGCATCGCGGTCCATCCCGGAAGAACAATCCGGATTGCATGGCCGAGTAGATAGCGAGATGGTTTTATATATTGCCATTAGCGAACTCGCACCTTCTCAAAACGAGGTGGATAGGCGCGAACAGAGTATGGTCAGCTTAACTCTGTTCGATCCAAACAGGTCCAGCTCGCGCCCTCCTCAGACTCATGCGCTACCTTCGTTCACTATAAGGCTTGCGCGAAATCCTCCGAAGATTTTCGATCCGGTTCAGTCAGATGAATCCAGTCCTACGCCGGTGTCGCTACCTGAACTCTTCCTGGAGTTGTATTTCAAGTTCCGTGAGATGGACGATGAGTCACTGCGAAAACTCGAACAGGGTTTACTTGAGAGTCGATCTACGAGCAACTCAGATGCTCGCTCCCCGCAATGGCTTGAAAGGGTCAAGAACATTCTGGAGCAACATTTCGCTGAACCATGCAAGCTCTCGGAGATTGCAGCGGTAGCCGGCGTTCATCCGGTTCACTTAGCCCGCGAGTTTCGGAAACACTACGGGTCTTCCATTGGAGAGTATCTGCGGAAGGTGCGAATCGAATATGCGTGTCGTGAACTAATGTGTTCGAACGCGGCAGTTGCAAACATTGCTCTCGCCGCTGGTTTTGCCGATCAGAGTCACTTCTCACGCACTTTTAAGCGTCTGTGTGGTATGACGCCTGGCAGATATCGGGCATCGGTGGTACAGGCGGCAGGGCTCGAACCTGCGACCTTCTGATTCGAAGTCAGACGCTCTATCCAACTGAGCTACGCCTGCACGCGGGATGATTTAACCACAGATCTACTTTCCCTGAAAGTTCTTCCGCACGAAACGGACCATCGTCGTTATCTCTTCAGCGTTCAATTTATCTTTAAACGACGGCATTTCTTCCTCGCCGTTGGTGACGATCTTTATCAGTTCTTCATCGCTGTGCCTGACAGCGTGCGGCGCCTTCAATGATGGGACTTTGATCTGTTTCTCGGGAGTCTTCACGGGACCGCCTTCACCTTGTGGGCCATGGCACGCTTCGCAATGCTTCGCGTAATTGAGGCGCGCGGTCGCGAACTCATCCGCGGGCGCGGCAGGCGATGCGGCCGCGGCCGGTGACGCCGTCCGGGATGGCGTGGTGCTGTTGGTAATTGTTTCGGTATTGTTGCAGGCGAGGCTGATTAAGGCGATAACGGCACACGTTAGTACAAGCGAGACTGGTTTCATTAGACGTTTTCTCCGATTTGATTTGAACCACAGATTACACAGATCAAGGGAAACTGTACACGGGTATAGACGCGCGACCGCCGGGGTTTCTTCCCCGGTTGCAATCGGAGTGCATACTGGGCAGAATAACTTCGCATCGCCGAATCTTCAGGTCAGTCTTTCCGAGGTAAACTTCAATGAGTAGCGATAAGGATCAAAGCAACGCCGCTCGCGGCTCCCTTCGACTGGCGCCCACTAACGCCGAAGTAGAAGTAGAGAAGGCAAAGCTTCCCCGGCAATTCGTTAACTTTACCTTCTATCACGCGCGACCCGAGTGGCGGCTGCTTTCAGATGGAGAAAAACAGCGGTGCCGTGACGAGTTCGTCACGACGGTCGACGAGTTTCGTTCCTCGCTGCTGATCCATTCGTATTCCACCGTCGGCCTCCGCACCAACGTCGATTTCATGATCTGGCGCATCGGCTACGAGCTCGAGCCGATTCAGGAGATGACCGCGCGGATGAACGGCACCGAGATGGCGAAATACATCGAACCGTCGCAGTCGTTTCTCTCCATGACCAAGCGCTCGATGTACATCGACAAAGACAATCCCCAGCACGTCGAGGATCGGTTGCACATCGTTCCCGGCAAGTCGCAGTATCTCTTCGTTTATCCGTTCGTGAAGACGCGTGAGTGGTACTCGCGGCCCGCGGAACAGCGGCAGGAGATGATGGACGAGCACATCCGCATCGGCATGAAGTACCGATCGGTGAAACTGCACACCACGTATTCATTTGGTCTCGACGATCAGGAGTTCGTCGTCGCCTTCGAAACCGACTATCCCTCCGACTTTCTCGACCTGGTCCAGGAACTGCGCGAGACCAAGGCCAGCTCTTACACGCTGCGCGACACACCGATGTTTACTTGCCGTCAACGCACGCTTAGTGAATGTCTCGAAGCGCTCGGATAACGCTCTCGGCCACAGGTTTCGCCAGGCTGCGAAACCTGTGGATCGTTCTGCTTCTCTCGACCACAACTCTCTATTCACAATCGAAGTCTGCTCCCGAGTATCTCTGGTACGAAGCGGAGAACATGCGCGGCTTCACGACCGGCAAACTCGGCGCGCCGATGCTGAATCCGTCGTACCTGAACCTGTCGCGCGATAAAGCGCCGGGTTGGGGAATGAATGGACCAGGCGTTTCAGCCGAGTGGACGCAGGGCGGTGAGAGTGAGTGGAACTCAGCCGCGGCCAGCGCCGACGAGACGCGAGCGACGCTCTACCAGGATCTCGAAGTGCCGCGTGCCGGACCATACGCGCTCTGGATCCGTTATGCCGATTGGGCCGACAAGGGCGAGAACTTCACCCTGACAATTGCGCAGGATGGCGCGGAGGTTTTTCGTCACGAGTTCGGCGTGAAAGACGTCGTCGATCCGCATGATGAAGTCAGTTTGTACTGGGGTTGGGCTTTCACGTGGGACTCGGCGACAGTGTCGTTGAAGAAAGGACCGGCGCGAGTTTCGATCAACATCGAGAAAGCCGCGCCCGCACGGCGTCACGTCGACTGTTTCCTGCTCACGAACGACACCGCATTCAAACCATTAGGACGCGAGAAGCCGGACTTCGCCGCCGCCCGTTATCTACGAAGTTGGTCCACGTCGCGCAAACCTCTTGCGTCGCTGCTGAGCGGCGATGCGCCGGCGCGTGTTCCCGAACTGTGGGCGCTCCCGAAAATCGCGGGACGCGACTTCCTCATGCCGTGGAACATCGCGAAAGAGTTCTGGCCGTTGTTGGACAAACCCGAGGCTGAGCGGCCGCTGTATCCGTTCAACGCCGAACCAATCGAAACTTTTATCGCGAAGTACAAAGGCGCCCGCGAGGTGCCGTTGTTTCAATCGAAACTGGTCGTGCCGGTTGTTTACATCAACAACGTTCCCGAGTACCTGAAGCCCGGCAGCCAGTTTCTGCGTTACCTGCGCGAGACCAAAGTTCCTTTTGCGATTCTCATCAACTACGGCGGCGCCGCGATGAAAGAAGACGAAGCGAAAGCGGCGTGGCAACTGTTGAATGGCGAGCTGAAAGATCAGTTTCTCGGTTGGATCTCGGGCGAGAGCGTCGGGTACGTGTGGGAGTCGGCGCCGGCGGAGTTGAAGATCACGCCGGAGATGACGCGGCGGCAACTGCTCGACGCGCATAAGAACTTCTACTCGCAGGCGTTGTCGCGGAAGTGGCGCGATACGTTTCACAGCGAAACCGGTCCGATGTGGGACAAACTGATTCCGGCGCAGTCGACCTCGAGCACGTCGTTCGCGCATGCGTTGACGAACTGGGGCGTGAAGCTGCTGGGCATGGAAACGGCGGCGGTGATGCCGATGACGGGCATGCGGATCGCGTTCACGCGTGGAGCGGCAAGACAGTTTGGCGGCGCGTTTCTTTATTATCACGCGCCAAATTTCGGCGACACGGCGACGACGTTTACGAAGGCGCAGAACTTCGCCGGGCCCGATCATTTTTATCACTCGCGTTACGGCGCGACGATGGGGCCGTCGCTGTCGTGGTATCGGAAGAACTACTACCTCTATTACATGTCGGGCGCGTCGGCTATCTATCTCGAGCAGGGGCACGATCAGTTTTTCAAACCGGGGCCGGGCGAGCATCCGTTTCAACTGAATCCGCTGGGGCGGATCACTGACGAGTTTGTGCGTTTCGCGGAGAAGCATCCGGATCGCGGGACGCCGTACACGCCGATCGCGTTTCTGCTCGATCCGGCGCACGGGTTCGAGATGACGGACTATCCGCAGTGGCCGTTTGAAGTGTCGCAGATCGATCGCGGCGATCGGGCGCTGCGGGAATTGTTCGGCGTCGCGTATTACCCGGGACTCGTCGTCGAAGGCGAACCGGCGATTGCGGATCGACAGCCGTTTGTTTCAGGTGTGTTTGGCGATGTGTTCGATGTGCTGACTGCGACGGACGGCGCGAAGTCGCCATTGAATGCATATCGCGCCGTGGTTGTTGGGGGCAGGGTTGATTGGTCGGCAGAGTGGACACAGAAAATCACGGATTATGTGCGCAACGGCGGGACTGTGGTTTTGAATGCAGCACAGATCAAGAACTTGCCTCCGCAGCTCCTCGGCGTTCGCTTTACGAATGCAATGGCCGAAGCAGACAGCGCGCGGTGTGACGATGCTCAGGACCTGACCGGGCAGATGTTTCGTTACGAGAGACTCGAGTTGAAAGGCGCGAAGTCGTTGATTGCGGCTCCGAACGGGGATCCGTTAGTCGCCGTGAATAAGGTCGGAAAGGGATCGGTAATTTTATCCGCGTTACCGGATTGGCTCGGCCAGGACGAACGAATGACGCCTTTCGCC
The DNA here is from genome assembly GCA_035649995.1 of Pyrinomonadaceae bacterium. Classification (GTDB taxonomy): domain Bacteria; phylum Acidobacteriota; class Blastocatellia; order Pyrinomonadales; family Pyrinomonadaceae; genus PSRF01. The sequence continues at coordinate 222 of DASRIM010000021.1, read as the reverse complement.
GCGCACATGCTGGTTCACATTTTCGCGGACATAACTCCGGTTAAGGTTACTGGAGACGTTGAATACTTAATCAACCGCACCGCGACTAGCTGGATCGTCACGTTGCTCAACAACAACGGCGTCTTCAAGACGCAGCAGGGGATGGCCCAGGTCGATCGCAGTGCTTACGTCACGGCCACGATTGCTGTGCCCAACGCAAAAATTCAGAGCGCTACCGATTGG
>DASRIM010000020.1:0-6469 GCA_035649995.1 Pyrinomonadaceae bacterium | reverse complement strand
AAGGTGAAGAGCTGCCGCCGGGATGGCTCGGTAAGCCTTACGCGATGCAGCAGGCGTTGAGCCGCGCTCGCGGCGAATGGATCCTGGCGACTGACGCCGACATGATCTTCGAACCAGCAGCCTTGCGCACCGCTCTGGATCGCGTACTCGAAAATAACGGAGATGCGTTGACCTTGATCCCGCGTTTTGAAACCGGTTCATTCTGGGAACGCGTGATGATACCGACGTGGGAATGGGTGTTTCTGATGTTCACGCTCTTTTACCGCATTGACGATCCGAAGTCGGAGCGTGCCGCCGGCATCGGCGGGTTCTTCCTGGTCAGGCGTACGGTGCTCGATCGAGTTGGCGGTTATGAAGCGTTGAGAGATGAGGTGATGGAAGACCTGCGGTTGGCCGAAAGAATCAAACGTGCAGGGGCCAGGTTGATGATTGATCGCGCGCCGGCATTGAGCAGAACGCGGATGTATACGAACTTTAGTGAGATGTGGGAGTGCAGCACCAAGAACTGGTTCTCGGGCGTGAACTTCTCATTACCGCTGGCGTTGCTTTGTGTCGTGTCGATGTATCTGGTTGCTGTCGTGCCGGCGCTCATTGCTGTAGTGTCGGTGTTGGCGATCGCGCTCGGCCCCGGCGAGGGATTGATTTCGGTATTCGTTCCCGCGGCATTGTCGTGGTTGTTACAGGTGCTTGTCCTGGCGATCGTCAGCAGACGTTCCGAAGTCTCCGCGGTTTACGCGTTAACAGCTCCGCTGGGCCTGGCACTGATATACGCCATGTTGTTTGACTCAGGCGTCAGGATCACCACCGGCAGAGGCGTGACGTGGAAGGGACGTAGAATCTATGAGCGCCATGGAGTCCCGCCCCCTCGTATTGTTAATTGATAAAAAAAAACACACTTACGGTCGCTACGCGGAGTCAGGTTCGGGCTTGCGCTCGATCTGGTACTGGAGAACGAGGCTGCGATCAACGAGGTTGGACCACTGCGGCGATATCGATTCGTCGTAAGCGTCGTGCCAGTTCCACCACTTGTACGGCGGCGTTTGCGGGTAGCCCTCGGGTGAGTCTTCCCACTCCTCCTGTCGGCCGAGCGCGGTGATGTCAAGATAGTTCCAGGTGCTTCCCATCTGCTCGTCGCCGCGATTGTTGATGAAGTAAGTGCGGAAGACTTTGTTGCCGTCACGGATGAACGCGTTCGTGCCGTGCCACTCGTCCACTCCGAAATCGAGGTCGAAGCTGTCTGTGATCGTGTACCACGGCATGTGCCAGCCCATGCGCGCTTTCAAGCGTTCGATGTCAGCCTGCGACGCGCGCGAGGCGAATGCGAGCGTAGTGTCGCGCGCGTTCAGATGCGAGACGTGAGCGACCTGATCGGCCACGAAGGAACAGCCGCGGCAGCCGTGCTCGGGCCAGCCAAACACGCCAGGCTCGAAGAATGCGCGGTAAACGATCAGTTGACGCCGGCCCTCGAAGAGATCGATCAGGCGAACCTTGCCTTTCGGCCCGTCGAACTCGTAGTCCTTCTCTACCGCCAGCCACGGCATGCGCCGGCGCTCGGCGGCGAGCGCGTCGCGAGCGCGCGTCAATGCTTTCTCCTTCACGAGGAGCTGCTGGCGCGCAGCCTCCCACTCTTCTGCCGGCACGATTGGCGGCGTCTTCATTCCTGAAAACTCACTCTGCTGCTCTGTTTTCTGTTCGCCCATGTCTCTCTCCTTGTTGTCGCAAAGTCTATACAACACGCGCCGGTTTGCTACGCTGCCGCCACAAAGTTCGTAATTTCAGCACCACGAAGCCGAGTATTCCGGCGCTCGAAGTGGCGCCGACAGCAACCATGGCTGCGTTCGAAATGCACATTGGACACATAACTTTTGACTCCTTAATTCGGTTCTCAGGGTAATGACGGCTGAGGTCGCGTGATTTCGACAACTAGTGGTTTACGGGAAATCAGCTATTGCGGCGTTCGGTGAGGAAAGCACGGACAGCGGCATCTTCGCTGAGAGCGATGGCGCGGTCGAAGGCTTCCGTCGCGGCATGTGTGCGATCGAGCTGGCGCAGGAAGTGGGCGCGTACCGCCCAATACGGTTGGTAGGAAATCACAGCCTGCGGATCGATCGGATCGAGGAGCGCCAGTCCGGTTTCGGGGCCGCTGACTTCGGCGTGCGCCGCTGCGCGGGCCACTGCTGCTCCGATCGAAGGCGCCAGTTGCATGAGTTGATCGTAGAAGGCGGCGATGGCGGCCCAGTCGGTGCGTCCTGTGTGAGCACGTTCAGCATGGACTGATTGGATCGCAGCTTCGATCTGAAATCGTCCGGGCCGCTGCATTTGGAATGCGGCGGTGAGTTCGCCTTCGGCTTCCTCGATCATCGGCTTGCGCCAGTTGTTCGGATCCTGGTCCGACAGCGGCACGAACCGTCCCTCAGCGCTGCGGCGCGCGGAACGCCGCGCTTCGCAATGCAACATCAATGCGAGCAGGCCGCGAACTTCCGGATCGTGCGGAACCTGCGCACGCAACACGCGCGCGAGCCAGATTGCTTCCTGGCCCAACTCGGCGACGCGTTGATCGGCGCCGGTAGCGTCCTCCCAACTGTTACCGTACGCAGCGTAGATCGCGTTCAGCACCGCTTCCAGGCGCTCCGGAATCCGATCCGGCGTTGGAATCTCGAACGCGATCTGTGTCTTTCGGATCTTGGTCTTGGCACGGACCAATCGCTGCCCGATCGTCTTCGGCGGGACGAGTAAGGCACGCCCGATCGCGACGGCGTCGAGACCGAGGACCGTTTGCAGCATGAGCGGCGTGTGTATGTCAGGATCGATGGCCGGGTGCGCGCATACGAACAGTAGTTTCAGACGTTCGTCGGGCCACTCATCGGGATCTGCCGTCTCGTCGAACTCGCGTGTCATGAGTTTCAAAGTCGGAGCACTTTGGTCGTGTACCTGCTGGTGCCGCGCATGATCCATCAAGCGATTGCGCGCAGCAGTCAACAGCCATGCCTGCGGGTTTTTCGGAATACCGTCGCGCGGCCACGTCGTCAATGCGGCCAGCAGTGCGTCCGCCAACGCGTCTTCAGCGCCGGCGACGTCCCGCGTGCGCGCTGCAAGCAGCGCCACGAGACGTCCGTAGGATTCGCGCGCTACCGCCTCGACTGCGCGGTGCGCCTGTTCATCATTTTGTGTCTTCAACTGTGACGCGCGGCTCCAATTCGACGGCTATAGGCCGCACTTCCACTGCACCATAGGACGCCGCCGGACATCGCGCAGCCCATTCCAATGCCGCGTCGAGCGACGGCAGTTCGAGCAGGGTAAAACCGCCCAACTGCTCCTTCGTGTTCGCGTAGGGCCCGTCCTGGATCTGGCGCTTGTTATCGCGCAACCGCACAGTCGTACCGGTTTCGGGCGTGTCCAGCGGTTTGCCTCCGACGAAGATTCCAGCGTCGAGCATTGCGCGGTGATACGCGCGCCACGCGCCGGCGTAGGCGTCTGATTCGACCAGCGACTCGCGGCGTTCGAAGGCCGACGGGTTTTCGTAAATCAGCAAGGCATAGAGCATGTTGTTCTCCTCGTTAGTATGACGGGCGGCACAATGCGATTTCTACATAAAAAAACGGACGCGGCGGTTCCTTTGATGATGCGCACGTTCCTAACCGTTTTCTTACTGCGGTAAACTGGCCCTCCGAAGTTTGATCGAACTTCCTCAATGAAAACCATTGCCCGGAGGCGCCGATGGAAAGAGAGAACCTTGAAAGACGGCTTTTTCTTTCGATGATGGTAGCGGCGGCGTGTGCCGGGAGACCACTGGCAGCCCGCAAAGTTGGACCACCCGAGCCTTACGGTCCGGTGCCGTCAGCCCGCCAGCTCCGCTGGCATCAGTTGGAGTTCTATGGGTTTATTCACTTCACGATCAATACCTTCACCGACAAAGAATGGGGCTACGGAGATGAATCGCCCTCACTCTTCAACCCGACTGACTTCGATGCGCAACAGATCGCCGGCGCCGCGGCGGCCGCAGGAATGAAAGGGTTGATCCTGACCGCCAAGCATCATGATGGATTCTGTCTATGGCCGTCGAAATACACCGAGCATTCCGTGAAGAACAGCCCGTGGCGCAACGGCCGCGGCGACGTGGTCAGGGAGATTGCGAACGCATGCCGCAAGTACCGACTAAAGTTCGGCATCTATCTATCTCCGTGGGATCGCAACCATAAAGATTACGGCCGTCCTGAATACCTGAACTACTTCCGCAATCAACTACGCGAACTGTTGACGTCATATGGTCCGGTTTTCGAGATCTTTCTCGACGGCGCAAATGGCGGAGACGGATACTACGGCGGCGCTCGTGAGCGGCGCACGATCGATCGCGATACCTATTACGACTGGCCCACTACCTGGAACCTTGTGCGTACGCTTCAACCTGACGCGTGTCTGTTCAGCGATGCTGGACCAGACGTGCGGTGGGTCGGCAACGAGCGTGGAATCGCGGGCGATCCTTTGTGGAGCACGCTCAACAAAAACGATTTCGCGCCCGGCCGCGCGGACGAAGCTCGATTGAATCGCGGCGACCGTCCCGGTTCGCATTGGGTGCCGGCGGAATGCGATGTTTCGATCAGGCCCGGTTGGTTCTATCACAAGAATGAGGACAGCCGCGTCAAAAGCGGCGCAACACTCGTCGATCTTTACTACGCTTCCGTCGGCCGCGGAGGTTCTTTATTGCTCAACCTCGCGCCGGATCGCCGCGGACAGATTCCCGATCCTGACTTGACGTCGCTGCGTGAATTTCGCCGCATTCTCGACGCAACGTTCAGGGAAGACCACGCGCAAGGCGCGCGTGTTACCGCGAGCAACACTCGCGGAAATGGCGACCGCCGCTTTTCCCCGCAAAACGTCATCGACGGCAAACGCGACACGTATTGGACCACCGACGATCAGATAACCACGCCCGAGTTGATCATCGATCTCGGCCGCGAGCGAACATTCAACGTGGTTCGTGTGCGTGAGTATCTTCCGGCAGGTCAAAGGGTCGAAGCGTTTGCGTTGGATATCTGGACCGACAACAAATGGCAGGAGTTTGCGGCTGGAACAAGTATCGGGAACTGCAAGCTCGTGCGCCGTAAGCCTGCGTCGACGACGAAGCTCCGTTTGCGCATCACGCAGGCGCCCGTTTGCCCCGCGATCTCCGAAGTGGCGCTGTTCGCCGAACCCACGTTAGCTACTTGAATCGGAGGAAGTGCTTATTACGTAAGCCAGCGAATCAACATGACCACGCAAGCCTCGAGGACGCCGATGGTGACGATGATGAGAGGGATCCAGAAATGCGATTGAGCGTGGGAGTTACGCCAGGATTTAAACATTTCCAGACCCCTTTCGAGTAACTGAAACGATCGAGTGTTAGTACTCCAGTCGCCCATCGTACATCATCTCGGCGACCTTGTAACGAGCCTCGAGCTTGACGTTTTTGCTGAGCTGCGAAAAAAACTTCAGTTGCCCACTGCCGGCTTCGAGGAACGGCTGATTGTTCAGCGTCCGTGGGAAGACGAACTTCGCTCCCAACCCGTCGGCAATCGGAGCTACGAAATTTGCCAGCGGCACTCGTTGGCCGTCTTGCCTTTCAAGATACGTCGACTCCTTCAGCGATTCGAGAGTCGCGGTCGCGAACGCTCTCGCCGCCGCGTCACCCATCGACTTATCCTTCGCTTCAGCCACGACGGCGACGACGATGAAGTCTGACGTCGTTGCCTGCGCGAACGACTGCAACTGACTCTTGCGTTCCGCGTCCATCTCAGGTGAATCGAGGAGCAACTTGCGAACGACAGCCTGCCGCACCGGTTTAGCTGAAAGCAGTCGAATATAGTACTTGATGTAGGAAGTGATCGCTCCCGGCGCGTCTTTACTCGGATCTCGCGGGACCATGTTGCGGGACGAGCCCGTGTTGGTGACCGCCGCCGCACCTGCTTCAGCTTCTTTTGTCTCGAGCTGAGTTTGTCCCCATGCTGAATCATTCAGAATCTTCGTGGTCTCTTTCATGTTCCATTCGAGCCACGGTTTACCAGTCTGCGCAATCAGTGCTGAAGTCGCGAAGATCATCACGACGAATATCAGAGCAGTTCTTTTCATTATTGCCCTCCGGTAAGTGTCACTCTGAGGAAAAGGGAGAAGGCGCTGGTAATGCACCTTCTCCCCTTTACCTGTACTTTACTTCAGATTAGAAGTTGAAGCGAAGAACGAACTGAATCACCCTGCCGCCGGGATCCGTCGTGGTGGACGTATCCTGATAAGCAGTGGTCGTTTGTCCGAAAGTCGGGTTGGAGAACGTCCCCGCCAGGCTCACGGTGTCCGCTGCGAAGCTTCCAACCTTGAAGTTCTGGTTGTTGATTACGTTCAAGGCCTCCACGCGAAACTCCAGGTTGGTGTTTTCCGTGAAGGTCAGTTTCTTGACCAGGCTCGCGTCGATCCTGGTGAACCGCGGTCCGTACAGCAC
>DASRIM010000019.1:0-37427 GCA_035649995.1 Pyrinomonadaceae bacterium | reverse complement strand
GGACGAGTCGAAATGGACGTGGGGCAACTTTGCGAAAGCGCGCTTTCCACATCCGCTTTCGACGGCGCCGCTGATCGGCACGCAGTTCACGGTTCCGCCCGTTCCGCAAAATGGGACGGGTGGTTTGATCGGCGCGACGGTCAACGTTGGTTCGGCCGTTTCGATGCGGCTGATCGCGGACCCGGGCGATTGGGACAAGACGCAACAAGGTGTCGCGCTGGGTGAGTCAGGGTTGCCGAAGAGCCCGCATTGGAGTGACCAACTCGCCGACTGGCGCGCGGTCACGCCGCGTGAGTTCCCGTTCACGGCTGCGGCGGTTGCGAAGGCGGCAAAAGAGACGTTGGTGCTGGAACCGGCTAAGTGAAAGAGACAGAGTGGCGAATCTTCTGCGCCGTTGAACTTCCGGATGAGATCCGCGATCGACTGCACGATCACGCGAAACGTGTGCGTGAAGCTGTTCCGGAAGCCGGCGCGAGTTGGAGCCGGCCCGAGAACGTCCACTTGACCTTGAAATTCTTCGGCAACGTTCCCACCGAGAAGTTGCCCCTGATTTCCGACGCCGCGTCGCGAGCCGCAAAGAATCATCCGCCGTTCCAGATTGCGATTGGCGGGACGGGCGTGTTTCCGAAACCGAGTCGGGCGCAAGTGCTCTGGATCGGCGTCGATGATCCGTCGGGCAGGCTTTCAGCACTGCAAATGAGACTTGAAGAGGAATTCGCCGCGGAGGGTTTCCCGAAGGAAGATCGCGCGTACCGTCCGCATCTCACGATCGCTCGCCTCCGCAAACCCGAAGGCGCACGACGTCTCGCGGAGACTCACCTGCAAACGAGTTTCAAGAAAACGCAGATTACTGTGAGCGAGTTCGTCGTCTTTCGGAGCGAATTGAGCAGCAAGGGTTCGCGTTACACGGCGATCTCACGCCACGAATTATCTTAATCCGTGTTAACGCAGTTCGCGTGGCTTCGGCGGCGTTGGCGGCAAACTTTCCTTGTCGCTCTCTCCAGTTTGCGAAAACACTTCTTTGATCGCGCCAATGCTCGACAGCATCGCCGAAGTCTCGACCGGCATGAAGATCACTTTCGAATTGTTCGTCTTGGTCATGTCGCGCAGACTTTCAATGTAGCGCATCGTGATCAAGTAGTGACCCGGATCGCCGCCCGGTATCGCCTGCGCGATCCGATTCAACGCTTCCATCTCAGCTTCCGCGTTGCGCAAGCGCGCCTGTGCTGCACCCTCAGCCGCGAGAATCGCCGACTGCTTCTCACCTTCGGCGCGCGTCACTGCCGCCTGCTTCTCGCCTTCGGCTCGCGTGATCGCAGCCTGCCGATCGCCTTCCGCCTGTAACACCAGTGCGCGGCGGTTGCGTTCGGCCGTCATCTGCTTCTCCATCGTGATGCGCACATCTTCCGGCGGATTGATGTTCTTCACGTCCACGCGCGTCACTTTCACGCCCCACTTGTCAGTCGCCTCGTCGAGGATCAACCGCAGTTTGGAGTTGATCTGATCGCGCTGCGAAAGCGTGTGGTCGAGATCCATGTCGCCCATCACGGCGCGCATGCCGGTAATCGTCAACTGCACGATGCCGCCAACCAGGTCGTTCATCTCGTAAACCGCTTTGATCGGATCGGTAATCTGCCAGTAGACCACCGAGTCGACATGAATCGTCACGTTGTCGCGCGTGATCACAGGCTGCGGCGGCAGGTCGATGTACTGCTCGCGCAGGTCGATCGAAACCAGTCCCGGGCGCGTGTTGGTCCAGTAGACGGCGCGCGGTCTGTCTAAAAAGGGGACGAGAATGTTCAGACCGCTGGAGGCGACCTTGTCAAACTTCCCGAGGCGTTCAACCAGCATCACAGTGGCCTGGGGCACGATTCGGATCGTCTTCACCGCGATGACCAAAAGGACCAACGCGAGGAAACCGAAGAACATAAATGAGAGGGCGGCGGTAACTGGTTCCATAATCGCTCCTGGCCGAGAATCGAATCCTGGTTGGAACAAAAGCTTAAGCGGAAACCGCTTGTTCGACAACATCCGCGACCGCCAAAACCATCTCCTCTGCATTCGGACGCCCCACGATCTGTACGCCTATGGGCAGGCCGTCATTCGATCTTCCCGCGGGAACCGTGACTACCGGCAGATCGAAGACGTTGAAAGTCTGCGCGTAACTGAAAGCGCGAAAAGTTCCGAACGTCGAACCGCGAACGGTGACCTTGAGCGTGTCGTGTTCGTAAGCGGGCGTCGCGCCGACGGGAGCGATGATGATGGGCGTCGTCTCCATCCAGCGCAGCAACTCCTCGCGCAATCGATCGCGTTCCATCCACGCCGCGATGTACTCATCGAGCGACGGCGCTTCGCCTGCATTCGCAAGCCGCCAACTCACGAATGAACCGCCTTCACTCTCTCGGCCTGCATAGACTTGCCGCAGTTGGACCACTGATGCCCGCGAAAACAGCTTCAACCACAACTCGTTCCCACGATCCACATGCGGCGGCAGACGCTCTTCCGCGTTCAAGGCCATCGCTGCCGCTCGAACGGCTGAAGCCGTCTCGTCTGTAACCGGAACGACTCCGTCTTCCGCGTACCACGCCGCACGCAATCCTTTTAATGAAACTTCGGATCCGCGTTCCCCGCTTAACACTCGAAACAACAAACGCAAGTCGTTAACCTTGCGAGCCATTGGCCCAACCACCGCGCCCAACGAGTACGGCCCGGTGTTTGGAGGAAACTGTCCCTCGCCTGGAACGCGTCCGGTCGTCGGCTTCAATCCGGCAATGCCACAGAAGTGCGCCGGAATCCGAACCGATCCCGCGAGGTCGCTGCCGAGCCCGCCAGGCGACATGCCGGTCGCGATCGCCACCGCTTCGCCGCCGCTCGATCCGCCCGGCGTGAGCTTCGCATTCTGCGGATGATTAGTGCGGCCAAAAACGGGATTGTCCGCGGTGTAATCCATCGCCATTTCAGCCGCATTCGTCTTGCCGAGAATGATCGCTCCCGCCTTTTTCAAAAGCGCGACGGACGGCGCGTCGTTTACCGGAACGTGATCGGCGCGAATGGTCGAGCCGCTCGTCGTCCGCAGCCCGGCGGTTTCGATCGTGTCTTTAATCGTCAACGGCACGCCGTGAAGAGCGCCGAGCATTTCGCCGCGCATCACGGCGGTCTCCGCGGCTTTCGCGCGATCGAGCACGTCGGGCGCGACAGTCACAACCGCGTTCAACGCCGGATTCAGTCGCGAGATCTGGGCCAGATATGACTCGGCCGCTTGAACGGGCGAGATCTCGCGCGTCCGAATCGCCTCGACGAGTGTGGTCAGGTCCAGCGTCATTCTCGGATTCGTGGTTAGTTGATCTATACTTGCATCGACACCAATGTTAACCCCTCTAACCAAAGGAGTGCATTCTTGGCTATCCGTTTGAGCAGGACCTTCATCCTGCGCAAGCTGCACCAGCTTTCGGGCATCTTTCCACTCGGAATTTTTCTTTTAGAGCACTTTTACACGAACTCAAAAGCGCTCACAGGCGCGGGCGATTTCAACGCCGCTGTCGACGATCTGCAATCGATCCCGTACATCCTTTTCGTCGAGATTGGCGGCATCTTTATACCGCTCATCTATCACGCCGTCTATGGTTTAGTGATCACGGTCGAAGCGCGGCCCAACAACCTCGCTTATCCGTATCCGCGCAACTGGTTCTACCTGATTCAAAGAATCACCGGCGTCGTCCTGTTTTTCTTCATCTTTTTCCACGTGCTGAACTTCAGGTTCGGAATGGTTCCCGGCCTGAACCGGGTCTCCGTTGCGGAACATCCTGAACAGGCTTTCGCTATCGTATCGGGCGAGTTTCACATGTGGTGGATATTCGCGATCTACATGATCGGCATTACGGCCACGGTGTGGCACTTCGCGAACGGCATCTGGCTGTTTCTCGTCGACTGGGGCATCACCATCGGAGAGCGCGCACAGCGGTTGACCGGATACGCGTGCATCGCGTTTGGCGTGCTGCTGCTGGCCGTCGGCGTCAACGCGGCTGTTGCTTTCATCCGTCCGGGCGGCTTGTTAGGAGGACTACTTCATTAATGGCTAGTAACGGCATGAAGATCGCGATTGTCGGCGGCGGCCTTGCCGGGCTCGCCGCGGCGATGAAGATCGCTGAGGCCGGTCACGCGGTCGATCTTTTCTCGGTTGTGCCCGTGAAGCGGTCACACTCAGTGTGCGCGCAGGGCGGCATCAACGGCGCGGTGAATACAAAAGGCGAAGGCGATTCGACGTGGGAACATTTCGACGACACCGTCTACGGCGGCGACTTCCTCGCCAACCAGCCGCCCGCCAAACTCATGTGCGAAATGGCGCCGTCGATCATCTATCTCTTCGACCGCATGGGCGTTCCCTTCTCGCGCACCAACGAAGGACTACTCGACTTTCGACGCTTCGGTGGGACCAAGCACCATCGCACTGCTTTCGCCGGCGCTTCGACCGGACAACAGTTGCTCTACGCGCTCGACGAACAGGTGCGCCGTTACGAAGTCGCGGGCACGGTGCGGAAGTTCGAGCACTGGGAAATGCTCTCGCTAGTGCTCGACAATCATCAGGTGTGTCGCGGGCTTATCGCGATGAACTTGCAGACGCTCGAGTTGAAAGCGTTTCCGGCCGACGCAGTGATCATCGCCACCGGCGGACCGGGTTTGATCTTCGGCAAGTCGACCAACTCGATGGTCTGCACCGGCAGCGCCGTCTCGGCCTGTTATCAACAAGGCGCGAAATACGCGAACGGCGAGTTTATCCAGGTCCATCCGACTTCGATTCCCGGCGAAGACAAACTGCGACTGATGTCGGAATCAGCGCGCGGCGAAGGTGGGCGCGTTTGGGTGCCGCGCAAGCAAGGCGACACGCGGCCACCGTCCTCGATTCCCGAGAAGGAGCGCTGGTACTTCCTCGAAGAGAAGTATCCTGCTTACGGCAACCTCGTGCCGCGCGATATCGCGACCCGCGAGATCTTTCAGGTGTGCCTCGACGGCATGGGACTCGGCGGCGAGAACCAGGTTTACCTCGACGTGTCGCACATTCCGGCGGACGTTCTCGATCGAAAACTCGGCGCGATCCTCGAGATCTACGAGATGTTCGTCGGCGACGATCCGCGCCACGTTCCCATGCGCATCTTCCCCGGCGTTCACTACTCGATGGGCGGTCTGTGGGTCGATTTCGATCAGCGCACAAATGTTCCCGGCCTGCTTGCCGCCGGCGAATGCGACTACTCCATTCACGGCGCGAATCGTCTCGGAGCAAACTCGCTCGTGAGCTGCGTCTTCGGCGGCTTCGTCGCGGCGCCCGCGGCGATCGAGTACGCCAAGAATGTCGAACGAAACGGCGCCGACGGCTCGCGCATTTACGATCAGCAGCTGAAGCTTCAGCAGGAGATCAACGATCGGCTCGTCAAACAGAGCGGCGACGAGAACCAGTACGTGCTGCACCAGGAGATGGGCGAGTGGATGACTGACAACGTCACCGTCATCCGTTACAACGAGAAGCTGAAAGCGACTGACAACAAACTGCTCGAATTGATGGATCGCTACAAGCGAATCTCAATCAACGATTCAAACCTGTGGGCCACTATGGCCCTGCCGCACGCCCGTCACCTCGCCAACATGCTGGAACTGGCTCGCGTGATCACGGTCGGCGCATTGAATCGTAACGAATCGCGCGGCGCGCACTACAAACCGGAGTTTCCAAATCGCGACGACGAAAACTTCCTGAAGACGACGATCGCCGAATATTCAGGCGAGGGCCCGGTGTTCTCATGGGAACCGGTGGACGTTTCGTTGATCCAGCCGCGCAAGCGCGACTACAGCAAGGGCAAGAAAGAAGCAGCAAAGGTCTAGATTTCAGTGGCTAAAAAACCTGACACAGTCGAGATTCATATTCGCCGGCGCGCCAATCCGGATGCGTCGCAATACTGGGAAGAGTTTGTGATTCCCTACCGGCCGAACCTCAACATCATTTCGTGCCTGATGGAGATTCAGAAAAACCCGGTGAACAAGGCCGGCGAACGCACCACGCCGCCCGTCTGGCAGATGAACTGCCTCGAACAGGTATGCGGCATCTGTACGATGATCATCAACGGCCGCGCGCGCCAGTCGTGCTCGGCGCTGATCGACAACCTCGAACAGCCGATCAAGCTCGAGCCGATGGCGAAGTTTCCCAATATCCGCGACCTCGTCGTGGATCGGTCGCAGATGTTCGATCATCTGCGCCGTATCAATGCATGGATCGAGTTGGACGGCACTCACGATCTCGGACCAGGGCCGCGCATGGACCAGGACGACGTGCAAGAACGTTATGCCTACTCGCGTTGCATGACTTGCGGTTGTTGTTTGGAAGCGTGTCCGCAGTATGAAGGCGACAACTACATCGGGCCACAGGCAATCGCGCAGGTCCGTTACCAGAACATGCATCCGACCGGAAAGATGACGCGCGACGCGCGGCTCGAAGCGATCATGGGCGAAGACGGAATTACCAACTGCGGCAACGCGCAGAACTGCGTGAAAGCATGTCCGATGGGAATTCCGTTAACGCGCGCGATCTACGAAGAGAACCGCGAAACAGTGATCCACGGATTGTTCGGCTGGTTGAAAGGTTAGTTTAAATCCCTAACACGTCCACCAATTCCTGCACCGCTGATGCACTCTTGTGAAGCGCGATCCGCTCCTCCGCGGTTAGATTGATCTCGATGATCTGTTCCAAACCGCGCGCGCCGAGTTTGCATGGCACGCCGACGTAAAGACCGTTGATGCCATACTCACCTTCGAGGTACGCCGCGCACGGCAGGATCTTCTTCTTGTCTTTCAGAATCGCCTCAGCCATCTCGACAGCCGCCGCCGAGGGCGCGTAGTAAGCCGATCCGGTCTTCAACAAAGAAACGATCTCAGCTCCACCGCCTGCCGTCCGTTTGATGATCGCGTCGATCTGGTCCTTCGGGAGCAGTTCGGTGATCGGAATGCCGGCGCAGGTTGAATAACGCGGCAGCGGCACCATCGTGTCGCCGTGGCCCCCAAGCACGAACGCCGTCACATTCTCGACGGAGACGTTCAACGCTTCGGCGAGAAAGCAGCGCATGCGCGCGGAGTCGAGCACTCCGGCCATGCCGATGACGCGGTGCTTCGGAAAACCCGAGCGCTTGAGTGCGACCTGGCACATCGCGTCGAGCGGGTTGGAGACGATGATCAGGATCGCGTTCGGCGATCGGCGGACGATTTCGTCGACGACCTGCGAAACGATGCCCGCGTTGGTCTTCAGCAGATCGTCGCGGCTCATTCCGGGCTTGCGCGCGAGACCGGCGGTGATGATTACGATGTCGGACTGGTCTGTCTGGTCGTAGGTGTTGGCGCCGACCATTTGCACGTCAAAACCTTCGATCGGCGCCGCTTGAGCCAGGTCCAACGCTTTGCCTTGCGGCACTCCTTCGACGATATCGACGAGCACTACGTCGCCGAGTTCTTTCGCAGCGAGCCAGTGTGCCGCTGTTGCGCCGACGTTACCCGCGCCGACTACAGTAATCTTCTTTCGCGCGCCCATTTCGGTTTATTCCTTACGGTGAATTTAAAACGGGCGAGTTTACAAAGCGGTTCGGAGGGTGTCAAATCAGCCTGGTTATGGACGTTGATGCTGACAATCCTTTTCCGGATCCGGTCGAGATCGAGATCACGGACGTCTTCGATCTGCACACGATTCCGCCGCGCGACGTGAAGCGCGTCGTCGAGGAGTATCTGTCTATCGCGCGCGAAAAAGGTTTTCGCAGCGTGCGCATCATTCACGGCAAAGGCGTCGGCGTGCAACGCGACATGGTTCGATCGATCCTCGCACGCACACCGTTTGTGGTCGACTGGACTGACGCGCCTCCGGAAGCTGGAGGATTAGGCGCGACGATTGTGCGGTTCCGCGATTGAATGTGTGTTTAAGAAACTCGGCGCCGGGACCGCCTCCCACATGAACATCTGAGAAATAGCGATCACGCCGATTAGCGCGACGCTCAACGCGACGACGAACACCAATGCGAGTGAGGCCCTGATTAACGATTCGTATAAGTCCAGTTTTTCCTTGCTCATAACAACCCTTCCGTGGTGAGTGAGTTTTTCTATCCACGGGAAGAAGTTGTCGAACTAGTGAACTTATTACTATTCGCTTTTACATTTCGTCGCAGGTGTTCAACCGGAAAAACTGCTTGATATTTGAATACACTTGGCCCTATAGTTCCCGTACTTCCGTGAGCTTACGGAGGATCCTCTACTACGGCACTGAACTTAGCACTTCTCTTCGTCAGCTTTAGATAAGCCAGTTACGTCTTTATTCCTCTACACGCCTTTCGGCTGAAAGCAGTCAGTTTATGGATAAACCTCATAAAGCCGCGCCTCATGTGTATCGGCCGCAGAACGTGCCGAAGGTGCTACAGAAAAAACCTGTCGCCATCGCCTCGCGAACGGTTTCGGCTCCGCAGAGACAGATGCCGGTTGCGCCTCCCGTGTATCGACCCGCCCCGAAGAAAATCGTTCAGCCGAAGGCGGCGACGATCGCACAACCGCGCCTCGCGCACGCATCGCCGGCTGCTCGGCCCGCACCGCGCACGCCCAGTGTCTTTCAAAGAAAACCGCCGCTTGTTCAAAACAACTTGGCTCAAACCGGCAAACCCAAGTCTGTTGCTACAACCGGTGTAGTGAGAAGTGCGCCACACGCACCGAGGCCGCACGTCGTCCAGCGCCAACTGGCGTCGCGCGTGGTCCAGCGCTTGACTGACGTTGAAGAACTACGGGAACTGGACGCTTTTTACCTGCGGGAGATTCGCGAGATCGGCAGCCCGACTGCCAGACGCCACCGCGAAATGTATGCGCTCGCAAGGCAGGATCCCACGCTGCCCGCCGCTAAGAATCGAATCCGAGACTACATCACAGCCTGGAAGCAAAACCTGGAACGTGAGTCCCGAGAGCCGTCACCCGGACCATCATTGCGATCGCCGACGGCAGGTATGACACCGATTTCGAGCAGCGATCTGAGTAGCGTCCTGGGCCCTCACCGGCCACGACCTACCTCCCTGAACCAGAAACAGAAGCTTCACTTCACCTACGGCCGTTATAAGGCGCTGCCCCTCGAGGACCGGCTCTACCACGTCGCGGAGATGGCCTCAGATTTCGGCGTGACGCTCTTCGAACTGCAAAAGCGAGCCAACACGATGATGCTGCAACAACTCGGCGTCCTCGATCACATTGACGAACTCGCCAGACGCGTTCGCGCTAACAGGCTGGACCCGGACGACATTACAAGAAGCCGGGGCCTTTCTCTCGATGGATTGGTCGGGGTCTACTACCGATACCACAAATTCGCCGCCGATCCCGCCTCGCGACAGTTTGTCTTCGGAGGCTTCTTTAACAAGTCGGAAATCACGGACTCCGAACAAACAAAGGGCATAAAAAATTACTTCAAAAACCGACACGAGGCGCTGGAAACCCTCTCGACGGGCACTCCGCTGGACCAAGCCCTCGCATTGGAAGCGGCTCAAGCTAACGCCAGGAGCACACCATTTATCGCGACGACCTCAAACCGGGGATACGCGAGGCAACTGTTCGGCGAGTATCCGCCCAACGAAGAACAGGGCCAGCGCGCCGCGATCGTGACGATCATTGGTCCATCGTGTAATACCCTCGATTTCGAGAGGGAGTTTGCCAGGCTCGACGCCGGCTTTCGTCTTTTCAACCTGCGGACGGTAAACAAGCGTTCGAAGGATCGGGAGCAGTTCGAATTCGGCATCCCCGATATATTCATTCCCGTCGCCGGGAGAAGCCCGTTCGGATTCGTTATAGCCAACATAGAGTGGCTCTAAAAACCCGTAAAGAGGACTGGACCAATCAGCGACACGCAATCACTCATCTCAGTCGAACAACTGCGCCGCTTCATACGCATCTCCGAAGTGCTGCTCGACGCCACGCACCTTCCGGAGGCCGCCGCCCGCGCCTTCTTCCGCATCATTCTCGAGAACACGCCGACATACTACGCGCCGGGCGACCGTTACGTAGAAGGCCCGATCGACGGCGTCGACCCACACCCTTTCGACGTGCTCTGGGAAGTATTCAGCCAGTTGGAGGAGGAGAGCACGGAAGATCTGGAGACGAGATTCAATGCAACGCTGGCCGCTGACGTGTCGCTGAGTATTCTTGCCAGGAACATCATCATCGTTTGGTACAACGGCTATCTGGGAAACAACATGCCGCCCGCCGAAGTGTATGCGAGCGCGCTCGTCTGGCAGGTTATTCGCGCAAATCCACCGGGGATCCCTGGTCCATATTATGGAGAGTGGGCCTATCCTCCTTCAGATCCGATTCTGCCGCCGGGACACACACCTCAAAAGGATCAACATTTGGAACATGAGCGTAGAAAGCGTAGATGAGTCGAAGACTTTCGACGTCGCAATCGCCGGCGCGGGTCTTGCCGGCGCGTTGATCGCGCACCGGCTGAGCCGTGCCGGTCTCGACGTGTTGTTAATCGACGCCGGCGACCGTCCTTATTTCGATCCAGCGACGGGAGAAGACTTGCGGCAACCGTTGCTCGACCGGTTCTTCACCAATCCAGTGAAGATGACCAATTCCGCTTTCCCCGATCTCGCGTATGCGCCGAGCCCCTCTGAGACGACGCTCAACAAGTATTTCGTGCAGAAAGGATCACTCCCGTTTCAGAGTACCTATTCACGTATGGTCGGCGGCACGACCTATCACTGGTTGGGTACGGCGCTGCGCTACGTTCCGAACACCTTTCAGGAAAAGACTGTCTACGGCAGAGGCGCCGACTGGCCACTCACTTACAACGACCTGGAGGATTGGTACTGGGAAGCGGAAAAGGCGATCGGCGTCGCCGGCAACAGCGACGTTGATCTGGGCGCGCCGAGAAAAGCCGGCCAACCCTACCCGATGCCCGAAATCCTGCCGACCTACAACGATCAAAAAGTGGCAGCAGCGACACGTGGGCTGACCTTTGAAGGTATGCCAGTCGCGTTCAACTCGACACCGCAGGCGCGTAATTCGATTCCCTACCAGGGCCGCCCGCCCTGCGCGGGAAGCGCCAACTGCATTCCGATCTGTCCCATTCAAGCGAAGTACGACGCCTCTGTGCACATCAAATGGGCCATGAATCCGTCTCTCGATGAAGGGGCGACAATCGACTCAAAAGCTGTTACGCCGCTCTTCAGCGCCGTCCTGCAAAAGGTCCTGGTCGACGATCGAAACCGAATCATCGGCTTGAGCATCAAGCGGCCGGATCGCAGCGAACTGACCGTCAGCGCCAGGCTCTACGTGCTGGCCATGCACGCGATGGAGATACCGAAGGTCCTCTTGTGGTCGGCGACGGACGCATTGCCGCACGGCGTCGCCAACAGCAGCGGGGTCGTCGGGCGTTACCTGATGGACCACGACGTGAAGATCACCTACGCACGTCTGCCTGAGCCGTATTATGTTTTCCGTGGACCGCTGAGCAGCTCGGGCTGCGAGTCTCTGCGCGATGGTCCATTTCGTAAAGATCGATCCGGCTTTCGCATCGAGTTGCAAAACACCGGCACGAGCTGGGCCACCGGCTCTCCCTTCTCGAACGTCGTAGACCTCGTGAATCGTGGCTACACGGGCAAAAAACTACGCGACCAACTCGCCTGGGACGTGAGCACACAGATCGAGTTGAATGGATTACTCGAGCCTGAGCCAAACTACGACAACTGTATCAAGCCATCTCAGACTCTGTTCGATCCACTCGGTCTGCCGAGACCGGAGATTCGTTACAGCATCAGCGATTATTCCTACGCGGGCGCAAAAGCTTTTGTCGAAGCCGCTAAGACGATCTACGCGCGCCTCGGCGCGACCGGCTTCTCCGAAGTGCCGGGATGGTTTGGCGCCGGACACGTGATGGGCACGACGCGCATGGGAAACGACACGAACACATCCTGCTGCGACAGCTACGGACGTACACACGATCATCCGAACCTCTTTATCACCGGCAGCGGACTGTTCCCAACAGTGGATTCGGCCAACCCGACGTTGACGATCACGGCCGTCGCACTGCGAACCGCCCAACACATCGTCGATTCGTTCAATGAAGCGCCGGAGCCCTCGCACCATCAATAGAGACAGGAAAAGAGATGAGAATGCAGACACAGGTCAAGTCGCACCCGGCGCTCATCAGACGGTTGGCGTTGGCATCCGAGCTCGAACACGGCCTCTGCCTTCAATACCTGTTCACGGCTTTTTCGCTCAAGGCCAGCCTCGACGAAGACGGCCTGACGATGGAGGAGTTCACCTACGTAAGAAAGTGGAAGGCGAACCTGCTGCTCATCGGCGCACAGGAGATGCTGCACCTGGCTCAGGCCGCCAACCTCAGTGCCTCCATCGGAGCTGGACTAAACCTGCGGCGCCCGAACTTTCCGCAGCGCCCCAGTTATTACCCGACCGACCTTCCCTGGGGACTCTGGCCGTTTTCGAAAGAGACGATCATCCTGTACGCGCTATACGAGCGTCCGAGCGAGTTCAAATCACCACGTCCCGATTGGCTCCCGTCAGATCCTTATCGTGAAGGAACTTTAGCGTCGCTGTTGGCCGACGCCCCTACGACTAAGGACCCTTTCAACTACCTGCCCAGCGAGTTTGCGCGGCCGCAGGCAAGCCGTTACATCACGATCGAAGAACTGTATCGCGAGATCGCGGAAGGTTTCAGGCGCATTCCCGGGGAAATCATTGTTGGACCATCTGAAGCGCAGGTTTCCGGCGAGATGGTTGATATGCCGCAACTAATGCAGGTGTTCGACCGTGAAGAAGCACTCAACGCGATCAAGCTCATCATAGACCAGGGAGAAGGTTGTCCCTCTGACCGGGTAGACAGCCATTTCGGGCTCTTCGTCAGCATGTATGCCGAATACACGCGGCTCAAGACGCAGCGGCCGGAGTTTGAGCCCGCACGCGACGTGCAATCAAATCCACTTTCCAGACTGCACCCCGATAACACCTACCCTGGATGGCGAATCATCAAAGACCGATTCACCAGACGAGTCAACGACCTGAACAACGGCATCTACGCCTTGATGCTGCAAATGCTCGGCAGAGTATTTCACGGCGTCTCGGAATCGGAGGAGAGCCGAAAACGGCTGGCGGGGATCTGTATGCGCATGATGACCGGATTGATTGTCCCGCTCGGAGAGAAGTTGACTCAGTTGCCCATGGGCGACGATCCGGCTGACGGAAAGCAGCGGCGCGCGAAGTTTGCCGGCCCTTCATTCGAGATGCAGTTTACTCAACCCGACCTGCCTTTCTCGCGGGCGGCCTGGCATTACTACCACGAGCAGTTAATCAGGCTGGAAGAGACGGCCGCTGAATTGGCCCTCGAGCGCGGCGCTACAGACACGCTTGCCGCCGCCGCGCGCACTCTGCACCAACTGGCCGAGTTGACAACCTACAACGGCGGAACTTCTGGAAAGTCGTCTTAAGTTAACTCATACCCCAACGGTCTGTTCGGATTGGCAAAGGCGAGAAACTCATGAATGTCGAACGGATGAGTGCCTCCTGAAAACTTGTGTTTCAGCAGGTCCATCAAGTGGGCGAACATCTGTCCGTTCTCGTCGATGTCGGCATCGAGGATGAGCAAGGGGTTGCCGTTCGGGTCTTTGCCGGGCGCCATGGTCAACTGCACGTTGCCGTGGTCCTCACCCGATTTGATACTGAACATCTTTGATTTCTGCGGCTGGAAGACTGACGGGATGTTCTCGAAGTGAATCCCTGACGGAGAGCGGTCATAATCCTTGAACTTACTATCGTTGTCGACGATGTGACGAACTATCTCACCCATTTTCGGATCGACGATCGCGATGATCCTCTCCCGGCTGATCTCCACGATCTCCTTCACGAACGAAAACCACGGCTCGGTGTTTTCAACGGGCTCTTTCAGATCCGTGAGCTTCGCGTAGATGTTCAGCATTGCCGCCTTGGCAAAGACTTCTTTCGTCTCGACCACCGAATCGTACGTTGCTTCAGTGAACTTGCCGAGCAGCTTCCCGTTCTTGACCCTGACCCTGGACGACGCGTTGAGAACGTTCTTCAACGCAATGAATTGAGCTCCCAACTCCTCCCAGGCCATGAAGGCCGCGGTCCATTTATCGGGCCGGCGAAACAAGGAGATGTTTCGCGAGATCGTTTCGCCGTCGGTCAGGAAAAAATTCTCCGTTCGACGCATTCGATAACGCGGCGCGGTTATATCGCAGAACATCTGCTTACCTTGCGGAAACGCGGGCAGGGCGAACGTGTGCGGCGGGGGAAAGTCCTTAGTGTGCGAACTGACTGACTTGTTGTCCGAAACTCTGAAGAACCCGACTTTGACTTTCGTTTCGTTGATTGGGCGGCCTCTGACGTCGAGCAGGCCCAGGCGGAAGAAACCTTCGTTGTCCATTCGTTACTCCTTGGGGGGTTGAATAACTAGTCTTCGATCGGCCGCGGATCTTGCGGGCGCCACGGGATGGGCGGCAACTGCGTCAGGATCTCCGGATGGTCCACGCTGACGCCTTTGTAATTCAGATCGGCCCAGGTTAGTTCGCTTGCGTAGTAGGTCGAAGCAGAAACGTTCACGAAAGCAGCGTAGATGTTGCGCCGCAAAGGCTGGCTGCTGGAACGCAGCTTCTCCAGAATCTTTCGCCGGTCCGCTAGAGATAAATGTGAGAAGTGGCGGAAAGTGCCGCCGACAGTGAGACCGAGAATCGTCTCCGCGATCAGCAGTGCAAAAAGAAATTGCTCGCGCTGCGCGGTACGCTGGTAGTTCAAATAATCGTCAACGGTTTCGATGAATCGCGGCGCCCTGGCCAGGAATCCCTCGCCTAACACCGCCTCCGCGACGGCGAAAAGAATCAGCGCAGTCTTGCGGTTCAAACAGTCGAACGTAGTCGCAGTCACCTCAGGCCGTTCCTTCGGGTGCGCTGAGGCCTCGAGCACTGAGTTCAATATCCCGGCCACGGCAAGTCACCTCCCTGCTGGTGATTGAACTGGAACGACGCCTGGTTCTGCGCGCAGATCTCACGCGCCGCCCACAGCGCCAACGAGTAGATCGTGACTTGCGGATTAGCGCCCAGCGCTGTCGGAAAGATCGATCCATCGGCGACCCACAGGTTTTTCTTGCCCGTGAACGTGAAATCGTTGTTGACGCAGCGGCGCTTGTTGTCTTTGTTCATCTGGCACCCGCCCATCACGTGAACGGTAAAAATCGTCGAGCGCTGCGGCTCCCTGAAATCGATCTTGCGGATCTCTTTGAACTGCGTGTCGTTCTTTACTTCGAGCGGCGGGTTGCGCATGACGTAAACAGACGTCGCGCCGGCGGCGAGATGGATGCGCGTCATCATCACCAGACTCTCCTGCATCGGCTTAACGTTGGCCTTTGGGATCTTGTAGTCGAGTTCGGGATCGCCGTTGTCGTCGAGCTCGACCGTGCCGTACTCCTCGTCCGGATCGAACCCGGTTGTGTGATGAGCGTAGGAGATGGCGCCGTTCGGATAGTAATCGCGCATGATGCGATGCAGTTCGTCGCCGTGCTGGAGCGTCGCCGATGCGGAAAGCACCGGATAAAAGGATCCGGTCTCGATGAGATAACCGGTTGGACCATTCGCAAACCTCGGCGTCCACATGTTGTCGGGCACACCGTAAGCGGGAAACGTGCTCTCGGGATATTTGCCGATCGTGATCGTTACCGGATGAATGTGCGTGTACTTCCCAACACGATCGTCGAGATCGAGATCGGACCGCATGAGGATGCTGGGAGTTCCGATGGCGCCCGCCGCCATCACAACGCCTTTCGTTGGTTTGACTACGAGCGTACGATTGGTCGGGCGTGTTTTGCCGTCGATAAAATGAGCGTGTACTTCACGAACCTGATCGCTGCTGCTCGTGAGTCGATCAACTTTAGTGTCCGTGTAGATCGTAGCGCCGAGTTGAACGGCGTCCGGCAGCCACTTCACGAAGCCGCTCATCTTCCGATCGTAAGGACAGCCCACGCCGCAACTGCCGCACTCGCGGCACTCGTGTGTGTTATTCGGCAGGTTCTCGTGCGGGATGTCGTGCTTCGCGCATCCCGACATGAACTTGCGCGCTGAGCTGTTGTACTTGTCGTTGCGAACGATCGGCAGGTAGTTCACAACTTCGCGCAAGTACGGCTCGAGGTTTTGTCGTGTGAACGGAAGCCCGCGCTTCTGCCACTCCTCCAACGTCTCCTTTCGAGGCGGCAGGCATGCCGACCAGTTCACGGCAGTGCCGCCGCCGAGACAGCGTCCCTGCAAAACCTTGACGCCGCCGTCCTTTGTCAGACGGCTTGCGCCTTCCTGGTAGAGCAGCTTGTACATGTCGACCTCGCGCTCGTTGAGCATCTTTCGTTTTTGCCCCGGCGCTGGTCCGTTCTCTTTCGGAATGTTTGGTCCTTCTTCGAGGACGAGGACGTCGAAACCCGCTTCGGCTAACTTCAACGCGCACACACCGCCGCCCGCTCCTGAGCCGATGATGCAAAAGTCAGGCGTCAGCGTGCGGTTGTCACCGACATTACGACCTTCAATAATTGTGCCTGCCATGTAGGTTGTCCTTTCTTAAAGGACGACTTCGTGAAACAGCTTGTCGGGCACCATGCTGCCGCTCAACGTGTCAGGGATGTCGGCGTCGATTCTTACCACTCTCTCGTGCGTGATCTCGTTCAGCCGGTCCATCAAGTCGTTCAAAGGCATCTGGTTCCAACGTTTCTTTTTCGCCATCTCCTGATGGACGGGGACGAAGGCGAGTTGCAGCTTCTCCATCTTCTCGAGGCCTAACTCGCGAAGCGTCGCATTATGACTGCCGTGATGGCCCACCTTGTAGAAGATCGTTCGTTTCAGTAAGTCGGGGCCGGTGACGCTGTTTCCATTGAGGTTCCACTTCACGTCCTGCCACGACAACCAGTTTCCAACCTGCGCGTCGGCGGCAAACAGGAGTACGTCGCCCTGGTTGCCGAGCTCGAATGCGAGCACGAGACAGGTGTTGTTCGTAGCACTGTCGAGCTGAAGGGCCAGCGAAGACGACGAGTCGAGCCAACTGCCATCGATGCGGCGCCATCCCTGGTCCTTTTCATCTGAAGCGGCGTCCTCGCCCCAGTAACGCTGTTGAAAAAAGGGCATCTGTTGGGCCACGTGCAACGGTATTTGGTATCCCTCGTCGAACGGCGCGTCGAGATCCATGTCCGACAGACATGGCTGGACCGCGTTCAGGTAATTGTTCATGGCGTCGAGGCCGTAGGTCTCGGGCTCGCGTTTCGATGGGTTGTACTTCTTGATCAACTTCTCGTTCTGAGGTGGGCCAAGGACGTAAACTTTTACGTCGCTGTCGGGAACCTGGAGGGGCTCGTCCTGTGGCGTGCAGTATCTGACCGGCGCGAGAGTTTTTACGGTCGCGAGTGCATCGGCAGTAGTGCCGGCGGCGCCCATGAAGCCCAGCAGGTTCGTGAGGTCTTCAGCCGCGTCTGAATCGCCGGCCAGGTGCATGCGCGAGGCCGCGGCCTGGAGTGCGACGCGCAACGCCTGACGCTCGCCGCGCAGTTTTTGCGCGAGCGGGTTGTTTTGATCTTCGGCCCACGAAAGCCAGACCTCGCCAATCGTCAGCCGGCTTTTGTCGGTCCAGATCGTTTTGGCTTGTCCGAAGCCCGAGATGTGGTCCCAGTGCTCGTGAGTGGCCGCGACGACGTCGACATGGCCGCCGGTAGTCGCAATGATGTGTTCGACCACTTCGGTCATGACTTTAGTGGCGTCTGACGTGCCGAGGATGACGCCGCAGTCGATCACTACATAAAAAGGCTTCCCGCTCCGGCGGGGGATTGTCAGCAGGAAACAATCCCCCAGGCCCTGGCGATACATGCGCACCTTGATGCGAAAGTCGCCGTTCGAGCCCGCCCCATTCGAGGTGGAGCCTTCAGTTGCAGGCGCGTCCGGTTTCTCCGAAGTCGAATTCGTCTTCTTCGTGCTTTTCTTTGTCGTATTGGGTGTTGCCATGTCGTCTCCTACGCGCCCCTGTGGAGCATTGCAAACGGCTCGCGACCACGCGCGATGTCGTCGTAGTAGTTGCTGCTAATCGAACTGTCCGCGAGGGCCATGCGGAATCCCTGTTGAGTCGAGATTCGCTGCGCATGACCGACGCGTTTCCGCACCACGTACTTCAGCCGTTTCTGTTCGATGTCGATGATCAACGTGCTGCCGCCGCGATATTTCTCTCCGTTGGCGTTAGCGGGCAACCAGCTCTGCGTGATCTCCACGACGAGATCGAGTCGCTGCTGCCCGTCGGGGCCGACTCTGCGGACCGGTCTGACTGAGTGAACTTCGAAGGGCGAGAGCCGTCCTTCCTGCTTTCCGACCGTCAGCGACGACTCGCGAGAGAAGCCCAGCGAGCGCGCCTGCTCCTCGTCGATGTTGTCCTTCAGCCACAAGTTCAGCGTGCCGGCGTTCTTTAACGACGAGTGATATGCGCCCCTGCGATTTGCGTGCAGGTCCCACGTTAAAGTCATGAGCTTGAGCGCTTCTTCGATCCGGATGTTCAACTCGGGGCTGTCCCAACAAACGCTTTCGGATGAGAGGTTGCGAACAAACTCCGGATAGATTCCCCGCCGGCGAAACGCCTGTAGAAACGCGACGCGATAACCGAGATCGTCGTCAGGCACCAGATCACGGTCGGCCGTGATCAGCGCCCGCACGTAATCACCAAACTTCATGTCCACCGGAGGTGAGTAATCGAGCGCTCGGATGCACATGTTTAGAACATGTTCAGCCGTTTTGCTTGCCTCGTGGGCCAGGCGGTTGACGAGATCGTGCGGAATGTCTCCCGGGGGAAGAACACCCGTGCCGCGGGTTGCGAGGCGAACAAGATCGACGCTGCGCTTGCGGTAGATACTGAGGAAAGCATCGAATACCGCCGCGACCAACACTGCGCCGCGGTCGTGCGCCTCGGTTGCGTTCTTGTAATCCGACGGACTCGGGGTCGACGGCACCCACTTTCCCTTTTCGTCAACACTGCCGAGCGAATCGCGGAGGGCGCCGTAACGGCCGATGCCATGTCCGAACTGTTGGGCCAACTGGCCCAGCAAACTCTGTTGCCCTAGATCGCCCCTGGTCTTCGCGATCTGATCCCGCAGCGCCTCCGGCACGGTGAAATGCTGGAAGAGTGCGACGATGTCGGCGAACGCTTCGTGAAATCCGAGGATGTCGGCATTTGTCGGCTCACGAAAGCGGCGATGAAGTCCGTCCAACAGAGCGTGTGTCGTTTCGTGGGCCACGATGTCGTGCGAGAGACAGGTGAAAACAGTCTGTCCCGGAAGGTTCTCGCCGGGATCGGCCGTGGAAGCGCGAAAGTAACCGAAGAGCAGCGCGTGTTTGTCGGGGCTGTAATAGGCGTTTGCTTCTCTTAGCGCGTGCGGATAGATCCGCAGTCTCGGAACGTAATAATCCTCGTATTTCCCGTTCTTCAGCTTCACGATTCGCGGCGCCCACAAGGCAACACGGCCGAGCGCTTTCTCGAAGTGCTCGATGGTCTTCATCGCTACGGCGTAGACCATCTGCTGATGAAATTGCGGATTGGCTTCCGACGGTCTCAGTCCGCCCTGCGACAGCGACCATGGTTGATTGAGATCGATCGGAGCGTACGCGGCGCCGGTCGCCGGATCGATGTCTATGACTTCCAGATAATCGCCGACTGGTCCAGGTTCGACGTTCTCCCATCGAACCGGTATGGTCGTCTCGTTGATGTTGAGAGTTTCGAGTTTGGTCGCAGCCAGAGGATCGAAAGCAAACACGCGCAGCGGCCGGTTGTTCGGCATTCGCTGCGGGGGATTGATCGCTCGCTGAAGTAATGTTTGTTCCTGAGGCGTCAGCTCTTTGGGAACGGTGATCTGACGTCTCTCGACGCGGGCCCGGTCTCCCAGCGCTTTACGCAAAGTTTTCGACGCGCCCGGAGCGGAAGCGAGTGCATCGATAAACTTTTGACGCTCCTCCGGCGACAGGTCGTGCGGCTCGCGTTCAGGATCGGGCAGCAACTCTTCGAGCTCTTTCGACTGCTGCGTGAGTTGCAGAGCTTCCAGCTCCAACATCTGCTGCCGCGCATCCGGCGCCGCGATGCCGAGTCCGGTGATCACGCGCAAGAACGGGAAGCTCGCGGAGTCTTTGTCTTCCTTTTTCAGAGCTGACTCGTTCGCCGGTTCCTGCGCCAGTGCTCTTTTGGCTCGGATAATGCCCTGCCCCAGTCTGTCGTCAGGTTTCGACGAGTGTGAGTCTGCCGACTCGAACAGCGCCTTTCGCACAGCCTCGACGCGCATCCACCCTTGCGAGTAAGCGTCCAACTTCGACTTGTGCTTCTGGATCCACAACGCGGCAGCGGCGGCGATCTGCGGTGTTGCCGCCGAAGTGCCGCGCCCGTCGTGATCGACTAACTGGTCACAACCCATTCGCGGCCACGGCGTGTTTGGAGTGTACGCGGCGAGCGCCGTCCGCATCTTGCTATCCGGACCGTAGTTACCGGCCATGATTCTGAGCGGCAAGTCCGTGTACGGACGTCCGTCAGCCATGACTCCGCAGGCCGCGATCACGCGTTTGAAGCGAGCGGGATAGACGATGTGTCGCGTCGGGAAATTGCCGAAGTTATTGCCCGCCGCCGTGACGATGAAGACGCCGAGCTCGTACAAGGCATTTACTGCCTCGGCCCAGGCCTTGGAAGCGAGGCCGCCCATGCTCATCGTGATCACGTGCACCTGCGTGTTGGGATTGTTTCTGAGCGAATGAACGTAGTCGAACGCCTTCGCAATCGAACTATTTTTGAACAGGACTACCGAGTTTGCGACCCTGACGGGAACGACGTCGAGAAAAGCAGCGCCGCCGAGGGGCGAACCATTCATTGCGCCCGCGAGAAGCCCAAGCGTTCCCACGCCGTGTCCGAGATTATTGAAAGCGCCGTCGCTGGTATCTCTTGCGTCGTTCGGATCGCCGTCTTCGAAGTTTTTCTGCAAGTCGGTGCGAAGAAACTTAGGCGTCGTGAAGTGTTTGGGATCGTAACCGGTGTCGAAGTGCGCGATGCGGACGCGCGACGCGGGCTGGCCCACCTCGTCGAGGGCCGCTTGAAGTTGTGAATGCGCGTCGTCTCGGAACCAGAAGACGTCGCTGCCGACCGGCAGGCGAGTGTCAGGATCCTGCGGCCTTTCACACGACGCGGTGGCGGCCATGAGCGATTGAACGTCGGTGCCAACGATCCAGCGCTGCTCGAGATCCGGCTCCGCGTACTCTACGTTCACGCCGGCGATGCCGAGGTCGCCCTTCATCATCTGATGACAGAGCTCCCACGTGTTCAGTTCCGCTGCTTCGTCGGGAGCCGTGACCAGTTGCCACTGAGGCGCCGCCGCGAGCCCCATCCCGGGCTTGTCTTCGATGCTCTTGAAGAGCGGTTCAACCGCGAGATCGACCTGGGTTGCACCGGCAGCGAGCGAGAGTTGTTGCGGGGCGCCCGACATTTTCACCAGCAATTTGGGTTGACGTGTGATTGCTTTCACGGGAGTTGCCTTTCGGAATGGGCCATTCGAGACAGAGAGGCAGTTTGCCAATCAACAGGAACGCTTCTTTACATGTATGTCAAAAACTCGGGAAAACGTTTCGTGTCAGGCACGAAGGCAAGGTGCGAGGACGCAGAGGCTCGGGTTCAGCCTGCGACGAGGCTCGTTCAGCCAACTATAAGAGCGGCCCGCAGATTATTCCTGTTCGCAATGGAAGTCAACGATTTCGTGAGGCGAGGTGGTGTGTTCTGACGGTGCATGAAATA
This sequence comes from Pyrinomonadaceae bacterium, assembly GCA_035649995.1. Taxonomy (GTDB): domain Bacteria; phylum Acidobacteriota; class Blastocatellia; order Pyrinomonadales; family Pyrinomonadaceae; genus PSRF01. The sequence goes on along the minus strand of DASRIM010000019.1, from coordinate 15,581 downwards.
AAATGCGGCGCGAATCGTCGAAACGACCGCGCCGCCGGACGGGCGACTTAGCACTCCACTCACTGGCGTTCAGACGCCCGCCCGTTTAAGCTCCCCGTTTTTGTAGAAAGTGATGGGGGTCAATCCATCATGGATACAGTGCAGGCAGGCCGGTAAAAAATACCGTAGCGAAGAAAAACGAAGAGGAAATATTCAGCCGCGCGGCCGTTTACCAGGTTTCTGTATAGCCGGGCTTGGAGACGGACTCGGCGACGGAGTCGGAGTTGGACTCGGCGTTGGACTTGGTGCTGGATAGTTTTCGGGCAGCGTTGTCAGCGCGATCCCGGCGTCGACTCGAAACGAGACATCTCCATCCATCTCGACCGACATCCGCTCCACGTGACGAGCAGCGTCCTTGTTCGTCAACGACGGATACGCTCCGCGAACGAGTGCCGCAGCACCGGCAACGATCGGCGCCGCCATTGAGGTCCCGCTCCATGTGCCGTATCCGCCACCAGGGATCGTGCTGAGGATCGCTACGCCGGGCGCTGCCACTTGAATCCACGAACCCCGGCTGGAAAACGAAGCGAGAGTGTCGTTAGCAGTAGAGGCTGCAACCGCAATCAGCCCGTCTACATTTTCGGCCGCGGGATACTGAAGTGTCGTGTCTCCGCCGTTACCCGCAGCGGCGACGACGAGAAGATACGGATTTACCGGTACGGGCAGGTCCAACGTGTCGCTCGTACTGCTGCCGCAAGCCCTTTCGAGCAGGTTCTCGATCAGTTCGGTTTCTCTCGAAGTGGACAAGCTGAGATTGATGACGTCAGCGCCATCCGCCGTACGAAGATCGCCGTCGGGATTGACCGCGTAAGCGAGCGCCTCCGCCAGCACCCAGATGTTTCCGACGCCATGTTGGTCCAACACGCGGATCGGGATGATTTTGGCTTCCGGCGCGATTAAGGCGATCAGTCCGGCGACGTGTGTGCCGTGCCCGTACGGTCCGGTCTGCTGGTCACCTTCTTCGCTCGGGTCATTATCGTCGTCGACAAAATCCCAGCCCGGCAACAGATGTCCTGCAAGTGCCGGATGGTTTGCATCGACGCCGGTGTCGAGGACAGCTACTTTGATCGGGCCCTTAGGCCCGCTGCCTCTGTTCACCTGATGCGCGAGAGACAGTTGAATCTTTTCGGGCGCCCATTGCGAGACGAACGCTCCGTAGTCGCCGCCAACGCTCCACGTATTGCCAACGCTCCACGTATTGCCGCCGCCGACGGGCGGTTTCGCGAGGTAATTAGGCTCAACGTAAAGGACGCGAGAATCCTGAGATAACTGGTCTACACGATGTTCGACGGAAGCGTGATCGGTAATACGCAGTCTGAAGATCGGCCGGGTGCCGAATTGATCGAGCGGAGCGGGATCGAGAGAGTACCGCGCGGCAACCGACGGCAAATCGGCGGCGCTCGCCAGTTTCACAATTACTTCATCCGCGACAAACTCTTCGCTGCCCTCGGTCGCATGCGCCACAGTCTCCCGTCTCACGTCCCACAACAGCGGGACGGCAAGAAGGAACAGGGCCAGAATTGTCAGAAGGCGACGCATAAGCGGCTCCTCTCTGTCACGAGGCGTTGGGCAGATACAGATTCGTCGGGGACGAGGCCAATAAAATACCTAAATCACCAGCGTCCGACAAGAACGAACGGCGACCAGAAAAACGGATGCGGTCTTTGGCTGAGCAGTTTCGCTTGCGCCGCACGCAGCGCGGACGCCGGCGACTTCGTTCGCGCAAGCTCACCGTAAAAGTCGACCATCAACTCGGTCGTCGCTTCGTCGTCGACCGTCCAGAGACTCATCATGACCGTCGGCGAGCCGGCGGACAGAAAGCCGCGAACGAGACCCATGACCTCGTCGCCGGGCGCAACGGCATTCATCCCGGTCTCGCAGGCACTAAGCGTCACGAGGCCGCAGTTGAGTTTCAGGTTATAAGCATCACGCGCCGTAAACCAGCCATCACCCAACCTCAACGAAGAGAACAACGGATTGTCAGAACGAAAATTGGCGTGACAGGCAAGGTGCAGCACGTCGGCATCGATCGAGTTTTTACGTAACGCCTCCGTTGTTGCGGCTCCGTCCAGAAATCGTTTCACCTCCGCGAACGCATGGTCGAGCGCGCGCAGCTCGTCACGCACTCCGGGAATCTGTTCATCAGCTACTCCCAACAGCAGCGCATTGCGAAACTCCTGCTTCGGTCGATCGAGACACTGCTGCAAAACGACCGCGCTGGGCGCGAAAGAAACCTCTCGTCGTTCGATTAGGTAACTGTCGCCGTCGTGCAATGCCTGGAACGGAAGGTAGTGCAGCGCACCGTGCGGCACGACTACCAACTGGCGGTCACCGATCAAGCCTTCGGCCGTTCGCACCAGTTGGTCGTAAAGGAACCGTAAGTGTTTCTGCGTCCGTTGGATCAGCGCGGGCAGATGACTTCGTACTCGTTTTGATCCGAACCGCAGCGTGTCGATTTGAAAACGACATCGCTCGAGCTCGGACACGACTTCGAATTCACTGCCCAAATCGCGTACGACCTCTACACGCTCGTTCGTAACTACAAACGCGACGAACCGGCCGTCCATGGCGATGTACTCAACCAGCGCGCGATCGGCGCCGAGTGCAGCCTGAAGCTGAGTGACGGAAAAACGATCGTTCTCCTCGGTTTCTTTCTCTTCGCTTGCTCTACGATGTTGCAGTTGGCGCGTGATCTTGAGCAGCCTTCGTTCGCGTTCGAGAAGCTCTCGTTCGAGCTCTGAGTTTTTTTCCTGCGTCGGCACGGTTCCGCGAACGGAGCGATGCATCTGGTTGTACAGGTAATTGAGTTCTTGTCTCAATTTACCGGCCTGGGCCTGCATGTGCGCTTCAAAGTCGTCGCGAGGCTCGCCGAACAATGTGATTCGTCCGGCTAGCGCGTCTGCGAGCGCTCGCGAGCGCGCACGTTCGACGAAGGTCAACGCTTCAACGGCTCGCGTATCGTGTTCGCGCAGACAGAGTTTCGCAAGCTCGTGATAAGGCGAGATCCGATTCGAGAAGAACGCCGTGCGAAACTCCTCGCCGGGAATCGGCGCGCGCAGTTCTTCCGTCAACTCGATTGCTTTCTTGAAATTTACTTCAGCAAGCTTCACGTCTCCCTGGTCCAGGGCGACAGCGCCGAGCGAGCTGAAACAACGTTCCGCGATGTGCGGTTGTCCGTGAGCTTCTGCGTGTTGAAGAGTCTGTTCGAGCAGTTCGCGCGCGCGTGCAGGATTTCCGAGGGCGCGATCAGTTTCGGCGCGCAACCACCGCGCAAGGAACAATCGTTGCCAGCTTCCCGACACCAACAACGCCGGTTCGGCCTGGCTCGCCATCAGCCTCGCGCCTTCGACTTTGCCTTCTTTGTAAAGCAGTTGAGCATGCGTCAAGCCGACCAATGCAGCGCCAACGGGATTGTCTTCCGCCGCGTAGAGCCGGTGTGCCTGATCGAGCCAGCGCTGTGCTTCTTTCGCGCGTCCCAGGAGCGTGAGCGCACGGCCTCCGTAAGCCTGCGCCCTCGCCTCTTCGGCGCGCATGCCATGCTGAGCAAAGATCGGGATCACGCGTTCGTAGATCTCCAGAGCTTCCGTTGCGAGGTTGAGCTCGACGTATGCGTCGGCGATGTCATGTTCGGCAAGGACCGCTTGAATGGTGAGACCTAAAGAGGTGTAGTGCTGGCGCGAGCGTTCGAGGTAATCGAGCGCCCGATCGTAACGGCCTTGCATCAGCGCAAATAAACCGATGTTGCCTTCGATTCCCGCGAGCGTTACCGGCTGGTCGGAGACTTCCGCCTGTTGCAGGGCTTGTTCGAAAAGTTCTTCGGCAGATTTGAACTTGTGGAGCAGTGCGTAGGTGTTCGCGAGGCAGTTGTTGACAGTCGCAAGCTGCCTGTGATCGTTGAGTGCGACAAACCGCTCGCGCGCTGCGGCTTGAAATACTTCGGCGTCGTAGTAGCGGTCGCGCCGAAAGTGGAGGTTGCCGATGTTGTGTTCGATCTTGCCCGCCGCTCGAAAATCGTTGTACGCGAGGAAGACTTCGCGCGCCTGAAGACCACATTCGACCGCTTCTTCGTAACGTCCCAACAGCGACAGCGCGATCAGCTTGCTCACCTGTGTGGCGGCGGCCGTGTGAATCTTGCCGAGGCGGAGAAACCGGCGCTCCGAATCGTCGAGCTCCGCAATCGCTAACTGCATTTCTCCGTCGATGAGTGCTTTCAGGCCGGCGCCCCACGCCGCTAAGGCCTTGATTTCAGGATGCGGGCGCACCTCCGCGAGCAATCGAAGCGACGCGGCGGCCCCGAGCGCTTGTGCCGGATTCGTACTCCAGCCGTCGAGACAGATCTCTTTCAGACAGTAGGCAAGCTCTACGTCGGCAAGGATGGAGTTTTCCAAAAGCAACGTTTCCCGTGTGGCATGGCTGGAATGAACGAGAAGCGTTGCCAGTTGCGTGTGCTGCATTGATCAGGTTAGTCCTCGAGCTCTAGATCCGGGATCTCAATTTGCACGTCCGGCAGCGTCAATCGGAGCGAATATTTTCCTACCGGCACCGGCGGCAGCGTGAATTCACACAACGCATTCAGATTCGCCTGCGTCGATCCACTCGCGCCGGAGATCTCGACAATACCGCCACTGCAATCCTCTCGTATGACCTGGCCGGTGATGGTGCATTCCTGATTTTGAACTTTGATGCGGAGATCGACGTCACAGGCTGCGTTATCGGCGATGTCACCGTGCGGCGCCGTGTAGAGCAACTGGCGCCAGGCTGTGTTCAGTGAACGCATACCGAAAGCGGGACGGGCGGTGCGGCTGTCAAAAACCAGCGTCGCCACGACGCGCCGTACGGTAGACGTCCTTTCAGCGGAGAAAATACTCATCGCAGACGCCAGCACGTCGCGCGGCGCGTCTTCCGCAGTATCACTCGTCATTAAAAGGATTACTTGCTGAAGCTGCCGCACTTTGGCGCTACACGCTGAACATTTTTCCACGTGGGCCATCGCAGTTTCCATAGCTCCTGACGTCAGGCGCTTCTCTACGATGTCCACTAAGGTTTCCAGCGCGATATGTGCCGAGCTGCTCATCGCGAATTTCTCTCACCCCGATCCAAACAGAGCGCACGGAGTACTCGAAAAATACACTTCCGTCCTATTTCTCTAACATTCTAAGCAACTTATTCAGGCACCGGGCACGGGTCGGACCGATACTGCCCTCCGGAATGCCGAGAGTAGCCGCGATTTCAGCATACGACGGCGGCTCCCGGCGATAAAACAACAGTTCCAGAAGAGTCCGGCAGCGCTCGTCGAGCAATGAAACGGCGGTGCGAATCCGATGTTGTTCTTCGAGCAGCAACAGTTTCTCATCGGGAAGGGGCGTTTCGTCCCGAATCGTGGCAGCTTCCTGTTGCTGTAGGTCGTCGTTGATAGCCGAGCGTGGACTGCCTAGCGCCTGGGAAATAATTCGCCAGGTCTTTCGCCGCGTCGTGGTAACCAGCCAGGCCTGTAGTTTTTCCGGTTCTTCTATGTCGTTCAGTTTTTGAAAGAGGGTCGTGAATACGTCCTGGAAAATATCGGCGGCCTGATCTTCGTCGAGTCCGGCACGAAGCGGAATCGCATAGATCAGACGTTGATAACGCCGAATCAGCTTCTCCCACGCGAGCTGATCACCGCGTCGGCAGGCTAAGACCAACTCCAGGTCACTATCCATATTTTGGGTCGAGGGGGTCCGGGCAACGCCAGAATAGGGCGTCAGTACTTGCTTGTCTAGTACTTCGCGGGACTAATTTCGGCTGGAGAAGACAGGTGTGGCTCGGGTGCCTGGAAAAAATCCGTGTCTCCTATGAACAGTCGTCCATAGGAGAACACGGATAACCTATTCCGGTTACTTCAGTCGTCGTCTGATTCGGGAATCGACTTCAGATATTCAACCAGGTCGAGCTTCTCCTGCGTTGTTAGACCTAAACTGAAGTGCGTGTTGTAGTGATTCACCACATCCAACAGCGTCAGGAACCGTCCATCGTGATAATAGCGTCCTTTGTTCGCCGGGTTCATGAACAGGCCATTCTCCCGCACAAAGAGGGCCGACAAATTCATGGTCTTGTAGACGCCGTCAGGTGACCGGTCCGCCTGAAAACTGTCGATGCCGATTTCCGCTGGTGTGTGCAGGTTCCAGCCCGGCTCGGTCCACAGCGGCGTAACGTGGCAATCATTGCACTTCGCCTTGCCGATAAACAGCTCTTCTCCGCGTGCGGCGGCCGCGACGTTGAAGTCGACGCCCGGTTCAGGAACAGGAGCCGGAATCGCAAGCTGATAGAAGTGAAGCTCCGGCAGTTTGCCGGTGATCCGATCCTGTGCGGGAGGAATGTGCGGCAGATCCCCAAACCCGTTCGCGGCGGCGATCGGAAATTTCGCCGGATCATTTAGTCGTGGATCGAAGAACCTGCCGATACCGCGCATCTCCAGAGCGGCGACAAACGCGTTCCAGTAGCTCACGGTGCCCCACGAGCCGGTCCATGTATGCTCGTTGAAGCCGGCGAGATCGAAGGCGTTCGGAAGTAAAGTCGCTCCGGGAACATTGGTGCCGGTGACAACGCCGTCAGTTACCTGTTGCGGGTTGAACGCTTTGCCGTCGAGTACCAGCTCTGCATCAAACTTTCCCGGTCCCCAACTATTGAGGACGGCACGAACGGTCGCTTCGCTCACTCCGAGCAGATTTGCGAATGGGCTCAGGTCGGGAGCCGCGGCAATGATCTTTCCGACGTCGAGATCACGATTGGCCCAACCGTCGAGTCGATGACCGACGCCGAACGTTAACGAGTTGTCGACAGTCGAATGGCACAGCGCGCAGGTGATGCCGACCGAAGTCAAGTCGTCACCCTGGAAAAAACCGCGGACGCCGACTACTGCATCGAGTCTCAGCAAAGCGACGGTTGTCGCCGGATCGTTGAGGTCCACTCTGCCTTGTCGCAGTCTGTTGATCAGAGGTTGAGGCAAAGCGTCGACGTCGACTTTCAGACCGAGAGTCAACGCTGTGGCCGGACTGACACCGGGACCGACACCGCCGAGAGCCGCGCCTTCAATGGCCTCATGGAGCCGCAGAGCGCCGCCCCAAAATACTTCATCGCCAAACGTGTCGAAACGAAATGTGGTTCTGCCTTCTTCTAAAAGCTCGTTGGCATTCTCGAGGATTTTTGCGTCGAAGTTTCTGAGTTTTTCTCTTGCGGGATTGGCCTGAGCTGGTGGTCCCTGCGCGCGGCCTGGCATTTTCGGCGACGTGGGCGTTTTCGCGCCGCTTGTGTTTACTAAAACAAGACCAACCGCAACCGCAGCTAGTATTGCTATAACGAGACTTAATTTTCGTGTTCGGCGCCGGACGGCTTGGTCTATTGTGAGTTTGATGTTGTCAGTCCCGGCACGACTGACGTCTTCTTTGGCAAACGGTTGCCGATTGTTGGACCACATGTGCTTTCCTCCAGCTCTCAAAGAAATTTCGGACGCGTCTTTGCGACGCTTGGAACGAAGCCGCGTTGAATGGATCAACTCTTGTTGCGAAGTCAGTCTCAGTGCTGATCCCGCGGCTCGAGTCAGGGAAGTAAGTTTGTGCGGATCAGGGACGCTTAGACTGCAAAGTTGCTCAACGCTGCACACACGGCGAGTCAGTCAATACTTGCACTCCATGAGCATCGACATTTCGCTCTCGTGAGTGGAAACGGGAGCAATTGTCAGGGGATCAACTGCGTAGGATACTCCTCAATTCGCCGCGAAGACGTTTACGTTTTTCGTGCGAAAATGTGTCGAATGACAAGTCGTGTACACAAAAGTTTCTTTGACGTATTATTCCGCGCGTAGCGATCTCACGGAATCACGGCGGGAAAGTCTCTCCGACAATTCACGAGCCTTCGAGTGCGTCACTGAAGGAGATCACGAAGATGGATCCCAAGTTGGGCAGGGTTGAAGCAGGAAACGTGTCAGCGCAAGGTCTCACTCGAAGTTGGGTGATGTCCGAGACTGAAGGACTGCCGCTTGTGATTGAGCCTGCCGCGGATCAGTTGGAGCTGGTCAGTTGGGCCGCCGGCCGAGTAGATGAGCTGAAGGAGCAATTACTACGCTACGGAGCGATTCTGTTCCGCGGTTTTAAAGTTGGTGCTGTCGAACAGTTCCAGGAGTTTGCACGGACAATCTCGCCGGAGCTTCTCGAATACACCGAGCGCGCCGCGCCGCGTCGTGAAATCGCAGACAACGTCTACACGTCGACCGAATACCCGGCCAGCCAGCGCATCTTGCAGCATCACGAGATGTCCTACTCGCACAACTGGCCCACAAAGATCTGGTTCTACTGTGTCCAGCCCGCAAAACAGGGCGGCGCCACGCCCGTCACGAACGAGCGCAACGTCTTCACGCGCATCGATCCGAAGATTAAAGAGATCTTCATGCGCAAGCGGGTGATGTACGTGCGCAACTACGGCGACAATCTCGATATGACGTGGCAGGACGTATTTCAAACTTCCGACAAGGCGGTGGTGGAAGACTATTGCCGGCGTTGCTACACGGAGTTTGAGTGGAAAGAACGCGGCGGGCTGAGGACCAGCCAGGTACGGCAGGCCGTTGCGACGCATCCCGAAACCGGCGATATGGTGTGGTTCAATCACGCGCACATGTTTCACCAGTCGAGTCTTGAACCAGAGATACGCGCGCTTTTGAATCAGGAGTTTGACGGCAATCTTCCACGCGACGCTTTTTACGGCGACGGCTCGCGCATCGAAGACTCCATACTCGACGAGATTCGTGAGGTCTACTTGCAGTCAGCCGTCAGGTTTGACTGGCAGGAGAACGACGTCATGATGCTCGATAACTTTCTCACCTCACACGGGCGGGAAAGCTTCATCGGTCCGCGCCAGATACTCGTCGCGATGTCTGAGTTGTACACGAACCCTGCAACAGAGTGAATCCCCGACAAGTGTCGCAGGTTTATTTGCGAAATCTTCCCTTGACCGTCTAGGGAACGGAGCTGTACTCTACTCCTGGATAATCTAGGAGACCCCATCCGATGGCAAATGACCGGACAGACTTGATGCAAGGCACACTCGAGCTCTTAATCCTCAAAACACTGTCGCACGACTCTATGCACGGTTATGGCATCGCGCAGCACATACACCAGTCCGTCGACGATCTGCTCAAAATCGAGGACGGCTCACTTTACCCGGCACTCTATCGCATGGAAGAACGCGGCTGGATCGCGTCTGAATGGGGCGTCTCGGAAAACAATCGCCGCGCCAGGTTCTACAAACTAACCAGAGCAGGCCGCAAACGTCTTGACGCGGAACGTGCTAATTGGGACCGCATCTCTCGCGCCGTTACGAAAATTCTGCAAACTGCTTAACGAGGACGACCGATGAAAGACCTAACACGCAGATTGTTCAATCCCACGAGCAGCGACGCGATCGAGCGCGAGGTCGAGGAAGAGTTGCGCTTCCATCTTGACTCGTTGACCGAGCAACAACTCCAGAACGTCGACACGCTTGAAGAAGCAAGAGCCGCCGCATTGAGACGCTTCGGCAATGTCGAACAAGTCAAAGACGAATGTGTCGAAATCAGTGAACGGAGGCGCCCTTTCACGCGCGCGCTGAAGTCTTTCCTGGTCCTGCTTTTTCTCGCCGGCGTTTTCGTGCGCATCTTCGGCACGGAACTTCAGGTCGTGCGCGTCGGCGACATGCTGATCACAGTTGGCCTCATGGGCCGTCTGTTTCTGTATGTGCGCGGCTTGAAGCCGGCGGGCTTCCGGCCGAAATCTGAGGCCTCGTCGTCGCCGTTGATGTTGAAGAGCACGGACAAGACGCCGGTCAGCCTTTTCGACCCAAACAATCTTTAGCAAGTAAGTCTCAAAGACCAATCTCGTATTTGGAGCCGCATATGACTGTGTCTTCGCGGGAAAACTATGCTCAAGATCAGAGAGTTGACCAAAACTTACGGAAGCATTCAGGCACTGCAAGACGTCAGTCTTGATGTGCCTCCCGGAGTGTTCGGACTGCTCGGGCCTAACGGCGCCGGGAAGACAACGTTGATGAAGATACTCGCGACGTTGCTTGAACCGGACGCAGGCACAGTCGAGATGAACGGCTTCGACTTAATCGGTCGAAAGGACAAGACGCGGCAGTTGCTCGGCTACCTGCCGCAGGACTTTGGTCTATATCCGGCGTTAACGGCCGAGCAGATGCTCGACTACTTCGCGAAACTCAAGGGAGTCACAGACAAGGAAGAACGCCGCGCGTTGATCGATGCCCTGTTAGACCGGGTGAATCTTTCAAGCGCGCGCAAGCAGCGACTGGGCGGTTTTTCGGGCGGCATGCGCCAGCGTTTAGGGATCGCCCAGGCGTTGATCGGTCAACCGCAACTCATCATCGTCGACGAACCGACCGCCGGTCTCGATCCCGAAGAACGAAATCGTTTTCATAACCTGCTCGCTGAAACGGCGGGCGAAGACGCAGTCGTAATTCTGTCAACGCATATCGTCTCTGATGTTTCGAGTCTTTGCAGTCAGATGGCGGTGATTAGACGAGGTGCGATCCTGGCGTTCACCACGCCGCAGCAAGCAATCGATCGACTCACGGATGCAGTTTGGGAAGCGACTGTGCCGCGCGAACAGATTGCGTTTTTGAAGTCTCGTTACCGCGTGATCTCTTCGCAGATGTTAGGCGGACAGGCGCGCCTCAGAGTGATCTCCAAAGGGCTGCGGCCGAGCGAGGAGTTTACGCCGGCAACTCCCGTCCTCGAAGACTATTACTTCGATCTGGTCAACCAGCCGAATTGATGAGAAACCCCGCCCAGACGCCGTTCGCCGCAATCTTTCAAAACGAGGTGCTACTCAATAGCAAGCGGGTGGCTCCGTACGCGTTGATGGTTCTGTTCATGGCGAACGCCGCGTTGTGGTGGAGCCGGCCGGCTGTCCAGTTTGGGTGGGCCACGAACAGCGACTGGTACATTGTAAGGAACCTGCTCGGATTCTCTTTCCTGTTGGGACTCCCGATTTTCACCGCAGTCATCATGGGTGACCCTGTAATTAGAGATTTCCGCACTGGAGTTGACCCACTAATTTTTTCCAAGCCGGTCACTCGCGCGCAATACCTTTTCGGAAAATTCTTCGGGAACTTCTTTGTGCTCGTGTGCTGTCAGGCTGTTTTTCCGCTCACGCAACTGGTGCTGCAAGCATTTCCTACGTCGCGCATGATTGTCCTGCCGGTACGAGTATTCCCTTATTTCAAACACTTCTTCTTTTTCGTCGTCATCACGCACTTAGTAATGGCAGCTTTCTACTTCACAGTCGGAACGCTTACGCGCAATAGCAAGCTCGTTTATGTGTTGGCGGCCGCCTTTTATCCGATTTACATCACCTATGGACTTCTCTTCGTCAGGCCGCTGCCATTCCGTTGGCAAGTCGTGGTTGATCCCATGCTGCTCGGCGCAAGTCTTCGCGGCAATGGGTTTCTGCACACCGCGGAGTTTCTTAATAACTATGTCGTACCTTATACGGCAGACATGATCGCGAACCGGGTGGTGATGATTCTTCTCGCTGCTCTTTGCCTCGCAATACTTTACGTTCGATTCACGATCGCCGAACGGTCCGGAAATGTCGAGCAGTTGTCCACACTCAACCTTTCGACGACAGCCGGCGCGGTGTACTACCCGGAGATATTCGTAAAACCTGATTCCACAGCAACAGAGTTCTTGCGTCACGTCGTTCTACCCGATGCAGCCAAGGTAAACGAAGGAATTCGCGCCACTCTAAATAAACTGATCGCGGCCGCCGGCGTTGAGTTTCGCCTGCTGCGCTCCGAACGAAGTCTCGTCGTGGTCATGCCGTTGGTTATCGTCCTCTCAACCCTGGAAGTGGCTTTCTATAACGTTCCCTCCGACGTCTCTTATTCCGCGGCTTACGCGACCAACACGGCAAAGTTGTTATTGCTGTTCCTGCTCGGGATCGCGGTCTTCTACACCGGCGAAGCGATGCATCGCGATCGCGAAGTGCGGATCGAACCTGTCTTATGGGCCACGCCCGCGGCGAACAGCGTCTTGCTGCTCTCGAAATTCCTGGCGACTCTCTCGCTGACGTGCGGCTTGATCCTCGCGGTCGGGATAGCGGCGATCGCGATCCAGGTTTTTAGAAACCACACACCGATCGATCTGCTTGCGTACCTCAGAGTTTACGGATTGATTCTCCTGCCGGGCATGATTTTCGTAACTGCGGTGGCTGTTCTGGCGAACGTTGTCTTGCGAAACAAGCACGTCGCTTACGTGTTCAGCATCGGCACGGCTGCCGGGCTGTTCTATCTGTACAGCACCGGCTACAACCACTGGCTTTACAATCCCGTGCTGCATGGGCTCTGGACTTACTCTGATCTGGCAGGCGCGGGAAACAATCAAGCCGCGATCGTGATCCATAGGATCTACTGCCTCGCAGTTGCGGGCGCATGTCTTTCGCTGGCCCACCTCTTCACTCAACGCAAATCCGACGGCAAACGCTGGTCAATCCTGCTGGCGGTCATTTCATTGGTAGCAGCTATCGGCACCGGCTGGCTCATTTCAAACCGCACGTAAGAGCTCAACTTTTCCATTGTCAAAAAGTACTCTGCGTTGTAAAGTACCTGCCTGAGGTTTTGATCGAAAGTTCGGATTTCAGGGAGACACAAAGATGGTAGAGCTCAAGGAGCAGCCAATAAGCAAGGGCTGGCACGCATTCGCGCTGTTCGGCGGAGTCATCTTGCCCGCTATTTCCATTGCGATCGAAGCGACAACTCACATGTGCGCCCAGCACTTTTTCGACCCCATTCCGACTGTGTGGCACCTGTTGATGGTAATCTTCGTGCCACTCGCCAATCTGCAGGTCTGGTGGGCAGTGGCCAAACGCCAAACCGAACGCGGCGCACTGCTCGGCTTAACCAACGCTATCGCCCTCGGTATCTCTATCTTCTATACGATTATCTATATCCCGCTACTTCCGATGGCATTTATTGCCCTGATCGTTGTGGGTCTCGGTCTCCTGCCACTCGCCCCACTGTTTGCCCTTGGTTCCGGACTCATTCTGCGCAGACAACTGCGGCTGGTTGCGACGGAACAAAGCTTTTCTCTAAAACCGCGTGGCCTTCTGACAGGATTCGCCCTCGCCGTCGTCGTGATCACTCTGATCGAGCTTCCCGTTTCATTGACACGTTTCGGGTTGCAGATGGCCGCTTCCGAATCTCCAGCGGAGAGGGCGAAAGGACTGCGCTGGTTACGCGCCATCGGAAACCAAGACTACCTACTGCGAGCCTGCTATACACGGACCGGCCGGGCAACGGATCTACTCGGTTACCTATTTTCAATAAGAAACACGGTTACTCCGGATGAGGCCCGCAAAATCTATTACCGCCTGACGGGCGAGACTTTCAACACCTCGGAACCGCCAACGAGATTTGCCGGCCGATGGGTTCCGCAAGACAACATAGACTTCGACACCGATCAGGGCGGAACAACGATCGCCGGCAAACTGAAAGGCCTGTCACTATCCAGCTCCCGCATCGACGGTTCGACGGACGCCGACGCGGGACTCAGTTACCTCGAATGGACGCTCAACTTCAAAAACGATTCCACAATGCAGCAGGAAGCCCGGACCGAGATTCAGCTTCCTCCCGGCGGCTTTGTGTCGCGCCTGACACTGTGGGTCAACGGTGAGGAGCGTGAGGCAGCTTTTGCCGGTAGAGATCAGACCCGCCAGGCTTACCAACAAGTCGTCTCCCGGCGACGCGATCCTGTGCTCGTTACAACTGCCGGGCGCGATCGCATTTTCGTTCAGTGTTTTCCAGTACCTCCGCAAGGCGGCGAAATGAAAGTGCGAATCGGCATTACCACGCCGCTTGTGCTCGAGGCTGATGGGCATGAGCGATTGCTGCTTCCTCATTTCCGCGATCGGAACTTTCGTATCCCAGACAACCTCACACACGCCGTTTGGATAGAGTCCAAAACGCGGATGCAGTCAGACAGCAAGATGTTCCAAACGGAGCAACCGTCGGCGAACCTTCACGCTGTGCGCGGGGCGCTGCAAGACCGTGAGCTTTTGAGCCCGGAATCTTCCATTCGAACGTTCCGCAATGAAGGCATCACACACGCCTGGACCCGCAACCCGACGAAAGGAGACGGCGAGGTCGTCCAGCAACTCATTAACGAGAAGGAAAATCCGCCGCGGGCGCGAATCGTTTTAGTCGTAGACACTTCCCGCGCAATGCAAGAGTCGGCAGGACAGATTAGCGCTGCTTTGAGAGCGCTTCCAAATGACGGTGAGCTGACGCTGTTGCTGGCCGATGGTAACGCCGCGTATGAGGAAGGAGCGAGTCAGAAAGCTATCACGGCAAGCCCGGCGTTACTCGCGCGTGAATTAGATGGAGCGACATTTACCGGCGGCGCCGACAACGTCCCCGCTCTGGCCAGGGCCTGGGATCTCGCGGCCCAGAGTCCGAACAATAGCGCGATTGTTTGGATCCACAGCCCACAACTACTTCAGCTTCGCCCCGTTGAGGAACTCAGGCAGCGTTGGGACCGGCGCCCTGACGGTCCTGTTCTCTACGCTGTGCAGACTGGGAATGGTCCAGACCGAATCGAAGAGAAGCTTGACGGAATCTTCTCAGTAGAGTCGGTGCCTCGCCTGGGTCCACTCCAATCTGATTTGCAGAAACTGTTCGCGCAACTAAGCGGCGGATCGAAAACACTTGAATTCGTCAGGTGGAACGAGAAGCTTCAACAACTTCCAAACTCCTCGAACGCGAAGGAAACTTCCGGACACCTCGCCAGGATCTGGGCACATGATGAGGTCCGACGTTTGATGGGTGCGCGGGATGAAAAGGCCCTTGAAGATGCAACTCAGCTCGCGGTTGCATATCAACTCGTCACGCCTGTAAGCGGCGCCGTCGTGTTGGAAACAAAGGAACAATACACGGCAGCGGGCCTGAAGCCGGTCGAACCCGGAACTGTTCCCACGATTCCGGAACCGGAGATCGTGATGATGATTGCAGTGGTCGCCGCTCTTCTGTTGTGGCTTCTCTACCGTCAATACTTAGTGCCTCGCGCAAGCGGCCGCAACGCTATATGAAAAGAACTCTCGTGCTGGTCGCAGCGCAACTCATCGCTTTCTGGCCTGTCTGGAGATGGTATGCCGTGCGTCTTGGCAACTCTACGGATGAGCGTTGGGGTCTTCTTGCCCTGTCGACTGCTTTGTTATTTGTGCTCAGCAGAAAGTCCTCCGCTTACGATTGAGCGTTCACTTACGCTACCGGCACTCGTCATACTTCTGTACGTTGTCACCTATCCTGTATTCCCGCCGCTGGCGCGAGCGGGACTGGCGTTCACGGCGATCGCGGTCACGGTAAGCGTGGTCCGCTTCGGGAAACCGTTGCATCCTGGTGTGCTTGGTCTACTGTGGCTGTCGCTTCCGCTCGTTCCTTCGCTCCAGTTTTACCTTGGTTACCCTCTGAGACTGCTCGTCGCCGCTGTAGCCGCTCCGATCCTGAGGCTCGGGGGCTTTGCTGTC
>DASRIM010000018.1:0-11034 GCA_035649995.1 Pyrinomonadaceae bacterium | reverse complement strand
GTCACGCCTTCACGGCGGCTCAAGTCGCGCAACTGTTCGGTGAGCTCGCGGCTCAGTTGCCGGCGTTCATTGCCGCCGCGATAGCTGCGCACTGCCGGACGCGGATAGTCAGTGGGCAGTTCCAACGGTTCATGCGTTTGCGCGTCGCCCAGTTGCCGGCGCCAGTAACTCAACTCTTTCTCTAATCGTTCGCCCTGCAACTGTTCGCGCTGCCAACTCGCGTAGTCGCCGTATTGCAGCGGCAGTGGTGGTAACTCACTCGGGCGTCCGTCGCGATAACTCTGGTAGAGTGAGGCCGCCTCCTTGATGAGGACGCCGCGTGACCAGCCGTCGTTGATGATGTGGTGCATTATGAGGACGAGCACATGTTCGTCCTGGGCCAGCCGCACCAGTACGGCGCGGACCAGCCCGCCTTCACTCAGCACGAACGGCCGCGCTGCTTCCACTCTCGCGATCCGATCGACTTCCAAATCCGGATCGTCTGTTCCACTGACGTCAACAAGGGGCAGCGACAGTTCTGCCATGTCACCGATCACTTGCACGGGCGCGCCTTTGTTGTTCTTGAACGCGGCCCGCAACACTTCGTGCCGCCGCAGGATTTCGTTCAACGCCCTGTGGAAGGCATCCACATCGAGCTCGCCTGAGAGTTGCACGGTGGCGTAAATGTTGTAAGCCAACGACGTCGGATCGAGCTGATGCAGAAACCATAGACGCTCCTGCGCAAACGACAGCGGCGTCGATTCCGACTTCTCCCGCTTCGGAATCGGGCTCTCGCTTGCCTGCTCGCCACGCATCCACGTTTCGAGCAGTCTGCGCTTTGCCTCGGACAGGCCCGCCTGCTGTTTCATCAAACTTTCGCGATTGGAGATCATGGTGAAAAACTAGACGGCGAGATCGTCGACCATTAGATCGTGAGCGAGCGCTTCATCAGGCATCTGCTCGAGCTTGTCCAACATGAGCTGCATGACGACTTCGGATAGTTGGGCCACCGTGGGAGCAAGAAACAGTTCGCGGACCGGAAGCCTGATCGGGAAAGCTTCCTGGACGCGGGCGACGAGCTGCATGGCCATTAGCGAGTGCCCACCCAGCTCGAAGAAATTGTCGTTGAGACCGACGTGCTCGACACGCAACAGACCTTGCCAGATCTCGCAGAGCTGCGCTTCGAGCGGATTTCGCGGCGCGAGATCTTCTTCCTGACGCTCGCGTGGATCGGGCGCCGGCAGTGCTTTGCGATCGAGTTTGCCGTTCACAGTGCGAGGCATTTCGGGAAGCGAAACGAAGACGGCGGGGACCATGTATTCAGGCAACGTCGATTTGAGTGACTGTCGTAGTTCTTCCGGCGCGATAGTTTCAGAGACGAAGTACGCCACCAGGCGATCGTCTCGCAGCACGACCGCGCTGTCGCGCACGCCGTCACAACGCCGCAACACCTGTTCGATCTCGCCGAGCTCGACGCGGAAGCCGCGGATCTTCAATTGGTGATCGCGGCGGCCGACGAACTCGATGTTCCCATCCGGCAAGTGACGAGCAATGTCTCCGGTGCGATACAAACGCCGGCCGCCGCGTTGTGCAAAGGGATCGGGGATGAACTTTTGCGCCGTGACATCAGGCAGGTTGCAGTAGCCGCGCGCGACGCCGTCGCCGCCGATGAACAGTTCGCCTGATACGCCTCGCGGCACGGGATTCAGGTGTTCGTCGAGGATGTATGCCTGCGTTCCCGGCAAGGGGCGTCCGATCGAGATGTCGTTTGTGATCTCGCAGGTGGTCGTTCCGATCGTCGTTTCCGTTGGTCCATAGTGATTGATGACCGTTACGTCGTCGATGCGAGTTGTTAACTGCTCACCGCCGAACACGATGCAGCGCTTCGGTAACACGGATCTCAGACCAATGGAATCTGCGAGCGCTGAGAAATGAGACGGGACGATCTTGATCGCGTCGACGTCGTTCGCGGCCAGGTACTCGGCGAACTGCGCGCCGTCGGTGGCCCGTTCGCGCGAAATCAGGTGCAGGCAGCCGCCGGTCAACAAAGCAGTGAAGATCGCGGTGTTGCCGAGATCGGCGGCGATCGTCGAGACGGAAGCGAAGCTACAGCCGGCAAGCATCGGATGGCGAGCAATCAAGGCACGCACATAATGTGTGACCTGGCGATGTTCGACGCAGACGCCTTTCGGCACGCCCGTCGAACCCGAAGTGTAGATGACGTAGATCGCGTTCTCCGGCGCGGCCGTGCGGACGGGATCCTCCGTAGTCTCGCCGGCGAAGATGGCCCAATCGCTATCGAGACAGAGACATTGCGCGAACAGGCCGCGATATTCTTCCTGCGTTAGCACTAACTGCGCGCCTGTGTCCTCGAGGATGAAATCCAGCCGCGCGCGAGGGTTCGCCGGTTCGAGCGGAACGTACGCGCCGCCAGCTTTCAGGATCCCCAACATCCCCACGACCAAATCGAGCGAACGTTCCATGCACAAGCCGACAAACACTTCCGGCCCAACACCGAGCTTCATCAAATGATGGGCCAACTGGTTCGCCCGCGCGTTCAACTCCTCGTAACTCAGCCGCTGTCCTTCATAGCCCAGCGCCGCCGCCGCAGGTGTCTGCGCTACTTGCGCCTGGAACAGCTCCGGTAGACTCCGCTCAAGTCCCCCATCTACCGCAGCCTGGTTCCACGCCATCAGCACCTGCTCGCGCTCGGCGGCGCTGAGCATCTCGAGCTCCCACACCTTTCTGTCCGCGTGAGCAACCGCATCCGCCAGCAACCGCTCGTAATGGTCCAACAACCTCGTCACCGTCGCCGGCGCGAAGAGGTCGCGGTTGTACTCCAACACGGCGTGCAATCCGTCGCGGCTATCGTTCATCACCAGCGTCAGATCAAACTTCACTGTCTGACTCTCGACGCCCAGCGCCTGCATTCGCAGTCCCGGCAGTTCCACTTGCGTCCGCGGCAGGTTCTGATAAACAAACATCACCTGAAACAGCGGCGTGTGACTCAACTCCCGCTCCGGCGCCAACTCCTCCACCAGCTTCTCGAACGGCACTTCCTGGTGGCTGTAAGCACCGAGACAAACCTCACGCACACGCCCGAGCAACTCGCGAAACGCCGGTGAGCCGGTGAAATCCGTGCGCAGCACCAGCGTGTTCACAAAGAACCCGATCAATTGCTCCAACTCGACGCGCGGACGGTTTGCCACCACTGTTCCAACGCTGATCTGTTGCTGTCCGCTGTAGCGATACAACAGCGTCTGAAACACGGCGACCAGGACCATGTAGATCGTCACGCCTTCACTGCGGCTCAACTCGCGCAACTGCTCGCTCACTTCTCGGCTGAGTTGCCGGCGTTCACTGCCGCCGCGATAGCTGCGTACTGCCGGACGCGGATAATCAGCGGGCAGTTCGAGCACTTCATGCGTGTCTCCGAGTTGCTGACGCCAGTAATCGAGCCGCTTCTCCAAACGTTCGCGCTGCAACTGTTCGCGCTGCCAATTCGCATAATCGGCGTATTGCAGCGGCAGCTCCGGAAGCTCGCTCCTGCGTCCCTCGTGATAGCTCTGATAGAGGGCCGTCGCTTCCCTGATCAGAATTCCGCGTGACCAGCCGTCGCTGACGATGTGGTGCATGGTGACGAGGAGCACGTGTTCGTCCTGGGCCAGCCGCAGCAACACCGCGCGAACCAGACCGCCGTCGCTCAACACGAACGGGCGCTCGGCTTCCACCCTCGCCACGCGCTCCGCCTCGGCGAGACGCATCGCTTCGGGCAGCAGAGTGAGGTCGCACTGGACCAACGGCATCAGCGCAACTGGATGAATCTGTTGCGCGGGTTCGCCGGCCAACGAAACGAAGCTGGTGCGCAAGATTTCGTGCCGTCGAACAATCTCGTGCAGGGCATGGACCAGCGCGCGGACGTCCAGGCCGCCCGACAACGTCAACGCGAAATGAATGTTGTACGCGCTGCTCTCCGGCCGGAGATGGTGTAGAAACCAGAGACGCTGCTGGCCGAACGAAAGCGGCAGCGGCTTGTCGCGCGGAACAACAGGGATAGCAGTCTCGATAGCGCCTTGCCCCGGAGCGATCTCCTTTTCGATCACGCGCGCCAGCGCTGACGCCGAATTCGTCTCGAACATCGCACGCAGTGGAAGCTCAATCGAAAGAGCCTGGCGCAGCCGCGCCATGACCTGGACCGCCAGCAGCGAGTTTCCGCCCAACGCAAAAAAGTCGTCGCTCGTGCTGACGCGCTCGATCCCAAGCACCGTCTGCCACGCCTCGATCACGGCCTCTTCCACGCTGGTCGCAGGCGGGACGAAAATCCTCCCGGCTGCCGTTTCTTTCTGCGGTTTCGGTAACGCGGCGCGGTCGAGTTTGCCGTTCGGCGTGAGCGGCAATCGCTCGAGAATCATGTACGACGACGGCACAATTTGTTCCGGCAGCCGCTGCCGCAGAAACGCTTTCAACTCGCCGATCGAACCATCCGTCGCCTCGCGGAGCACGACGTACGCAACCAACAACTGGCGTCCCGGTTCGTCCTCGCGCGCCTGCACGGCCGCTTCCCGAACGTTCGGATGTTCCCGCAACAGCGCCTCGATCTCGCCCGCCTCGATGCGAAAGCCGCGCAACTTGATCTGATTGTCAACGCGGCCGAGAAACTCGATCTCTCCGTTTGGAAGCCGCAGCACCAGATCACCCGTGCGATACATCAACGCACCCGGCTCGGAACTGAACGCGTTCGGAATGAACTTCTCCGCCGTCAGATCAGGGCGGTTCAGATAGCCGCGTCCCAAACCGAGACCGCTGATGAAGAGCTCGCCTGGCGCGCGCGGAGGCAGCGGTTCGAGGTAGTGGTCCAATACGTGAAGCTGTGTGTTCGAGATCGGAATGCCGATCGGTACCGTTTGTCGCCGGCTTTCCGGATCGCCTTTGGCCCAACTCGCGTCGATGCACGTCTCGGTCGGCCCGTAAAGGTTGAAGACGTCGATTCCGAGTCGCTCGTGCAAGCGGCGAACGAGATCCGAAGGAAGCGCTTCGCCGCCGCAGTAAAGGCGTTTCAACGTGCGGCAGTTCGCCAGTTGCGGTTCGTCGACCAGCATTCTCAGCATCGACGGAACGACCTGAAGCACCGTCACGTCGTGTTCGACCATCTCTTTCACCAGCGTGACTGGGTCGCGATGCGCTTCGGGTTGGGCCATGACCAGTCGAGCGCCGGCGAGCAGTGGCGCATAGAATTCCCAAACCGACGCGTCGAACGTGAACGGCGTCTTCTGCAACACGCGGTCTTCCGCTGTGAGCGGCCACGTCTGCTGCATCCACAGCATGTGATTGACGATGGCACGGTGTGAAATCATCGCGCCCTTCGGCGTGCCGGTGGAGCCTGACGTGTATATGACGTACGCGAGGTTTTCGAAGCGCGTCAGGTTCTCGGGCTGTCTTGCGTCGCCGCACTCGATTGGCTCGTCGAGATAGACCTTCTCGATTTCCGGAAACGCGTTTGCCAGCCGTCGCTGAGTCAGCAACACTCTGATCCCGGCATCGCGTGCGATGAACGACAAACGCTCGTTTGGGTAACTCGGATCGAGCGGAACGTAAGCGCCGCCCGCCTTCAACACACCGAGTAGACCAACGACCAACTCGAGCGAACGTTCAAGGTGAACGCCGGCCAACACGTCCGGCCCGACGCCGCGCTGTCGCAAGTAGTGGGCCAACTGGTTCGCGCGATCGTTCAACTCGCGATACGTCAAACGCTCTTTGCCAAACACGACCGCCGTCGCTTCCGGCGTGCGCTCGACCTGAGCTTCGAACAACTGGTGCAGGCATTGATCCCCGATGGCAACTTCGTTATCAACCGTGACCAGGATCTCGCGTCGCTCGGCTTCAGTCAGCAACGGAAGTCGCGAGATCTTTTGATTCGGATTCGCGGCGACTGCCGTAGCGAGTGTGTCGAGCTGTCGCAGCATCGCTCGGATCGTTCCGTCCTTGAACAAGTCGGTGCTGTAAAGGATCGAGAGTTTGATCCCCGCGGGTAACTCGCCGGCAAACAGCGACAGATCGAACTTCGCAGTGTCGATCGGCGGATCGAACGACTTGAACGTCAACCCTGCATGCTTCAGTTCGTGCATCGGCGCATTCTGAAGCCCAAACGCCACCTGGAACAGCGGCGTGTGGCTGGCGCTGCGTTCCGGATTCAGCTCCTCCACCAGCTTCTCGAAAGGCAAGTCCTGGTGCGCGTATGCTTCCAGGCAGACGTCTTTTACTCTCGCCAACAATTCCCTGAAACTCGGCTCACCGGAAAGATCCGTGCGCAGCGCGAGCGTGTTTACGAAGAAACCGATCAACTTCTCGAGCTCAGTGCGCTGGCGGTTCGCGATGACTGTGCCCACGACGAGATCGTCCTGGCCCGTCCAGCGCTGAAGCAGGACTTCGAATAACGCAAGCAGGACCATGAACATCGTCGTATTCGTCTGCCGCGCCAGCGCCTTCAACTGCGTGCTGACTTTCAGGCTCAACATCGAGGACGACATCGCGCCGCCGAAAGTGCGTACTTCGGGTCGCGGATAATCGGTGGGCAAACGCAGGAACGGCAGGTCAGGACCAAGCAGTTCCTTCCAGAACGCGACGATCTTCTGCAAACGTTCGCCCTGTAGAGTCTCGCGCTGCCACGCGGCAAAGTCGGCATATTGAATGGGCAGCTCCGCGAGCGGTGACGGCATGCCTTTCGCGAACGCGTGATAGAGCGTCACGACCTCGCGGTCGAAAATACTTTGCGACCAGCCGTCGAAAACGATGTGATGCGGCGTCACGTGCAGGATGTGTTCGTCGGCGGACAGGCGCAGCAGGACCACGCGAATGAGTGGGCCAACCGCGAGATCGAACGGTTTGCCTGCTTCCAACGCCAACAGGCGCCGCGCCTCCTGCTCGGAAGTGTTGCGCGGCAGCCCAGTCAAATCGACAACACGCAGGACGCTGCTCGGGAGCGGCTTGATCTGTTGTTCGGGTTTCCCGTCGCGCGTCAGGTACACCGTCCGTAAAACTTCATGACGCCGGATCACTTCGCGCAGAGACTTGTCGAGCACGTCGATCCGCAGCTCGCCATGGATCGAAACGGCGGCGGGGACGTTGTAGACAGAGCTCTGGGGCGTTAAGCGATCGAGAAACCACAGTCGCTGCTGAGCGAACGACAGCGGCAGATCTCGATCACGCGCCATGCGAGTGATCGACGTCATCGTATTATTAAGAGGCGGCGGTAGCGGAGGCTTTGTCTTCAGCGGGCGCCGGAGCTGATTCGTATACCGGTACTTCAAACTTCAAATCGTTTTTGCAGAACTCGATCCACTCGGGCGTGAGATCTTCGTAGACGACGTTCTCGCCCGAAAAGATCCCGTCGGTGACGGTGTAGTCCTGGTGCAAGTACAAATATTTTGCAGGCTCTTCTCCGTTGTTTGCCGGTGTCGTGTTTTCGGCGGCGGCGGTTGAAGAGTTTTTCTTGCCCCACCCCGGAAACTCCTGAAATCGCTCGACAGGGTAGGCTTTGCAGTACCTTTCCATATCTCCTCCTCGAAAGTGTTGTTCTGATCGACGGATTAAAAGTTGAATGATTTCGAGACCAGCGTCGTCTCGGAATACGAGAAGAGCGCGGGTTGCATGTAATCAGGCCGCGGGCGATAAGGGACGGCCGGCAGCTTGTAAGATTGATCGATGAGCCGCAGCTCGACCTGTTGGTCCATCGGGACTTTCAGCGTCAGGTCGAAGCCCTCAGCGGGAAGTCCGTAGTAACGAACGCCCCAGCCGTTTTCCGAAACGGTGAAGTTGTCGATGGTGGCAGTCGTTCCGTTTATCAGCGCGTCCTCGATTTCCACGCCGGGACTGACAAACGCAACCAGCGACGGCGCCTGACGCGCGGACGCGATGTGCATCGTGATTGTGCGGACCGTCCCGTCGTTGGTGTCGCTGGTGACCTTCAGTGTCGGCGGCGCGAGTTGGACCACCGGCGCATCGCCCGCCAGCACCGGCACGCTGTAGAACGGAATGAACTCCGCGGTTGCGTTGCCGTCGTAGTTCATTGAGAAGAACTGCGACGTCCACTCGTCCGGCTGAAAGTCTGTGCTCAACCACTTCGCGGCGCCTGTGTCTGCGTTCAAGCCGTAGAAGACGACGTTCGGCTTCGGCCGTTGCTTGTTGAACCCGGCTGTCATGCTGCCCGCGACGAGAAAGGCGATCGCCACCAGCAGCGCGACGCCCGGCACGACGTACTTGTTCGCTTTCAACATCAGGCAGAGGTGTGGGACCAACAGGCTCAGCGCGATTACAACCACCGCCATCACGCCGGCAATCAGCCCCACACCGAAGCCGAGAAAAACGAGATAGATCATGGGCGTAAGAAGTATCAGCCCGGGAACGGCGCACAACGCGAGCACCACATGGTTCGTCATCTTTCGGTCTCGGGCTGTGAACCAAAACGCCAACGCACCAAGACTGAACAACGCGGGCCACACCAGCAAATAGTTCGCGCCCGGTAACAGAAACGCGCTCAGAATCGCCAGCGGCACCCACCACAGCAACGCGCCCACCGCGAGGTTCGGCATACTGATGAACCTGAGATAGACCAGGTAACTGAGCGTCATGATCGCCACGGCCAGCGCAGTAAACGCGATCAGATAAAGGTGACTGTTGTACGTGTGCGCCGGCGACAGCGCGGTGTAGTAAACGCGGCGAATGATCTGCCAGAGAAACGTGATCGATCCGACGGCAATAGCTGAAGACAACAGGAACCCGATCGCGCCAAGCACGACTTTGAGAATACTCAGCTCGCCTTTCCTGATTCCCAACACGAGCACCGCCGCGAACAGAAGCGTCACCAGCACCGTCAGCACGATGTTCCAGAACTTCGCGTAGCGAATCACGATCGTCCCGAGAACGTCGAAGTAAGTCACGTCACTCGCCTGTATTTGATTGAGATCCGGAAAACCGAAGTGACGCGTGAGTGCGAGCGCCGACGCGCCCTGGTGCTGAAGCGTGTCCTGATCGAGCCGGTCGATTGTGTCGAACGTCGAGTGATAGTTCAGATAGTCGCCGATGAAAGCGAAGTTCAAGCCTGGCAAGTTTGCGAATTTGAAGACAGACAAATCAGTGTCATTCGGCAGGAGCTTGTAGAGATCGTACGAGAGCGAGTTGGCGATCGGATGCGGAGCGGCTTTCGCAAACTCGCCGATCAGCCAGCCATTTCCATCGCTGGTCTCGAACATGATCGCCGGTCCACTCGTGCCGCGCGCGTCGAAGTTGATCACGAGTCCGACTTTTTGTGCGAGCGGATGTTTGACGAAAGCACGCGCACCGAGCAGTCCGGTTTCTTCCGCGTCGGTGAAAAGAAAGATTACGTCGTTCTGTAATGGCGGGTTTGACTTCAGCGCCCTCAATGTTTCGAGCATCGAGGCGACCGCGGCGCCGTCGTCGGCGGCGCCTGGACCACGCAACACGGAATCGTAATGGCTTGCGAGCAGCACTGCTTTGGCGTTGCCGTTGTTCAAGCCTTTGAGAACGCCGATCACGTTGCGCACGGTTGCGGCATGGGCTTGTTCCCGTCTGCGTCCGACCGCCACTGCCTCCTGTACTTCCGGTTCGACTCCCTGCGCTCGCAGTTGCGAGACGATGTATTCGCGCGCCGCCGCATGCTCGGCCGAGCCCACCGGACGCGGAGACTGCGCAATCGCCTCGAGATGTTTCATTGCGCGCGCCGCGGAAAACTCGTTCGACGGCGCGTCGATGCCCGCCGCGGCCGGAGGCTTCAAACCGTAAAGTCCGAGCACGACGGCGAGCGCGATAACCACTACCGAGCCGTAGCACAACAAACCAGCGGTTTGCCAACGCGCTTTCGACGTTTCGGTCTTCGTCGCAAATTCTATAAATTCAGAATCAAGCATCGTACGCTCCCGCCGCTCTTCAGAAACTCATCTGCCGGACACCTGATCACGTCGTATCCCCACTCTCCCAGCGACTCCTCCAACTGCGGAGTGCAGTCATGCACGAGAATCTTTCGGCCGACGACGATGTTGTTGCAAACCATGAACTGTTTCGCGTCCTGTTCGCTGACCGCGATTCGATAATCAAACTTGCTTTCGACGAACTGCCGGCTCTCGGGTGAAAGCGCAGGCGCGTAGTAGATGATGCGATTGTCACCGATAAACGCCGCCGCCAGCGCTGTGTGATAGAACCACGGATCGCACAGGTGTACTTCGCCGATGATGTTGAGGTTCTTGAAGATGCGCTGGATGAACTCGACTGAGTCAGGCGACGAGCGTGGGCCATGGCCCACGAGAACGTTCGTGTCGGAATAGATAACGTCGCCGAGACCTTCGAAGTACACGCCTTCGGGCGGAATGATCACTTCGTAACCGCGCGCCGCCATCCACTCGCTCGCCACCTCGGCTTCCTTCTGCCGTTGTGAGAAACGAAAGTTGCTCGCGATAAACGTCTTACCGCTGACCATACCGGCGTCTCCGGCAAACACCATGTCAGGCAGGCCGGGCACGGGATCGATGTACTCGATCTTCACGCCGAGATCCGTCAGCACGTCGCGCACGTACTCCCACTGCTGCCACGCGCGCTCCTTGTTGACGCGGTTGCTCGTGTCCATCCACGGGTTGATGACGTATTCGATATCGAAATACGTCGGCGCGCACATTAAGACTTTATTGACTTCCATTCGTGTCCTTTAATTAGTTAACAACTGATCCACATCTTCGTCAGTCATCTGTTCGACGTCCGCGAGCAACTCGTCGAGCTCGCTTGTCTCGACCAGTTCGAGTTTGCGCTGGACGATGGCGAGTTCGAGACCGGCGACCGTCGGATCCTGAAAGAGATCGACAAAAGGTATTTCGACGTCAAAAGTCCGCTTGATCTGAAACAGCAATTGGATAGCGAGCAGCGAATGTCCGCCGAGTTTGAAGAAACTCTGATGTACGCCGATCTGCGCCGGATCGAGCTTCAGCAGGTTCGCCCAGATGCGCGCGATCTCCCTGGACATTGGGGTTTGGGGCGCATCCGTCGTTTCTT
>DASRIM010000017.1:0-18739 GCA_035649995.1 Pyrinomonadaceae bacterium | reverse complement strand
GAAGATGTCCAGGCCGCGCGCGATCTCTGAAGCGTAGATGTGTCCGTTGTACCAGTACGCCGACCAGTCGCCGCCCATGATGAGCATTTTCGGATCGATCGGTCCGCGATCGAAGTAGGCGATCTCCGCCGGATGCTCCGCATCGGTGAAATCCATGATCGAGATACCGCCCTGATACCAGGCCTGAACCTTGATGTCGCGGCCCGGGATCGGAACGAGCGAGCCATTGTGGGCCACGCAGTTCTCGCTTTCGCCCTGCGCGGCGGGCAGTTTGTAGTAGTTGGCGAACTTCAGCTTGTTGTCTTTCAAGTGGAAGACGGCATTAGCGCCCCACTTGTTCGGATCGGTAGCGCGGCAGCGTGGGCCCATTCCACCGCCCCACTCGTCCGTGAACACGACTTTCTTTCCATCGTTTGAAAACGACGCTGAGTGCCAGTACGCGTAGTTCGTATCGTTAACTGCGTCGAGGCGTTTCGGGTTGGCTGGATCTTTGATGTCCAGCAGGATGCCGTTTCCGGAGCAGGCGCCGGCGGCGAGCCCGAGCGCTGAGTACACGGTGATGTCATGACACTGGTCGGTATCGGTTGGCTTCGATATGCCGTTCCGCGTGTGCGTGCCGCCGCTATTGAGCCCGTTCAGTGCGCCCGTCGCGGGGTTCATGAATATGCGAGGCGTCGAGACGATCTTCGCGTCCTGCGGCGCTGCGAGTGGGACCTTGATTACGTCGATGCGAAACAGCGCCGTGTTCGGATCCTTGTCGGGCTTTTCACCGGAGCATCCGGCGAGCTCTTCGCTCGGACGGACAAAAGAAGTACCCGACACGTAGATGTAGACGTTGTTCTTGTCGTTGGGATCGACGACCAGCGTATGCGTGTGCGAGCCGCGGCAAGTCTGTACTGCCGCGAGTTGCTTCGGTTTCGTGACGTCGCTGATGTCGAAGATCCTCACGCCGCGAAAGCGATCCTTCGATGCCGCGGGAAGCATGGCCATCGGATTCTGGCCCGCAGCCGGCGTTGGCGGCGGAAATCCTTGGGTGCCGCAATCGACGCGTCCGTTTGGCATCTCGACGGACATAAACATCAGGTTCCTGTAAACGGAGACGTCGCCTTGTCCGCCTGGACACACCATTGAAGTCAACAGACTCGCCTTCGCCGGGTTGGAAATGTCGTAGATGCTGACGCCGTAAAAGTTTCCGAGAAACAGATGATTGCCTTGAAACGCGAGGTCGGAGTTTGCAAAGGCGAGCTGAGCAGTAATCAGCCGGGCCGGCTTCGGTATTTTTGTCGCAATCGATTCGGGGATGCCGATCGTGCCGAGCGTCTTCAGCACCTGCGGACTATCGGCATCGTTCGTGCCGAGTTGAAACGCGTCGGGCTTCTTGACGAGCAGGATGTGCTTCATGCCCATTGCGGCTTCGCCGGCGTCGTAGAGTCCCGGACTCAATTTAGCGCGTGGATCATTGACGTCAGAGCCCGTCATTCCGGGCGGCAGCGCCGGCGCTTCACGGCCCGCAGTCGATCCTGGTTGCGTGGCGGGTGGTTTGTCCGGGGCTTGCGGGTTCTCCTGCGAAGGTGAAGCCGACGGCGTTTGCGCCAGAGTGCCGGCCGAGAGAGACAAGCACAAAGCAAGGGGAGCTAACAGTAAACGGAGGGCGATAACATTTACGCGATTCATGGTTTTTCCTCTTTGGGGTTTTCCCCCAGGATGTTTTGCATGATTTTAATCTCGGCACGTTGGCCGCTGTCGACGTCAGTCACGAAATTGAAAACTTCAGCATCTTGTCCGGCGCCCGCAGTGTCGAACAGATCCTTCACCATAATCAAGGCGCCATTGTGATGCTGAATCATGCCCGCGAGAAACAGTTGGTCAAATTCCTGATCCTTTGCTTTTTTCAGGGCGTCCATTTGCCTGGCCGTAAGCATTCCGGGCATCAGCATTTGATGGCTCGACATGTCGCTGCCGTGCGTGTGCTGCATCGGCGGCGACACTGGCTCGCCACGGAGCGTCAACCATCGTTTCATAAAATCTATTTCGTCTGATTGCGACCGGCTGATTCGCAGGCCGAGGGCGCGAAGCTCTTTGTTCTGGGTGCGTGAGTCGATCAGGGCCGTCATCTCAACCGCCTGCGCGTGATGGATGATCATGTGTTGCATGAACTGCACGTCGGCTGGAGAGTGCGGCGGCAGTTTGGCCGTTGTCGAAGAAGGGAGAGTCTTCGTCGGCTTGCCGGGCGCGCCGGGCTGGACTACGACTGGCGTCCTCGAGCCCGCTTGCTGTGCACAAATCGGCAGCGCAAACAAACAGGCGAGGGCTGCGGCGGCCACGAGTCCGCCTCGTGAAAATAAAACTCTGATTACGGACCGCATCGAGGCCCTCACATTACCACAAAAACGGCCCGGAACGCGCGTCGCCCCCTGTTGTTAGGCAGACAGGAAGAACAGAATCACAGGCGTGATACTTTTGTCCGCTATTCTTCGCGTTTACTTGTAAGACGTCAGAAAGGAACCCCTGCCCTCATGCGTAAACTCTCCAGGTTTAGCATCCGCCTTCTCCTTATTACTGTCTGCCTTGCCTCTGCTGTCTCAGCCTTCGCTCAGCAGCCGTTCAATAAGAACGAGTTTATGGAGCGAAGGGCGAAGCTGTTCGAGAAAATCCCCGACGGCATCGCCATACTTTTCGCCGCCAAAACCCAGCACTACCCGGTCAAGTTTCGCCAGGCGCCGGACTTCTATTACCTGACGGGAATAGAGGAGCCCGGCGCGGTGCTCGTCATGGTGGGACCAAACAAGAGCACGATCTTGTTTGCGCCCCGGCGAACAGAACCGCAGGTTCGTGCTGACGGCCCCGGGATCTGGCAGATGGAGAAGAAGGAAGAGTTTTACGGCCTGACGAGAGTGCAGCCGATCGAAGAGTTTTTGCCGATGCTTCAGTTTCTGGGCGGGCGCGCGAAGAAGCTCTACATGCTCAACGGGTCGCAGGGGAACGTCCAGAATGCCCGCGAGGAGCTCGACTACTACGAGGCGCTCGACACGTCGCAGTCGGTCACCGGCGGCGTGATCGAAGTGAAGCGAGCAATCGCTGTGGTCCAACAGATGCTTCCGCAGCTTGCGTTTCATTCCTTGAATCCGCTGCTGGACGAAATGCGCTGGATCAAAACGCCGTACGAAATCGAGCTGATGAAAAAGAGCTCCGACATCGGCGCCGAAGGTGTGAGAGAGGCGATGAAGGGAACGCGTCCGGGCATGTACGAGTACGAGATCGAAGCTGCGGCGCGGTTCGTCTACACGAAGCGCGGCGCGCGCGGCGACGCTTTCCGTCCGATCGTTGCTTCCGGGCCAAACACCATGATCCTGCACTACTCGGCTAACAACCGTCAGATGATGGACGGCGACGTCGTTTACATGGATTACGGCGCGGACTATGGATACTACACGTCAGACGTCACGCGTACCTGGCCGGTCTCGGGCCAATTCACACCCGAGCAGGAGAAGATGTACGCCTGCATTCTTGAAGCGCGCGATTCGGTGATCGCTGCGATGAAGCCGGGAGTAACGATCAATCAATTGAGAGACATCGCCGAAGCAGTTTATAAGAGGCACGGTTACGAGAAAGAGTTCAAGGCACTCGGACGTTACATCGGACACACGATCGGGATCTCAACCCATGACGTCGACCCGCCGGATCGCAACCGACCGCTCGAAGCGGGCGTAGTCTACAACGTCGAGCCGTTACTCGAGATTCCGGAGAAAAAGACTCACATGCGGCTTGAGGACACGGTGCTGGTCACACCGACGGGAGCCGTGAACATGACGAAAGGCGCGCCAGCGACGCTCGCGGAAGTCTACGCATTGATCCGGCAGAAGGCAGTGAGCGTTATTCCCTGAACCATGGTTTACGGCGCTCTTCACCCGGACGGTACGAGGCTTTCGCGTTCGCCTGGATATCTTCCCGCGTGAGCCATGCCGGTTTGAACTCTCCGCGCGCGTAAAGGACCGCCTGGTCCATGTAGTGCGGGCTCTGCGGATCTCCGCTTGCTCCAAAGGTGTGAATCGAGAGCGCGCGGACGCGCGGACCAAACTCGACGACGCTGACGTAACTTGCACCGGCAACACCGTACCGGCGTTTCTGTCCGCGCTCCGGCGTAGCGTAGAGCGTAAAGACAGCGCCGTCATTTCCGTTCACGCCGCTCACAGGAATGCTCGATTTGGAGTCCTGGAAGTCTTCGTCCTTGCTTTCGTCGAGACGTTGAAGACGGGTGAGCTCGCCCCAGGCAACCTTCCACGTCCCGAAATCACGTTGCAGTGTGTTGACGACTTCGGTGAGCGCTGCCAGTTGCTTGTCGTCGCCGTCTCTCCCCATGCGCTCGTGCCACAGACTGAATAGCGTCATAGCGACGGAGTCGTTAGTGCTTCGCTGATCCCAGCGAACGAGCTCGTCGTGAATTTCGCGCAGGCGAGGGTCTTCACTTGATTGAGACAGACCCTCTTTGAGCGCCGCGATCAGCGCCGGCAAGCGTTTGCCGGCGTTCATCACGCGCGTGTCAAAGGCGACCCGACGCCATTGTTCGAAGGTGAACTTTGGTGTACTTGCCAGGATCTCACGCGAGATCGCGCCGCGAGGATTGTCGCCCTCCTGGACCATGTATTTCGGAAACTGTTTCGGATCGGGATTGCCTTCACTCGTCAACAGGAACGGTGTTGTGTTGCAGTTTTGCATCCATCCGGTTTCGGGGTTCGTGAGTTGGGGCAACTCGTCGATCGTGTGATAACCCTGCCACTCGGTAGCCGGATC
Source organism: Pyrinomonadaceae bacterium (assembly GCA_035649995.1). GTDB lineage: Bacteria > Acidobacteriota > Blastocatellia > Pyrinomonadales > Pyrinomonadaceae > PSRF01. The sequence continues at coordinate 13,948 of DASRIM010000017.1, read as the reverse complement.
GCTTCCGTCTACCGGCTTGGTCCAATCGAAACGAGGATCGCGTTTGGGCACGGCGCCGTTGTAGAGATACCAGGTGTTTCCCTGACGGTCGGCATACATGACGTTTCCGAAGAGCATGTTGAGCGGCGTCATCGCTTGTTTGAGCGCAGCGAGCGATTTCGCGCGTGTCATGTCGTACCACTCGCGCAGCCAGCCGTCGGATTCAAACTTCGCCATGCGCAGCGCGAGCATCTTGCCGTCGCGCGTGGCGACGATCGGTCCGTGGTGAGTTCTGCGCATCGTGAACTTGCGCGTCTCCAGACCGGCCGCTGTTTTAACCCGAATCTCTTCGACTCGTTCGGTAGCGAGGCGATAGTCCTCGCCGTATTTGTACGCGAGTGGACGAGCCGAATCGTCGAACGTTTCCATGTAAACGTCGGTCAGGTCGGCCGCATTGTCAGTGCTCACCCAGCCGCCGTTTTCGTTGTGCCCGACGTACGGCAGCGGAAATCCGAAGCGCGTGTAACCGGTGAAATTCCAGCCTTCTTCGCTATGGACGTGACCTTCATACACCTGGCCGGGACCGAAGAACGGCAGGTGAGGGTTGATGAAGAGCAGCGCGTGACCAGTGGCGCTTTTGGATGGACCAACAACCCAGCCGTTCGAGCCGGTATGTTCTTTTAAATCGTTCTCGAGCGCCGCCGTTTGCAGCCCGATCCCGCGAAGACTTCTGTCGCGTGCGAACCCGTTCTGGCAGTAGTTGTAACGAATGAAAGCAAGCGTGTACCACGGCTCGATTTTCGTCAGCAGCCGCGGGCGCACTTCGGGATGACGCGCGAGGTAGTAGTTGAAACCGGCGGCGAAGGCGTCGCACAGGGAACGCATACGTGGATCGAGGCGCGCGTATTCCTCACGAGCCAGTCTCGGGATCTCGAGTGCGTGGTTGAGTCGATCTTCGTTGAGCGTTCGTTCGCCGTATAACTCTGACGCTCGGCCCAGTGAGAGGATGAAGTTCTCCTCGACGCGCCAGAAATTGTCTTCGGCCTGCGCGTACGCGAAGCCGAAAACGGTGCTCGCGTCTGTGCGGCCGAACACGTGCGGGACGCCGTAGATGTCGCGATAGATCGTGACGTCGCGGGCCAGTTTCTTTGCGTCCGGATGTGGCTGAGCGATGAGCAAAGCAAGTATCAGGAGGAACATAGCGTAAGAATATTCACTTCATCCGTGTTTGGCTAGAAGCTTATAAGAAGCTGAGGGAGATGGCTGATATTTTCCAGCACCGCGACGGGGTCGTAAAGATCAAACTGCGCTCTCGGCGTCGTGCCGGACAGCACGGCGATCAACGGCACTCCGGCTCGTTTCGCCAGTTCAGCGTCGACTACGCTGTCGCCGACGTACATCACGCACTCAGGTGAACATTCGAGCCGTTCGAGCGCTTCAAATAATCCTTGCGGATGCGGTTTATGCTGTTTGACGTCTTCACCGCCGATCACGACTTCGAAACCGTGCGTCAGCGCCTCGCGTTGGAGGACCTGGTTGATACGGCGGCGATACTTTGTCGAGACAATGGCGAGTTTGAGACCGCTGGCGCGCAGTGTGTCAACCATGCCGGGAACGGAATCGTAGAGCACGGTGAGATTGCTCATGACTTCGTCCGCGCGCTGCACGAAGAGACGGTAGAACTCGTCGCATCTGTGCGGCTCGTGATGATCGCCCAGCGTGAGAAAAGTCTCGTGCAGCGATAACCCGATCGTGCGACACGCAGCTTCATCCGTTACGCGGTCGAGTCCCATTTGATCGAGCGCAAAGTTAATGCACTCGATTGCGCCCTGGGACGAGTCGGCCAGAGTGTAATCGAAATCAAAAATGACGGCCTGAAGGTTAGTTTGCATAGTGGATCAGCTAACGGCGCGCTTCATCGCGTTTTTTGAGTCGTGCGCAAATCGCTTCTGTAACGACCGAGTGTACGGATAGCCGAGCCTCGCGCACAATCCGGGTTTTGAAAAGGCGAGCAGGTCGTAAGAGACGGCGTCGTCAGCTCTGTTCCACTCGACCATGAAACGTTCTTCACCTCTTTCTGCATGGTCCACGAGAGTTCCGTAGGCGAAGCCAAATCGCTCGACGGTTCCATGTTCCTCGATAACGTACACGATGCGGCAAGCGTTCATGGACCAAAACCCCAGGTGCCTGATGATCACGGCGACAGTCGCGCCAGTTTCGATAGACGTATTGCCCCAACAGAGACGCACCCAACCCAGGTCAAACATTTTCCACTGTCTGATCGCTGCCACGGCCGCGGCGAAGCACTGCGCGCCTGTGCCAAGCTGCACTCGATTGTGGTCGACGGTGTAACCGGAGGGCGGGGAACTGCGTGTCAGTTCCAATGGGTCATAGGAGAATTGCGACTGTTGCTGGGCTGATAGGAATGAGCGGATTTCCGGGTCAGACGGCCTGTGCAATAGGAACATACAGGCCCATCATAATTCTTTCCGCTAATGTGGTGAGTGTAAAATCGCGCAACCCTCTTTCAGTCAACGTGGGCTAAATCTTTGCGGACATCCCAGACGCAGGTGCTTGTTAATCCGTGTTCTGCCTGTTGGCCTAACATTAGCTATATTTAGCGCAAAGGGAACACGGATTAACTGCTTTGCATATTAGGTTGCGACTAGTAAGACGAGAGCGGCGGAGTTTGCAATCCAAATGACTGCGGGTTCTCCCCGATGATGGCAGCGGCGAAGAAACGCGGCACGTAAAAGACGTTCTCGGTCTTGAACTGCTCGTCGAGTTTGCTGCGATCGGCGGTCAGCGCGCAGATGCTGCATCGTTTGTTCTGTTCGTTGAGCAGGACCTTCAGATCGCGCGCGGTCTTGTCAGCGCCTCTATTGTAGGCGAGCAGCGCCAACGCCTCCTTCATCGGATCGCCTTTGAACACTTCGATACTCTGCGTGATGTAGCGCGCCGCCGCATCGGCCGACTTCGCGACGTCCATCAGGTCCTCAGCCGAAAGACCGAACACTGCGCCAGTAGACGGAAGGAACTGATACATGCCAATCGCTCCCATCGGCCCAGACGCCTCGAGGTTCTTGTACTCAGATTCGATGAACGGAATGTAAAGGCCGATCAGCGGCGACAGGTTGCGCGATCGGAAGATTGAATTCAGCAGCGGCGCGCGAGCGTGTCCACGCTCCAGCACCGGCCGCAAGTCTCGTTTCGCCGAATTCTCGCCGTGCGGACCGATGCGCTCCGCGTACCAACTCAATTGCTTTTGAATGTCCAGCTCGAACGCCGGCGTGAACTCGTAATCGTTACCGGAAATCTCTCGCGCTATCCGGCGCGCCTGTTCTTTCACAAAATCGGCCCGCTCCGCGCGCGACATGTCCCTGTACAGTTTGGCGGATGACTGCGCCGGCACGATCGCCGCGCTCATGATCAATAACAACACGGTCAGGATTAGCTTCATATTTGTTTCTCCTTAACATATTAGCGAGAAACCGGCGCGAAAACTGTTCATCCGTCTAACGCGCAAGCGAGAAAAAACGCCGAAAGTGTTCATCCGCAGCGAAAAAATTATCCGTGCGAATGATGTTAGAATTTCGCCGCGATGAAAGCGATGGCGGCTGATAACCTGACGGGCTTGCTACTCGAATGGCGTGAAGGAGACAAAGCCGCGCTCGATCGTCTGATGCCGCTGGTGTACGACGAACTGCGTCGCATCGCACATCGCTACGTTCAGCACGAACGCGACGGCCATACGTTGCAGACGAGCGCGCTCGTCAACGAAGCGTATCTTCGGTTTGCCGGACAACGAAAGATCGATTGGCAGAACCGCGCGCACTTCTTCGCCGTCACCGCCCAAGTGATGCGTCACATCCTGATCGATCACGCGCGGCGCCGGCGTTACATCAAACACGGCGGTGACGCACAACAGGTTCCGATCGATGACGCTGCCGGCATGTCGCTGCAACGCGCCGGCGAACTGATCGCACTCGAAGAAGCACTCGACGAACTGGCAAAACTCGATCGACGCAAGAGTCAGGTCGTCGAGCTGCGCTACTTTGGCGGGCTCAGTCTCGAAGAGACAGCCGACGTGTTGGAAATTTCATTGATGACCGTGCGCCGCGACTGGCGTGCGGCGAAAGCATGGCTCTATCGAAGAATGAAGAATGACTCCTGAGCGATGGCAGGAAGTTGAGGCAGTGTTCCAGGAGGCGCTCGATCGCCCGCCGCTCGAGCGCGCGTCATTTTTGGACCAGGCATGCGCCGGCGACGACGAGTTGAAACACGAAGCCAACTCGTTGATTGCCGCTCACGACGAAGCAGGCGGTTTCATCGAGCAGCCGGCGATGGCCCAGGACGCGCATGTGTTACTCGGCTCGGATCCTGACGGAAACTTCGGCCGCGAAATCGGTCCATACAGAATCGTCGAGCGGCTCGGAGCAGGCGGAATGGCTGAAGTCTACCTGGCCGAAGACACGCGTCTCAACCGGCTCGTCGCTCTCAAACTCCTGCCGGCTTACTTCGCTTCCGACAGCGCTCGGTTGCGGCGTTTTCAAAGCGAAGCGCGCGCGGCGTCAGCGTTGAACCATCCGGGCATACTGACGATTCACGAAGTCGGCGAAGACGACGGCATCTATTTCATCGCAACTGAGTTTATCGACGGCCGAACGATCCGCGAGTTGATCAAGAGCGAGACGTTGTCGCTCGAAGAGATTCTCGACAGCGTCGAACAGGTTGCGGCGGCACTTTCTGTCGCACATGCGGCAGGCATCGTGCATCGGGACATCAAGCCGGAAAACATCATGCGGCGGCCGGATGGACTGGTGAAGATACTCGATTTCGGCATCGCTAAATTGATCGAGCCCGAAACGCCTGAGCGTTTGAATGAAACTGCTGGCTTCCGGACACATACTGAGGCCGGTCTGGTGATGGGGACCGTCAATTACATGTCGCCGGAGCAGGCGCGCGGATTGGCGGTTGACGAACGCACCGATATCTGGAGTCTGGGCGTTGTGCTTTATGAAATGCTTACCGGGCGGCTGCCTTTCAGCGGCGCGACACGCATGGACACGCTGGTGGCAGTTCTCGATCGCAAACCAGCGCCGCTATCTGAGACGCCGAATAACGCTGAAGTGTTGTTGCAGCCGATCGTCGATAAGTGTTTGAGCAAGGACGCCACGCAGCGTTACAGCACGGCCGATCAGATGGCCGCGGAGTTGAAGCAAGCGCGAGAGCAACTCAAGACCCGATCACCGCACGCCGTGCCTGCAACGGCGAAACGATCATTGCGCTGGTCCATAATTGTCGTAGTTGTTGGGCTGCTGGCGGCGTCGGTCGGAGCGTTTCTTTACACGCGTCCATCTGCGTCTCCTCCGCCAACTGCCGCCGCCGTCGCGCCCGCAAAACTCTACTGGCACATGACCGAGCGTGAGCAACTCGATTTCGTCGCCGCGCAGGAGCAGCGTATTTCGGCAATGATGAGCGACCGGCTGGTGAAACTCAACGACGATGCGGTGTACGCGATCAAGCGGCACGTCGATTATTACGCAGGGCGGCTAAGCCGGCCCTCGGAGTCGGAAAGTGTCCGAGCAATTTACGCGCGCGCGGGGCCGTACATCCCGGTGATCGCGCGCTCGTTCGAGGCGCGGAAAGTTCCGGTGATCATTGGCATCTATTTGCCCGTCGTCGAGTCGGCGTATCGAGAGTGTCATGAGAGTACTCTTGGCGCGACCGGGCTTTTTCAGTTCCTGCCGTCGACGGCGCGCAACTACGGCGTTGCTCCAGCGGAGATGTGCGACGTGGAAAAGATGGCGCCTGCCGCGGCGCATTTTATCGCCGATCACATGGCCGAACTCGGCGAAGACTCCGAAAGCGTGACGCTGGTGCTGGTTAGCTACAACCGCGGCGCCCAATGGGTACGCGATACGTTGCGGCAACTGAGAACCACGGAGAATTACGAACGAAACTTCTGGACGCTGCTGGCGAATAGTGGACAGTTGGATGAATCGTTTCGCAGGGAAACGTCGAAGTACGTTCCGAACTTCTACGCGGCGGCAATCGTCGGTGAAAACCCGCAGAACTTCGGCTTACAAACCCCGCCGCTTTCGTCACTCACTAAGCCGAACTGAGTTTTTTAGTGTCGCCCTCCACGATCTATCGGCTGGATGTATTCAATAAACGCGAGCGAGTATCAGATGCGGAAAATTCATGTGTTATCTACGATAGACCAGTGAGTAGCGCCACAGGAGGTGTCGTCTCACGTTTGCGCCCGGTAAGAGTTCGTCGGCAAGGGCGCGGATCTGGGTGATGGTTGAGTAGGTGTCGTGTTTGCCGTGTTGTTCCCAGGCTTTGCGGACCTCGGGAGGGGGTTGAAAGCGGCCGTTGTGGATCAGTCGCAGAGTCGCGCTCATGCCAAGGCCGATAATATCAATCACGCGTTCATTCAATCTTTCAGATTGCACTAAGTCTACGACCACCAGGACGCCGCCCGGCCTGAGCGCGTCCTTGATCTTCATTAACAACTCGCGTTGTCGCAGGTGATGAAACGTGGCGATGGAACAGATGAAGTCGAAGTGTGACCGCGGAAAGTCGCACGTCATCGCGTCGGCCAACTGAAATTCGAGATTAACAAATCGACTCGACCGCGACCGTGCGACGCGAATCATCTCCGCTGACAAATCAAGCGCGACCACTCGTTTGCACCGCGCGGCCAACGCCCTCGCCAGCGCGCCGGTGCCACAGCCGATCTCGAGTGCGTTTTCACAATCACGCGGGACCTGGCCCAGGACGAACTCGTGATAGTGGTTGTTCGACGTCCACCCTTCCTCATCGAGCAGGGCCAGCCGATCAAAATCTCCACTCATCACGAAACGCTTGAGAACTCGCGCCGGTACCTGGCTAACCCGGACACATCCCGCATTTTCGTCTCGTCGAGGACTAACAACATGAACACTTCATCAGGCACTTCCCATTCGCAAGTAACACCAAAACGGCTCGCCGGCTTGAAGCCGAAACGCGGGTAGTACTCCGCATGACCGAGAACGATGATGAACGGATATCCAAGCTGTTTCAGCCTCTCTGTGCCCGTTTCGATCAGGCCGCCGCCAATGCCTTGTCGTTGATGTTCCGGAAGCACAGCCATCGGTCCCAACGCCGCGCCCGGGACGTCACCTACAGTTATCGGGCTGAACATCACATGGCCCACGACACGATCGTTCATCGTTGCAACGAGCGAAAGCAACACGGCGCCATTCGCCCTTAACGCATCGACGATGTTCGCCTCCTGCTCCTGCCCGAACGCACCGTTGTTCACGTCGCGAACACCGGTACGATCATCAGACCGCTCTTCTCGCATTTCGATCGACATCGGTAACCATTTCAAGGAGCTTCGTCGTCGTGCGCCAGTTGCGGACGGTGATGTGCTTGTACACCGCTCGCTGGACCAGTTTATTCAGACGGCTCTGTGCGGCGTTGGCAATAACTCTTCGGAAATAGAGCGCATGATCGCCGGCGTGAACCGTATCGACGTCAGGATTTACGGGAACGAGTTCGAGCGCCTCGCTGACCTTAAACGGCTCCCTCACAAACAAGACGTCGTACCGGTAAACATCCGGTTCCTTTCCAAATCCTTTCGGCGCCTGGGCAACGACTTGCTGAAGTTCACCAGCGGACACGACCACAACCCGCGACTCGTAACTGAACGCCTCACTCAACGCCCGCTCGATCATCTCGGTTAACCGCGCTTTGGTCATCTGTTTTGAACAGAACACCACGTTTCCGCTTTGGATATACGTCTGGACGCCGGTGAATCCGATCGCGCCGAAGCGGCTGCGCAAGTCGGCCATCTTAATGAGATTGTTTCCACCGACGTTGATCCCGCGGAGCAACGCGACGTAACAGTTTCCACTAGTCGTTGACGATTTGGTCTTTGGCATTTTCGGCAACTATCTGATACGACCTGACGCGAGCGGAGTGATCGTAGATGCTGGTCACTATCATCAATTCATCCGCTTTCGTCAACGCCGCAAAATCCGGCAACCCTTTCCGAACTGTCTCCGCTGAACCCACGATCGAATACTTCAGCATCTGTGAAGCGTAAAGCTTCTCCGCCGGACTCCAATACTCGTCGATGTTATCGATCGGCGCCTGGAGTTTACCGCCGGCGCCGCGCAACAGGTTCGTGAACGACTGCTGAACCGTCGTGAACAACCGGCGCGCCTCATCATCCGTGTCCGCGGCAACTACGTTGACGCCAACCATCGCATACGGCTGGTCCAACTGTTTCGACGGCTTGAACTGCCTGCGATAGATCTCGAGCGCCGCGACCAAAGCATCCGGCGCGAAGTGTGAAGCGAAAGCGTAAGGCAGTCCGAGCTCCGCGGCGAGTTTCGCACCGAACGTGCTCGATCCGAGGATCCAGAGCGGAACTTCAGTGCCCGCGCCCGGAACGGCACGCACAGCTTGTCCGGATTCCGCGGGCGCAAGTAGCTGCTGTAACTCCAACACGTCCTGTGGAAAATCATCCGCGCGCGCCGGATCGCGACGCAGCGCGCGCAACGTTCGCGCGTCTGTTCCCGGCGCGCGGCCCAGCCCCAGGTCAATCCGTCCCGGATAGATCGATTCGAGTGTGCCAAACTGCTCGGCGATTACGAGCGGCGAGTGATTTGGCAGCATGACGCCGCCCGAGCCCACGCGAATCGTGGACGTGCCGCCGGCGAGATATGCGATCACAACGGACGTCGCGGCGCTGCCGATGCCCGTCATGTTGTGGTGCTCGGCGACCCAGTAACGCTTGTAACCGAACTTTTCGGCGTGTTGCGCGAGATCCAGGCTCTTGCGGAGCGCCTCTCTGGGCGTTTCGCCCAGGACGACAGGGACGAGATCGAGAATCGAGACCGGAACCATGCTCAGGGTAGCTTAATCCTAATTCATGGTCCCTTGCCAATCGAGTTGTTTATCGCTATCTTCTGTGGTCCGCCTTAGCGGCCTGAAAGTCTCCCGGAATACTCGTCACTAATCCGTTTTGCCCAGATGATAAGAAATACCCCCATACGCCTTTTGCTGTTTTTAGCGGCTGTCCTTGTTTCATGCTCCATCGTTAAAGCGCAGAGTTCAAGCAAGATAATATTTGCCGACAATGCCGGGAGTCTGTTGCTGATTAATTCAGACGGTACCGGACAATCGATACTGCTCCAGGGCACCCACATCCAAAACGACAACCCGGTCTACTCGCCCGACGGGTCGAAGATCGCGTTCAACCGCAGGAGCGGATTTCGAACCGACATCTGCGTGATAAATGCGGACGGGACGAACCTCATAACACTGACCTCCGCCAACCCACAACTCGAGTTCAGCGAGAGTCTCTATCCCGCATGGTCGCCTGATGGTTCGAAACTGGCGTTTGCCACCAATTGGAGCGGCCAGCGAAAGTTTGAAATCTGGGTAATGAACGCGAACGGCACTGGGCTGGTCCAGCTAACCACCAACGTTCAACAAGGCAGCGACTTTCAGGGACCGCTTTTTAGTAGCGACTCAGAACCCGCGTGGTCTCCGGACGGATCGCGAATCGCGTTCTCGTCGAATCGGGACGGGCGTACCGACACTGAGCTTTACGTGATGAACGCCGACGGCAGTAATCAGACGAGACTGACCGACAACGCCGCGGACGATCGCAATCCGACATGGTCGCCCGACAGCCTGCGGATCGCTTTCGATAGAAACAACGGCGGCGGTATCAATATCGTCAACCGTGATGGGACCAACCCCGTGAACGTCACGCCCGATTGTTTCAGTCCATCATGGTCGCCCGATGGCGAGAAGTTTGTCTGTCTGGGATTCGATACGAGTAACAACTTCGAGATCGGGATCTTCACGATGAACGCCAACGGCACAAACCGGACGAAGATCACTAACAATAATTTCAGCGCGCGAGCGCCATCGTGGGCGCCGCCGTCGAGCCCGCCGATACCGACGTTTACGATCTCGGGAGTTATCAAGGACGGAAACGGCACGCCAGTCAGCGGCGTCAATCTCCAGATGTTTGCGACGTTCAGCCGCAGCACTCAATCCGGCGCCGATGGTGCTTATTCATTCCCCGGTCTGCCAACGGGGAATTATCGGATCGACATCTCGAAGCAGGGCTTCGGCTTCGTCCCCTCGACTCTGCTCTTCAACAATCTGTCGACCAATCAAACCGCCAACATCACGGCGTTCAACGCCTTTTCTATTAGCGGCAAGGTCAATGGCGTCAGCGGCGGCCTGCTGGTTGTTTTGACCGGCACTCAAAACCGTACCGTGTTGTTAGACGCCGGAGAGTATTCGTTCAACCTTCTCCCGGCGGGTGGAAACTACACGGTCTCGATCACGAGCAAGATCTGGAACATCACGCCCGGCAGCATCACCTTCAATAATCTCTCCGCGAACCAGGTCGCGAATTTCGACGCCGTGCTCGCGAAGTACAACATCACCGGCACGATCACGCGTTTGGGAAGTCCGAAACAGGGCGTGACTGTCGAACTGAGAGACAACACCGGCTTTACTCCGCCGACGACCGTCACGGATGCAAACGGACAGTATTCGTTCAATAACGTCAACGCAGGTAACTACTCCGTCAGACCGGTTGCGGCGAACTACATCTTCAATCCTCAAAGCAGCGACTTTCTTCTCGACGGCAATAAGACTGCCGACTTCACAGCACTTTCCACGAACCATCTTCTGTTTACGCAGTCGAGTCGCAACGTCGTCGAAGGCGCGGCGAGCGTGCAATTCACGGTCGTTCGCGGCGGGAACTGTTGTGGCGTTGGGCCAATCACCGTCAAGTACACGACGGAAGATCTCACTGCCAAGGCGGGAGAAGACTACACCGCGGTCAGCGGCACGCTGGAGTTTCCGGAAGGCACATTCCAGCGCACGATCACGATTCCCATACTGAACGATCAAGTTCGCGAGAGCACGGAACAGTTTTCGATCAAACTGACTGACCCGACCGGCGAAGTGGATCTGGCCAATCCCAGCACTGCCGTCATAAACATCACCGACAACGAACCGGTTCTGGTCACCGAAGTAAACAGCGACCGGGCGATCACGTTGAATGCCGTGTCTCTAGTTGCGGCGCCATTCAGCGTGATGACTGAGCCCAACTACAGTGCCGATAAGCGGACGAGGATCTCTTTGTTCACGGAGAACATCCAGTTCGGTCCGGTGTTTCCGAAGATCGTCGTCACCGCGGTTGACATACAACAGACTCAGTTTGTGCTCACGTTAGAGGCAGTTATCGGGTTTACGGCGTTTCCGTTCAATCAACTGATCGTTCGCCTGCCGGAAAATCTCAGCCCCGGAGATCTGATGGTCACCATCACGGTCGACGGTCAGCCGTCGAACGCTGCACGCATCTCAGTTAAGCCATGATTCAGACAGTCGGACTGAGCAAGAGGTTCGGAGAGTTTGTTGCCGTTCATGATTTGAATCTGCAAGTTCCGAAAGGCGTGATCTTTGGTTTTCTTGGACCAAACGGCAGCGGTAAATCGACGACGGTCAAGATGCTCACCGGGATCCTCAAACCGTCCGCGGGCGATGCTCTGATCGACGGCGCTTCGATTCTCACTTCACCTCTCGAAATCAAACAGAAGATCGGCGTGCTGCCTGAAGATCTCGCCCTTTTCGATTCACTGACGATCTGGGAGCACATGATGATGTGCGGGCCCGTGTATCGATTGAGTCGCAGCGAAACTGAGTCGCGGGCGGAACAATTGTTGAACTACCTCGACCTGTGGTCCGATCGTCATGCGTTCGTCGATCAGTCGTCGTTCGGCATGAAAAAGAAGTGCGCACTGGCGATGGCGCTGATTCACAACCCCCGAATCCTCTTTCTCGATGAGCCTTTCGAGGGAATCGATCCGGTCGTTTCACGCAGCATTAAAGATCTACTCATGCTGATGGCAGGGAAGGGCATCACCGTCTTTCTTACTTCTCACATCCTCGAGGTGGTCGAGCGTCTGGTCCACAGCTTTGCGGTGATCCGGCACGGCGAAGTTGTTTGCGATCAGACGATGAAAGAGATTACTGACCGCGGCCAGACTCTCGAGGACGTTTACTTCCAGCACGTCGAACGGCGAAGCGTCGAGGAGCTCGAATGGATCGGGTGACTGCGATCCTGCGGTATCAATGGCGCGCGTACTGGCGCCGGTTTCGTAGTGCAACGAGTCTCACTCGTCATAACGTCGGCATTCTGGTCGTGTTCGGCGGCATCGTCGTCGCGAGGTATTTTCAGCAGTTGCCGCTAATCGCAAAGCAGCTCGGTAACGGCGAGACGTCGAGATATCAGGCGCTGTTGCTGGTGATTTTCCTGGTTTGGATGATGCCGGCGCTGGCGGAGTCGCGACGATCGATGTCGAGCCGCGGGCTACTGCGTTTTCCGCTGACAGCTTACGAGCTTTTCCTGATCAGGCTCGGCTCGTTGTTCTTCTCGCCGTTCGCGTGGATCGTCGGCGCTGTTTCGTTAGCTCTCGTCTATCCGCTCTCCAGGGCCGAACATCCGATCACGGGAATGGTGGCGTTGTTGATGTTCCTGTTGCTCGGACTGTTTACGGGACTGACGTCCACGCACCTGTTGACCAATGCGTTCATGAGAAAGATCGCGGTCGTCGTGCTGTTGATTTTGACTGCGGGAATCGGATTCCTCTCGTTCAGTAAGCAAACCGGCGTGCTGCGTTCACTCAACGGATTCCTGCCGCATCAACTCGCCGCGAGTGCAGCGGTTTCGTCAACGCCGTTGCGAACGGTTGCTGTTTTGGGCGCGATCATGATCGTCGTCGTGATGATCTCATTGTGGACGTTCCGGTCCACATTGGAGCCCCGCCAGGATCGGCGACGGGATCGCCGCGTGCAGACTTCCGCGATCTCGAGTCTGGTTCAGTTTCCCGGCAGGTTCGGCGGACTGTTGAAGAAAGATCTCCGATACTTCAGCCGTTTGCTGGACCTCTACTTCGTCCTTCCGTTCGTTGTCCTCTTCAACATGTACCTGGCTTCCAGCGATGCTCCGTCCGCGACGGCGTTCTGGATCATGGTTCCTGTTCTTTTCCTGCCGTGCGCCACCATCGTGTTCAACTCTTTCGGTCTCGACGATCCGCACGGATTCGATCGCTACGCGTTGCTGCCGCTCAGCGGCAAGGAGAAACTGGCAAGCAAGAACCTCGCGTTTGCGGTTGTGATGATCGTGTTGTTCGCGACGATTGTTCCGCTCGCGCTCTTGAAGATGCAGGCGTGGATCGTTCTCGTGGGTTTCGTCGAGCTTGTGCTCGTCGGGTTTGCGTATGCGGCCTATGGAAACTGCCTGTCGGTGAAACTACCGTTCAAGATGCAGTTCTACCGGTTTGCGTCGGGCGGGTCAGCGGTCGATGCGGTGATGGGGATGATCTTCGGCAGCATCCCGGCGGCTGTGTTGATCTACCTGCTTTATCGCGAGAGCTTCATCGCCCCTTCGATCGTCGCTTTGCTGCTGCTCGACGTCTCGCTCTACCTCGTTTCACTCCGCTGGGCCGCTCGCGTGCTCGACAACGAGCGCGAAGTCATTCGCCGCGCACTTTCGTAAACTAGCTAACATTCACGATCCGCGATTTTAGGGAATGACGGCTTCCTGCTTGAGCCTGTCTGCCTCGGCCCACTCTTTGGCGGACACGAACGACTCGCTGTCGTAAATCAGCAAGATCGTTCCGACCGGCAGAAGTTTGCTCATCTCCTCCGCGGACGACATCGGGATGCGAACGCAGCCATGACTCTGCGGCGTTCGAGGTACGGAAGGATTTCCGTGAATCGCGAGCCCGTCGCTGAAATAGTTCGGATAATAAAGTAGACCGAGAGGCGACTTTCTCCAGCCCTTGATCTGGGCGTAGATTCTGAAACGACCTCGCGGCGTGTATGCCAGCCCGCGAATTCCTTTTTCGTTGTATTGCTTGTTACTGCCCGTCGACACCGG
>DASRIM010000016.1:0-17441 GCA_035649995.1 Pyrinomonadaceae bacterium | reverse complement strand
TAATTTTCGGTTACTTACTCATACCCATCGGTCTGGCCGCCTGGACCGGACTGATCAAGTAACCGCTCGCCGGGTCAACTCTGCGGATTCCCTCATATTGTACTTTGGTGCAATACGACTGAACCCACGTACAATTTCGCCCGCCGCGGTTCGTTGGTAGACTCCGAATCAAGCAGGCAAACCGGTTTGCTGCGAGGGGCTAAATGCATAGGAAAGGAAGAGTGTGCCGGGGAAAAAGGCAATCGGCCACTACCCAACGTACAATTTTCAAGCGCTCGATCCGTTGCAGTCGCTATCAATCACGATCAAGTCTTCATCCGCGTTCGAACTAGTTCCCGCGCCGAACACTAAAAACAACACCTGGAAGGGCATCACGTTCGTTCCCTCCCGCGGCCCCAGGTTCCCGTGGCAGGTTTTCTAGTCGTAAGTCCGTTAACGAAGGAGAAGAATCGAAATGCAAAGCGTAGCCATACTGAACCAGCGGGTTTGCAGAGCAAGACGATCTAATCCGATAATCCCTCACAATCATGCAAACACTGCGAACCCTTTACGACGAAATTGATCCGTACGACATAGGCCACCTTCAAGTCTCAGACGTTCACCACCTCTACTACGAGCAAAGCGGTAATCCGAACGGAAAGCCCGCTGTCTTCCTGCACGGTGGTCCAGGCGCGGGCCTGATTCCCGAGTACCGGCGGTTCTTCGATCCGGAAGCATACCGAGTCATCCTTTTCGAACAGCGCGGCAGCGGCCGCAGCCTGCCGCACGCTTCTCTCGAAGACAACACGACGTGGCACCTCGTCGCGGACATCGAAAAACTCCGCAACCATTTCGGCGTCGAACAGTGGCTCGTCTTCGGCGGCTCGTGGGGCAGCACGCTGTCACTGGCGTACGCTGAAAGGCACCCGGAGCGAGTGCGAGGCCTGGTCCTGCGCGGGATCTTTTTGGGACGGCCCGGAGAGATTCGCTGGTTCTACGAAGCCGGCCACGGCGCGAGCGCAATCTTTCCGGAAACGTGGGAGCAGTATCTGCAACTCATTCCGGAATCCGAGCGCGGCGACATGATCGCTGCTTACTATCGCCGCTTGACGAGCGACGACTACTCGGTGCGTTTGGAGGCGGCGGAAGCGTGGTCGCTGTGGGAGGCGAGCGCGTTGAAGCTGCTACCCGATCCGAAACTGATCGAAGAGTTCACCGAACCGGAAATGGCGATCGCGCTCGCGCGCATCGAGTGTCACTACTTCGCGAACAACTGCTTCTTCGATACCGACAACTACCTCATCGAGAACGTCGATCGCATTCAACACATTCCGGCAGTGATCGTACACGGCCGTTACGACATGGTCTGTCCTTTTACGAACGCGTGGGACCTGCACCGAGCCTGGCCCGAAGCCTCGCTCGAGATCGTTCCCAACGCCGGACACGCGGCCAGCGAGCCGGGGATTACCGACGCACTCGTCAGGGCGACCGACAGCTTCCGTTAGTGGTCTACTTGATTGTGTCTTGGTTCATAAAGAAAACACGGATGAGACATGAACCAGGCTTCCCGTAAAGTTCAACGAACATATCTAACGCTCTACCTCTTCAACACCCTCGCGGCTTCGCTGATCTGGGGCATCAACACACTGTTCCTTCTCGACGCCGGGCTCAACAATCTCGAAGCCTTTGCCGCGAACGCGTTCTTCACCGCCGGGTTCGTGTTGTTCGAGATTCCGACCGGAGTCGTTGCCGACCTGCGCGGCAGACGCGTGTCGTATCTGCTCGGTCTATTGACGCTGGCTATCTCAACCGCGCTTTATCTGTACATGTGGTACGTGTCGGCGCCGTTCTGGGCGTGGGCGCTCGCCTCGTTGTTTCTCGGCCTGGGCTTCACGTTTTTGTCAGGTGCGTTTGAAGCGTGGCTGGCGGACGCGCTCGCTCACGCTGGTAATGAAGAAAAGTTGGAGTCGGTACTGGCGAAGGGTGAGATTGTCGAAGGCGCTGCGATGCTCGCCGGATCCGTTGCGGGCGGAGCGATCGCGCAAGCGACAAACCTCGGTGTTCCTTACGTCATACGCGCGGTGCTGCTCGTACTCAATCTCGTCATCGCGGCCATATTGATGAAAGACCTCGGCTTCACGCCGGCGAAAGGCAAACGCGCAACCGCGGAGATCAAGTCGATCCTGCGCGCGTCGATCAAACACGGCTTAGGCAATCGTCCCGTCAGGTGGATCATGTTCGCCGCGCCATTTACCGGCGGCGTTTCGATCTACGCGTTCTATGCCATGCAGCCTTATCTGCTGGAGTTGTACGGCGATAAACAGGCATACGGCGTTGCCGGGCTCGCGGCGGCGATCGTTGCCGGAGCACAGATCGCGGGCGGACTACTCGTGCCGTACATCGCGCGAGTATTCAGTCGACGCACTTCGGTACTACTGATCGGCGAAGTCCTCAGCGTGGTGGTCCTGGCTGTGATCGGCTTCGTGCCGAACTTCTGGGTCGCCGTCACGCTGCTGGTTCTGTGGGGTTTGATGTTCTCGGCGGTCACGCCAGTCCGGCAGGGTTACCTGAATGCGTTAATACCTTCTGAACAACGTGCGACAGTGTTGTCGTTCGATTCGTTGTTCGGGTCGACCGGAGGCGTGGTGACTCAACCGTTACTCGGGAAGGCCGCAGACGTGTGGGGTTATCCAGTCTCCTACATCTTGAGTGCGGCGTTTCAGGTAATTGCCGTTCCATTCACCTGGCTGGCGAATCGCGAACGAGCCGACGCCGACGTGATCTGAGTCACCCCATATGTTCGCTGGATCACATTACCGTAAAAATACGGAGTGACACATCTCTGGTGGTACGATAACGTACACTTTAACCCATTGAATCAACAGGGAAAAAGAATGGTATAGGCAGTTTGGGCCTGTCGGGCCATTCCATTACGCGCTACTGCTTCCCCCCGGTAGGTTCTAGAACGAGGCTTTATGGGCCCCCGCTCTCCTCGACCAGTCTATTTTTTTCTCGCGCTCGTTGTGTCTGTGTTCGCATGGACCAATACGCAGGCGCAGTTCTCCACCTCAATCGAAGGACAAGTAGTCGATCCGTTGGGCGCTGTCGTTCCGCGCGTCGAAGTACGAGCCATCAATAAGGCCATCGGCGTCGATCGCGTGACGGAAACGGACGACGAGGGCCGATATGAGATACCGGCGCTGCCGGTCGGCGAGTATCGTCTGCAGGTTCAAGCCGAAGGCTTCAACACTCAAGTGCTGGAAGCGATCCGTGTCGAGGTTGGACGCAAGATCACCCAGGACTTCCAACTCACGATCGGACACATCTCGCAGCAGATAACCGTCAGCTCGAGCGGTGAAATGATCGAGCGCGCGACCACGTCGGTTGGTGAGGTTATCGGCCCGAAGATGGTGCAGGAGCTGCCACTCGACGGCCGTCACTTTCTCGAGCTCGGTCTTCTTGTCCCAGGTTCAGTAACGCCGCCGCAAGGCGCTTTCTCCGCCTCGCCGCTACGAGGCGTGGGAGCGCTCGCAATCAACACCGCCGGTAATCGAGAAGAGACAGTCAATTATGTCGTCAACGGCATAACGCTGAACAACCTCACGTTCAGCTCGATCAGCTTTCAACCTTCCATCGCCACTGTTCAAGAGTTCAAGCTCGACAACTCGACGTTCAGCGCTGAATACGGACAGAACTCGGGCGCGATCGTCAACATCGCCACGAGATCGGGATCGAATGAGTTTCACGGCGAGGTGTTTGAGTTTCTCAGAAACGATCGGCTCGACGCGCGCAACTTTTTCACGCTCACTTCCAGCGAGCCTCCGCCGTTCAAGCGCAACCAGTTCGGCGGCCAGCTCAGCGGGCCGATTATCAAAGACCGCGTCTTCTTCTTCACTTCGTACGAGGGATTGCGGCAACGGCAGAGTCTCGACCTGAACAGCCTCGCGTTGAGCGATGCGCAGCGAGCGTCGGCGACTGATCCGGTTATAACGAGGCTGCTATCGCTGATTCCGCGCGCCAACCTCGTCGACGCGTCAGGCACGCCGCGCTTTGTCGGTTCGGCTGACGCTCCGGTAAACAGCGATCAATGGACCCTGGATATCAACTACAACCTCGGCAAGAACGATCGGTGGCACGCTTATTACGGCTTTTACCACACCGATAGCATCGAGCCGAGAACCGGCAGCACTGTCCCGGGCTTCGGCAACGTCACTGACGTTCGTCGCCAGATCTTCACATTGAGCGAGACGCATGTCTTTGGCCCAACACTCGTCAACGAGTTTCGCTTTGGCTTCAATCGCTGGCATTCGTCGAACAAACCGAACACACAGGTCAATCCGGCGGAGTTTGGCATCAACAACGGAATCACTGAAGCGATCGGCTTGCCGCAAATCAGCGTCGCCGGCGGCGGTCTGTCTTTTGGCGGGCCCGCCGCACAGCCGTCAGGACGCAGCGACACGACGTTCGTTGTCGCGGACACCGCAAACTATCTGAACGGCGCGCATTCGTTCAAATTCGGCGGCGAGTTCCGGCAGTTCTTTAACAACAATTTCCGACAGGGAACCGGAACCTTCAACTTTCCGAACGTCGCGAGTTTCCTCGCCGGCACAGCGAACTCCTTCAGCGTCACGCTGGGCACCCAATCAAGCAGCATCAGCCAGCGCGCGGTCGGATTTTTCGCGCAGGATAACTACAGATTGACCTCAAATCTGATGCTCGAACTGGGGGTGCGTTACGACTGGAACGTCACTCCGACGGAACGCTTCAACCGGTTCATCGTTTTCGATCCGCTCAGCGCGTCGCTGCTGCGCGTCGGCGCCGGCATCGACGAGGTCTATCAGCAGAACAATCACAACATTCAACCGCGCGTCGGGTTTGCGTGGGATCCGATGAAAGACGGAAAGACGTCGGTGCGCGGCGCTTACGCGATTCTGACGGATCAGCCGATGACCAGCATCGTCATACCGGCCGCGGCGAACCCGCCGATCGCGATCCCGCTCACTGTCACCGGCGCCATCAGGCTCGACAACGCTTTCAATCTGGCGATACCGGCGGGTTTGGCGCTGCAAACGATCAATCACGATTTCACTAACGCCTACGTGCAGTCGTGGAACTTGAACGTGCAACGGGAGTTGTTCCGCGACATGGCGTTGATGATCGGTTACTTCGGATCGAAGGGAACGAACCTGATCGTACGGCGCAACATCAATCAACCGATTAACGGAGTGCGTCCGTTTCCCACGTTGTCGTCATCGAGCCCGATACTTCCGGGCGCGGCGCTGGGGAACATCACGCAAGTCGAGAGTGCGGGAAACTCGAGTTACAACGCGCTGTGGGTATCGGCGACGAGGCGGGTTGCTCGAGGGCTTCAGTTCAATGCTGCTTACACGTGGTCGAAATCCATCGACTACAACTCTTTCAGCACCGGCGGGATTATCAGTCAGGACAACTACAACCTCCGCGGCGACCGCGGGCTTTCGGATTTCGACGTCAGACACCGCTTTGTCTTTAGTGGAATCTACGATCTGCCATTCAAAGGCAATCAACTGAAAGAAGGATGGCAACTTGCCGCAATCGTTCAGTCGCAGAGCGGCGGCCCAATCAACATCGTCGTCAGCAACAACACCACGGTGAACGGCGTCGCCAACACACTGCGGCCTGACGTCAACGGGCCGGTTGAGATTATCGGCCGTCCGGAACGTTGGTTCGACACGTCCGCGTTTATTCCGGTTCCGCGCTTCGGCAGCCTGGGCCGCAACGTCGTGATCGGTCCCGCGTTTCACAACACGGACGTCTCGATCATCAAGAACCTCACGTTTGGAGAGCAGATCCGGCTACAACTTCGCGCGGAAATCTTCGACGTCTTCAATCACGCGAACTTCGGATCGCCGGGTAACGTGGTTGGCACTCCGGCGTTTGGCGTGATTACGTCCACGCGATTCCCGACGGGCGAGACTGGTTCGTCGCGACAGATCCAGTTTGCGGTGAAGCTGAGTATCTAAGCGATGAAAGTAGCCCAACACATCAGCCGCCGGAAGTTGCTGCTCGCCTGTAGCGCGGTGTTGTTGTTTGTCCCCATCGCGGCCGCTCAAAAGGCGCCTGAGCCCAAGCGAGTGCTGGCGATTTACTGGGACAACAAGGACTTTCGCGGAAACGTTATTTTCGACGAACAGTTTCAAAAGGTCTTGAAATCGGCGCCGTTCCCGAATCTCGAGTACTACCCTGAATACCTCGAGTCCAGCCGGTTTCCCGGCGACGATCACGTCGAAGCGTTTTACGAATATCTGAAGCGGAAATATGACGACCGTCACATCGACGTGATCTTGGCGATCCCGGACACACCGCTGAATTTTGTGCTCAAGTATCGCAAAGACCTTTTTCCGGATACTCCGATCGTGTTTAATGCGACAAAACCTCCGGGCGAGGCCGAGTACGCAGTGACGCGCGACATGACGGGCATCGTCGTGCAAACCACGCACAGAGAAACGCTGGATCTTGCTTTGAAGCTACACCCCGATACGCAGCAGCTTTTTGTGATTAGCGGATCGCTCGAGCACGACCATCGCTACGAAGCCACTGCGCGGCAGGAGCTTGCACCTTACGAAAACAGAGTTCACATCACCTATCTCACCGATCTGCCATTGAACGAACTGATTACCACCACGCAAAAGCTGCCGCCACGATCGATCGGTCTTTATGTTTGGCAGAAAACAAGGGACGACCAGGGAAGAATCTTGGAGACGTTCGAGGTCTTACAGCGGTTCGCGCCGACAGCCTCCGTCCCGCTGTACGGGTTGGGGAGTGGAAACGTTGGTATGGGGCTGGTAGGTGGATACGTTCAGGGCCCTGACGGCAATGGCAAAAGAGTCGGGGAAATGGTGGTCCGCATCTTGAACGGAGAAAGAGCGCAAGACATCGCCATTGAGCCTGCGCCGAACGGGCCGATGTTCGATTGGCGGCAATTGCAACGTTGGGCAATCGACGAAAGTCGCTTGCCGGCCGGCAGCGTAGTTCGCTTCCGAGAGTTCTCGTTCTGGGAACTTTACAAGTGGCGCATCGTCGGAGTCATCGCGCTGTTTGCACTGCAGACGATGTTCATCGGCGTGCTCTTAGTCGAACGCAGGCGTCGCAAACGCGCGAGAGAATTGCTGGCTCAGCTCAACGCCGAACTCGAAGAACGGATTGCCGCACGCACCGCGGCACTCGATGCAAAGACCCGCGAGCTCGAAGCGTTCGCGTATTCGGTTGCGCACGACTTGAAAGCTCCTCTTCGCGGCATCGACGGTTACAGCCGGCTGTTGCTGGAAGATCATAAAGACCAGCTCGACGACGAGGGCCGTTCGTTCCTGAATACGATCCAGGCTTCGGCCGACGAGATGAGCCAGTTGATACAAGACCTGCTCGACTACTCTCGACTCGAGCGCCGCGAGTTGAACCCGCACCGGCTCGAGTTGCAGCCGCTCGTCAAGGCCGTCGTGGAGCAGAAGCAACATGAGATCGTCGATCGGGACATCGATTTCCGCGTCAACGTCAATGGCGGCTACGTCATGGCCGACGCGAATGGACTCAGTCAAGCACTCAAAAACTACATAGACAACGCGGTGAAGTTTACGCGCGATGTTTCTGCGCCGCTTGTCGAAGTCGGTTCGCGCGAAACACCGGGCGGTTGTCTGCTCTGGGTGCGTGATAACGGCATCGGCTTCGACATGAAGTATCACGATCGCATCTTCAATATCTTTCAACGACTGAATCATTCGGAGGACTATCCCGGAACGGGCATCGGTTTGGCGATAGTGCGCAAAGCGATGGAACGACTGGGCGGTCGTGCGTGGGCCGAGAGCGAACCAGGAAGAGGCGCGACGTTTTATTTGGAGATCCCGCAGGGTACCGTAGCCAAGTGATCATGACGACCACGTTCAGTCCGATTCTGATTGTTGAAGATCGAGCGGTTGATCTTGACCTCACGAAACGCGCGTTTGCACGTCGCAGGCTGCTGAACCCGATCGAAGTGGCGCGTGACGGCGAGGAGGCGCTCGCTTACATCGAGCGTTGGGAGGCCGGCGAACCCACACCGGTCTTCATCATGCTGGATTTACGCTTACCTAAAGTGGACGGCCTCGAAGTTTTACGCCGTCTCAAGAATCATCCGACTTATTCGTCTATACCAGTGATCGTCCTTACGACGTCCGCCGAGGATACGGACATTAACGAAGCGTATCGGCTCGGATGCAACTCCTACATCATCAAGCCGGTAGACTTCAACAAGTTCATGGAAGTGGCGTTGCAGGTCGAGGTTTATTGGGGAGCGCTAAATCGAGTCTTAACTTAAGTAATGCGAATTCTGTACGTCGAGGACGATCCGCGTGATGCTGACCTGACCGTGCGGCGGTTGCAAAAAACGGCGCCGCAATTCCAGGTTGAGACAGTCTCGACTATCGAAGAAGGATTAATGCGCCTCGAGCGCATCAATTCGGAGCCGCTCGATCTCGTGCTCGCCGACGTTCACCTCAGCGACGGCGACGGACTCTCTCTGCTAAATCACATTCGTGAAAACAGGATGCCCCTGGCCGTCGTGATGGTGACCGGCATGGGTGACGAAGAGACGGCAGTCGCCGCGCTTAAGGCGCGTGCTGACGACTACGTCGTTAAAGGCAAAGACTATCTCGATCGCCTTCCCATCACTCTTGAAAGCGCCCTGAATCATTACCGCGCTGACGCGGCGCGGCGAGCCTACCCGCTGAAAGTGCTTTACATCGAGGGCGAGAGAACCGACGTCGAGAGCACGCGCCGCCACTTTGCGGTCCACGCCGACCACATCCAGGTCGATTACCTGCCAAGCACGAGAGAGGCGCTGCTAACTCTGCACGAGTCGGCGCGCACGCTACGTTACGACGTTATCCTGCTCGATTTTCATCAACCGGAGCTGGATGCTCTCGAGCTGCTCAAAGAATTGAAACTCGCGTGCGAGCAGCTTTCGCCGGTCGTGCTCGTTTGTTCGCATGGAGATGAAGACCTTGCGAACCAGGGGCTTCGACTCGGTGCTTCGCGTTACGTCGTTAAGAGCCCCGGCTACCTTTATCGACTGTCGTGGGAACTGGACGACGTTCGCTCGCGCTCCGAGTTGTTGCAACGCGAAGCCGCGTTAAGAGTGAGCGAAGAGTCGCTCAGGCAGGCGCTGAACGAACTCCGGCAATTGAAAGACAAGCTTGAAGAAGAGAACGTTTATCTCCAGGAAGAGATACGGCTGGTTGCCAATGCCGGCGAGATAATCGGACAGAGTGAAGCGCTGCGACGCGTGCTGCAGATGGTGGATCAGGTTGGTCCGCTCGACACCACGGTTTTGATTCTGGGTGAAACAGGCACGGGGAAAGAGTTGTTGGCCCAGGCCATTCATAACGCGAGCCCCCGTCGATCTCACACGCTCGTGAAGGTAAACTGCGCGACTCTGCCGGGAGAGCTAATCGAGAGCGAATTGTTCGGGCACGAAAAAGGAGCGTTCACTGGTGCGACGGCTCGCCGGACGGGACGTTTTGAAATCGCCAACGGCGGCACGATCTTCCTGGATGAAGTCGGCGAAATGCCGCTCGAGTTGCAAGCGAAACTGTTGCGGGTGTTGCAGGAGGGTGAGTTTGAGCCGGTAGGCAGCAGCCGCACCGTTCGTGTAGACGTGCGCGTCATCGCAGCCACTAATCGCGACCTCGAGGAAGAAGTGCGTAAAGGTACGTTTCGCTCGGACTTGTATTACCGGCTGAGTATTTTTCCGATTACCGTTCCGCCTTTGCGCGAGCGAAGCAGCGACATTCCGATATTGGTGCGGCATTACGTGAAGGAGTTCAGCGCGAAGTTTGGCAAGGAGATCGAGGCGATCCCGCAGGAGACTATGACGGCGTTGAAGAATTATCCGTGGCCGGGAAATATTCGCGAGTTGAGAAACGTGATCGAGCGAGCGGTGATCGTAACCCAGGGCCCAAAACTGCACTTGCTCGACAGTCTGCAATCAACGCGATTGGATGCGCCGCCTCAGGCTGCTCCTGGAACCGGTGCGGCTACGGAGGGAGACGCGTCGAACTGGGGCGAAACGTTGGAACAGAGCCAGTACAATTTGATCCTGCAAACGCTGAAGAAAACTTACTGGAGGATTGAAGGTCCTTACGGAGCGGCCGTCGCGCTGAACATCCATCCCAGCAAACTCCGCTCACTCATGCGGAGACTCGGCATCAGCCGTCCAAAAACAAAAACCCAGGGCAGCGGTTCGGATTAGTGTTGAATCCGAGCGATTCTAAATCCGTGTAACAAAATTTAGCGGGCCGCGAGATAGTTTTCGCGGCCCGCTGAGATGTGCGCCCCTCGGTGCTGTCCTCCTGCGTCGGTTCGCACCATACGCACATCTGACTCAGCGCCAGTAAGCCAAAGCGGCGTTGCTCATTCCAGCAAAGCGGGTAAGCAGTACATCGCGCTCTCTGTTACTCTCCGGCCACTTTGCCCGCTATCCCCTTGTTAACCATCAACCTGATTTCCACACGACGGTTCTTGGCACGACCCTCGGACGTCTTGTTCTCGGCCACTGGTTCGAGTTGCCCGTAACCGAACGGTTGAACGAGACGGTGCAGCGGCATCTTGTACTTCGAAATGATGTAGTAGATGACCGCATTCGCGCGTCGTTCACTCAGATCGATGTTTCGCTGTGTGCTGCCCGTCGTATCGGCGTAACCGATAACGGCCATCACCCAACCCTTCGTGTCCTGCGTCTTCACCCAGGCGGCGGCGTTGTCGATCTCGGCCTTTGCTTTCGGACCGAGTTTTGCGCTTCCGGTGGCGAAGTTAACAGTGATTGTTTTGATTGCATCGAATTCGTCGAGGCCGTTGATGCGGTTGTTTGCATGATCGGCAGTCGCCTGCGCCTTTGCGGCATCATCTTTCGCCGATTGAGCTATCGCTTCAGTTTCCGCGATCTGATTGGCTAGCCGCTCCTGCTCCGCTTGCTGCTGTTTCAGCTTCTCGCGCATTTCAGTTTCCAGCGGATCGACCGTCGCTTTTAGTGACTGGGCCGCTCGCAGATCCTGCTCGTCGAAACGGATCTTATCGGCGACGACCTGGCCTTGCGCGTTACCCACGCCGTCAACCTCGAGACGAAGACCGCGTAGGACGTAGCTTGCGCCGTACTCTTTCGAACCGCGGAAGGCGCCTCGTTTGTGGCTCTTTACTTCAGTGTTTTCTGTCATCAAAACGACAGTTTGGGAGCCGCCCATCGTGTCGCTCATGGTGAACCAATCAGCATCGCGTTTGACTACGATGCCTTTGAATTTTTTGACTTGCTCGCCCTCAGGAACTGACCGCAACTGCGGATCCTGACTCCTCGCACTGGTTTGCATAGCCAACACGCTTATGACGGCTGCCAGGACGAAAAGTAAGACTGATTTGGGTGAACTCGATGCTTTGTCTGCGCTGATTCTCATAATTAGGCTCCTTGTGGTGGTGGAATCGAGCTTAGATTAGGGGGTGGTGGGATCCATTGATACTCGCAATTTTGCCAGTATCGGTCAGATATGATTACTCGCCGAAACGCGCCAGCACGACCGTGACGTTATCGAGCCCGCCCGCGGAAAGCGCCAACTCAATCAAATCATGGCATGCACGAACTGCCGAGTTTGCCTGAGTGGCTGCTCGAAGGATCGTGGCGTCGTCGACCATTTTGGTGAGACCGTCGCTGCAAAGCAGAAGCTGATCGCCCGCGGACAGACGATGTCGATTCAACTCCGGTTCGATCTCGGCGTCGAGTGCGCCTAGCGCCGCGGTCAGCAGGTGTTGCAGTGATGATGAAACGGGATCGTCCGGGCTCACGCCCGCATCGATCAGCGCCTGGGCGACGGTGTGGTCTTTCGTCAACTGCGTGATCTTGTCGTCACGCAAGAGATAAGCGCGTGAATCGCCGACGTGACCGACCAAAAGTTCGCTGCCGAGCGTGCCGGCGACGGTGAGCGTCGTTCCCATGCCGCGGCGCGTTGTATCTCGGCGCGCCTCTTCCTTGATCGACTGGTCTACTCGCAGAAAACGTTGAGTCATTCTTTGCAGGACAGTTTTGAGATCCTGTTCCTTCTCGAGTGAAAGGATCCAATCAGGCGTGTCGACGATCAGTTCTATCAACTTCGTGACGGCCATGCGGCTGGCGACGTCGCCCGCGGCCATGCCGCCCATTCCATCAGCCACAAACATGGCATGACCGAGCAACTTATAATCCCGCTTCAAGACGCCGTCAGGCAGGTTTGACATCAGGTTTTCCAGCGAGCGTCCGAAACGGAAGACAAGGTAGTGGTCCTCGTTGATCTCTCTGACGTGGCCTTTGTGCGACGCGCCCGCGATGTCTGTGACTGACACTTCCTTTTGCAACTGTTTTTCCATGTGTATCGGTCAAGCGTAGGCATTCGTAACGGGCGTCACTACTAGCAAAATTAACAGGTTGGGGAGATGTGCCACACCCCTGTAGGAATTGACAGTAGATGACGATCGAAGAAGCCCTTAACTTCTGCGTACAAATGAGTAACAGCAGTGTGCTCCAAAAACTCGGCGGGCTGGTATTGATCCTGGTTTGGGTGGTCTCCGCTAGCGCTGCGCGTGACGACGACGTCGTCATTCTGAAAAACGGCGATCGGCTGACCGGCGAAATCAAAAGCCTCCAGCGCGGTGAGCTGAGGTTCAAAGCGAGTTACATGGCGGAAGCCGTGAGGCTTGATTGGACCAAGGTGCAGCGCTTGGAAAGCAAGTCGCAGTTTCTGATCTACCTGACCAACGGCCAGCGCTTCACGGGCTCGCTGCAAGTCGCCTCGCCGACGGAGCTCGGAAACGAGAACTTCGTTATCGGTATCGACAAAGACAGACTGCGAGTAAACCAGATCGACGTTCTGCGGATCGCGCCCGTCGAGGCAATGTTCTGGCGTCAACTCGAAGGCTCGATAGATTTCGGCTTCAGTTTCACGAGCGGCAACGATCAGTACCAGGCGCAACTTCTGGCCACCACGACTTACAGGCGCGGCCGTCACACGATGACCGCGAGCGTCGATTCTGTTTTCAGCGGTCAGCCGAAAGGAACGAGCACCGCTCGCAAGCAGTTTACGTTCGATTACACAAGGCAGCTTAGTCGTAAGTACTACGCCGGAGGGCTGCTGGATTTTCTCAGCAGCGATCAGCAGAGTCTCGATTTGCGAACGACAGCGGGCGGGTTGCTCGGAAGAAATATCTTACAGACCGAACGCACGCGCTTCTCAGCCTTTGCCGGCGCGGTGGGAACTCGCGAAAAGTACTCGGCAAGTTTGAATCAAGCCGAAGCGACGAATGCGGACGCGCTTACGGGATTCGATTTCCAGACGTTTCGCTTCAATGCCGCTGACATTCGCTCGCGCTTCATCCTGTTTCCCAGTGTGTCGAATCCCGGCCGCGTGAGAATGCAAGCCACTTCCGATCTGCGCATCAAGATCGCGAAGGATCTCTGGTGGGGTTTCCACTTCTACGAAAACTTCGACAGCAAACCGCCGATCAACGCCAACAAGAACGATCTCGGAATCAGCACGTCCGTTGGTTGGAAGTTCTAAATGACGGCTCCTGTAAAAAGTGCGAGTAACACCGCTCCGGAAACGTCGCTAGGATCCACAACAAACGCGCGGACTCTAAAAAAGGAACGGTGACGATGATGAAAAGATCGGCAAAAGCACTCCAGGTCGCGGCGGTTGGCGTCGTGCTTCTCTTTTGTTGTAGCTGGGCCGCCGCCCAGGACATTCGCTACAACTTTATGCCAGGAACTGATTTCTCGAAGTACAAAACTTACCGGTGGGTCAGAGTAGCGAAGGCCCAATATCCGAACGACATCCTCGACAAACAGATCACGGATGCGATCGACAGGCAGTTAGCCCTGAAAGGGTTGAGCAAGACTGATTCGGAAAATGCCGATCTCATCGTCGCCTATCAGGTGGCTGTCAACCAGGAGAAACAGTGGAACTCCTACAGCACCGGCGGCGACATGTGGGGTTACGGACGTTGGGGCGGATGGGGTGGTTATGGAGGTGGTATGTCGACCACCACGACCACCAGCTCAACCATCAACATAGGAACCCTGAACCTCGACATGTACGACGCAGCGAAAAAGGAACAGGTCTGGCGCGGCGCGGCGTCGAAGACTCTCGGCTCCGGCAAGGATCCGAAGAAGGTGCAGAAGAACATCGATAAGGCAATGGCGAAGTTGTTGAAGAAGTATCCGCCGCCGCCGCCGAAATAGACAACTGATCAATACGTGCAGCTCCCGTCAAAACGGTCCATTGGAGATCGTCCTGGCGGGAGCTTTTCGCTGTCATCACCGCTGTTGGACCAGCAGCAGTTTTTCGCGCCTCCAGTCCCTAGTACTTTTGCGAGTTACGCCCCTCCTAACTCGTGAGTAGGATGCGGTTACAGGTGAAAACCTCCTGCGAATCGATCGCGATCAGTGGAGGAAATGAAAATGAAGATTGCTTGTCGTGTGAATCGGAAAAACGTTAGATGCGCGACGCTTGCCTTGACGGCCCTGCTTGCGTTTGAAGCGCGTGCAAGCGTCGCGCAAACTCAGGAACCTCAAGCGGTCACACCCGAGGTTCAACAACTCAAAGACCGACTGCAACAGCTCGAACAAACGGTCAAGGATCTGAAGGCGCAAATCGGCGCGATCGAGACAAGGAAGAACACGGCCCCGGCAATCATCCAGGCTGACTACCCCACTGCTCCCGTTCCTGCGCCTGAGCCTGTCAACGTGCCTGAAACTCCCGCTAAGCCGCAAGACAATGCCAAGGGAGAGAGCACGTTCACGATCTACGGTTTCGCGATGCTCGACGCCGGCTATCAGTTCAAACAAAACGACCCCGCCTGGTTCGACGTGATTCGTCCCGTGAAGTTACCGGCGTTCGAAGATCAATTTGCTCCCGATGGAAAGACGTACTTCGGCGTGCGGCAAAGCCGGTTGGGCGTGAAGTCGACGACGCCGACGAAATACGGCGAGCTGAAGACGCAGTTTGAGTTCGAGCTCTTCGGCACCGGCGTTGATGCGGGCCAAACGACGTTTCGATTACGTCACGCTTACGGCGAGTTGGGCCAGTTTGGCGCCGGTCAAACGTGGAGCCCGTTCATGGACATCGACGTCTTTCCGAACTCGCTCGAGTATTGGGGACCAAACGGCATGGTCTTCTTCCGCAACATCCACTTTCGCTGGATGCCTTTGAAGGGACGCAACTCAGTAACGATTGGTATCGAACGTCCCGGCGCCAGCGCCGATCAAGGCCAGTTTGCGGACCGCATCGAGTTGCAGGGGATCAGGACCAAGTTTGACTTGCCGGATCTGTCGGGCAACGTCCGCTTCACGCGCGACTGGGGCTACTTCCAGGCTGCCGGCATGCTGAGACGAATTAAGTGGGTCGACACTGTCAACGACCAGTTCGATCTGGACGGAACGGAAATCGGCGCCGGTGTGAACCTGACTTCCAATCTGAAGTTCACGGAAAACGACACCGGCAGGTTTGCGTTCGTGTTTGGTCAGGGCATTCAGAACTACATGAACGACGCACCGGTCGACATCGGTATCGAACTGACGCCCGGTGGCGATCCGCGACGGCCCATCACGGGCGTGGCGCTGCCGATGTGGAGCATGGTTGCTTTCCTGGACCACAACTGGAACAAGAAATTCAGCACCGCGGTTGGCTACTCGTCGCTGACGATCGACAACTCCAACGGGCAAACGCCTGATGCGTTCCGGAAAGGCCACTACGGTCTCGCGAACCTTCTTTATTACCCGTACGAAAACGTGATGGTGGGCGGCGAGTTTCAGTGGGGACGCAGGGAAAACTTCCTGGACGGATTCAAGTCCGATGACTTCCGCATTCAGTTTTCCTTTAGATACAACTTTTCCAAGACGTTCAGTTACTGACGTCGCAGTCTTAAGACGGACCGTTTGGTCCAATCAAGAGGAGAAGAGAAGGTCATGTTGAGAAAGAGACTTCAAGCGCGAATGCTGGTCGCGGTGTTTGTCGTGGCGACGTTCGCCTGTGCGCCGCTCGCGTCTCTCGCGCAGAAGGTCAGCCCGGTGGCGCCGACGAAGGCGCAAGTGGAAGCGACGGTCCGCGAAGCCTACGAGAAGTTCAAGAACGACACCGGCGGCAAGAACGCCGATTACATTCCTTACCTGGCGAAAGTCGATTCAAAACTTTTCGGCATCGCGATAGTCACAGTCGACAACCAGGTCCTGACGATGGGCGATATCGAGTACTCGTTTTCGATTCAGTCGATCTCGAAAGTCTTCTCGCAGGCGCTGGCGATGGAAGAGTTGGGACCGCAGAAAGTTTTTGAAAAGGTGGGATCTGAACCGACGGGACGAGCGTTCAACTCCGTCTTCGCGGTCGCGGACATGCCGACCCATACGGGCAATCCATACGTAAACGCGGGCGCGATCTCGACAGTTAGTTTGATCTCCGGGAAGACCGCCGACGAGAAGTGGAACAAGATCCTTGACTTCTACAGTCGGGCCGCCGGGGAGAAGCTGAAACTCATCGACGAAGTTTACAAGTCAGAAGCGGCGACGAACACGGGTAACAAAGCTCTTTCGATGCTGCTCGCGAAGTACGATCGCATCTATGCCGATCCGTTCGAATCGGTCGACGTCTACACAAAGCAATGTTCCGTCGGCGTAAACGTGGCCCAGTTGGCCCGAATGGGTGCGACGCTCGCGAACAACGGCAAGAACCCGAAGACGGGCGAGCAGGTAATCAAGCCGGAAAACATTCCCCACATTCTCTCCACGATGATCATGGCAGGACTGTATGACGGTTCAGGTGGCTGGGCCTGGCACGTCGGTCTGCCTGCGAAGAGTGGAGTCGGTGGCGGCATCGTCGCGGTCGTTCCGGGCAAGGGCGCGATCGCAGTCTTTGCACCACCTCTTGACGAGGCGGGTAACAGCGTGAAGGCGCAGAAGGTAATTGAGTATGTAGCCAACCGGCTCGACTTCAACCTGTTCTCGCCTCGTTCAGTTGGCTTGAAGGGTGAGTAGTAACGAAGGCTTATCCAGGACCAGGATTAGGAACGTCAATGACCTTCGCCAATCATCGAACAATGGGGGCAACGCAGCGCCGGCTGTTAACGCTACGCGCTGCGTTGCTGATTGGCTGTTTACTTCTTCTCAAACTGATCTGCTTCGCGCAGGATAAACCGCTCACTTCCGGCGAGCGCGATGAGCTGCTGAAGCTGATTCGCAGTCTTCAGGAGCGAATCGACAAACTGGAAGCGGCACAGGCAGAACCCGCATCCGCACCGGCTGCTACCCCATCACCGACGGCTGCTCATTTAGAGACGAAACCCGATCCGTCCACTTCAGACGATCCGCACGTATGGATGCCGCCGGTAGTAAAAGAAAAACCTGCATCGGAATCCGCGGATACTGACTCGTACGGCCGTTACAC
>DASRIM010000015.1:0-7967 GCA_035649995.1 Pyrinomonadaceae bacterium | reverse complement strand
GCCGTGCGCCGTTGGCCGCAACTGCTGTTGTTCGTCGGCTCGGTCATGCTCGTGATTGGAATCCTCGTCGTCGGCGCGTTGCCGCGCGACATTCAGGAGAAAGTGCCGCTGCTGCCGACCATCGCCCGGCCGATCAGCGCTGCGCTTCCCGCTCGCATTCAGCAACGCTTTCATCTGTGGCTCGACGGTTTCGATCCGCCGTCGCCGGAAGTCTCGTGGTGGAAAGGCGACTACGAAGACACGCTGAACCGCAACCCGGAGATGAAAGAGCTCGCCGCGCAGAGCCCGGCACTGCAAAACACCGTGAACGTAGATATCTGGTTCGATCGCCTAGCGTTCCAGCCCGCGCAGGCAGTGTTTGGAATCGCCTCCGGCCGGACCACCGGACGCGGCCTCGGACTCGGCTTTCCGGAAGTGATTCCGATTGCCGACTCCGATTACGTTTACGCCGCAATTGCCGAAGAAACTGGTCTTCTCGGCGGGGCCGTGATCATCGTGGCGGTGATCATTTTTGTGGTCGCTGGTGTTCGCACTTCGCTGGAGTCGCGTGATATGTTTACGAAGCTGTGCGCGGCAGGTCTAACGGCATTTGTGGGATTTCAAGCTTTGGTGAATATCGGCGGTATTCTGCGAGCTTTGCCGATGACGGGCATCACGCTACCGTTTGTCAGTCACGGCGGGTTCAGTCTGATTACGAGCTTTGCGATGTTGGGGATGTTGATGGCGTTTTCCAATAGAAACGCGCGCGACAGAGTGATCGCGGATATGCCAGAGACGAAGAGTTCCTCTCCCCTTAAGCTGGAGGCAGTGCAATGAGCGAAGACAGGAAGACCTTCAAGGTTGAATCCTCAGCGCTTTCCGACCGCGGGCTGAACGAACGTCGTCCCCTTAACGAAGACGCATATCTGCACGACCGCGAACGGTCCATCTTTGCCGTCGCCGATGGCGTCGGCGGCGCGGAAGCCGGCGAGGTCGCATCCCAAACCGCGATTGAAGTGCTCGACGAGGCTTTTCGTCACCAGGAAGACGGCGCCGACGTCGAGGACCTGATGGAGCTCGCCATTCAACGGGCCAACGCGTCGATTCACCAGATGGCCCAGGAGCACGCGAAGTTCTCGATGATGGCGACGACGATCGTCGCGCTCCATCTGAAAAACAACATCGCGACGTTCGGCCACGTCGGCGACTCTCGTCTCTATCGACTCACGCCCGACGGCGTGCTGCATCGCGAAACTGAAGATCACTCGATCGTCGAAGAAGAAGTGCGCGCCGGCCGCATGACTCCCGAGCAGGCCGCGAACCATCCGAGCAAGAACGTGATCAGCCGCGCGCTCGGCGCCGAACAAGGCGTCGAAGTCGACATGAAGACGATCGAAGTCGAAGACGGGACCGAGTTTCTCTTGTGTACCGACGGTATTACTCGTCACGTCAGCGACAACGAGATTCGCCAGTTGCTCGTCGTCAGCAACAGTCTCGACGAGGTCTGCAACGAACTGAAACGACGGTGCTACGACCGTGGTGCTGAAGACAATCTGACGGTCGTCGTCGTGCGCGTCGGCGAACGTCTGAATGCCGGCGAGCGCGCCGGCGATCTCGAACCGACGCTGACGCCCGAGACGCAGCCTAACGGCCAGCCCGCGACCGTCGTCGCCCAGAGCTCCCAAAGCAACGCCAACTTCGTTCCAGCGTCGCGCATAGCGTTTCCCGGGCCGCAAGGTGCGTCGGGTGAGACGCCAACTGTGGCCCATGAACGACTGGACCTCGCGGATCCCGCGGTCGCCACGTCGCGCGGAAGCGGCGCCACGAAAGTTCTCGGCGCTTTGCTAGTCCTGCTCTTAGTCGCCGGAGCGTTTTATGCCGGCGCGCGTTACAAAGAGCGAATTCCCTTCCTCGCAACGAAAGTGCAACCCGCGGCCGCGCCGGTGAACACGCCGACGCCTGTTCCCGAAGAGCCGTTCGTTACGTTCGAGAGAGCACGGCGGCAAGTCGATCAGGATCCGCGCGCCTGGCTTCAGAACGACACGGGTAAAGAGTTGGTGAGGGCGGGCGTTCAGAACCCGCTCGAATCGCCAAATGCTGAGTTTTTGTATCTTTACGGTCGCGCAAATCTGCTCACCGGCAACACGGAAGAAGCCACCAAAGCCTTCGACGCCGCGATCAGCAAGGCAGACGGTGCTCCCTCCCCGGCTTCCACCACCATCAAAAAAGAGGCGATCCTGGGTCTGGCAGCCCTAAGCTTTAAAACCCAGCGCGATCGGTGGAAAACACTCAATCAATATGAAGAACTGACGAAACCTCCCGCAAACAGCGCCGCCCCCTGAAACGTTGAACCCTGATCTGTTCGTTATGCATCTAAGCCATGCGAATCAGGGCATAACCGATGTCGGAACTCAAACTTCAACAGAGCAGACTCGATGGACGCTATGACATCGTCGAGTGTCTCGGGCGCGGCAGTTATGCCGAAATCTACGTCGCCAACGACAACGCCGCCGTCGACGGCGCGCCGCGCACTGTTGTTATCAAGGCGCTGAATCTCTATCTCCAGGATGATCCGGACGTCGAGCTGGAACGGACGCTCGTCGCCAATTTTCAAAACGAAGCGGTGGCGCTCGACCGCGTTCGCCATCCGAACGTCATCAATCGTCTCGGACACGGCACCGCGATCGACCTCGCCGGAACGACTTTTCACTACATCGTTCTGGAGTATCTGCCCGGCGGCGACATGTTCGCGCTGACGCGTTCGCATCCGCTGCCGATCCAGAGAGCGCTTCACTATCTCGAGCAGGTCTGTTCCGGTTTGGCGCACGCGCACAAGTGCGGCGTGATCCATCGCGACATCAAGCCGCAGAACCTTCTGCTGACTGCCGACAAGGAGACGGTGAAGATCGCCGACTTCGGCGTCGCGCGGCTCGATGCAAACGAAGGCGCGATCACTCGCGTCGGCACCAATATCTATTCCGCGCCCGAGCACAATCCATTGATGCACACGGGCCAGCTCGATCTCGCTGGTCTAAGAACGCCGCCGCGCGATTATTTGACGCCGGCCGCCGACATCTACTCGCTCGCGAAAACAACCTATGCGCTGTTGGCGGGTGAATCGCCGCGCCGCTTTGCGCAGCATGCCATCTCCGAGTTGCCGGAAGCCGTAAGCGGAAACTTCTGGGCGCGGCCGATGCTTCGCGTGCTCGAGAAAGCGACGCAGAGTCGTCCCGAGGATCGTTATCAAACTGTCGAGGAGTTTTGGGACGAGATCGCTGACGCGAGTTTACCGCCGACGCGCCCGTTGCAGATGGTGCCCAACGCCGAAAATCCGCGTAAACCGAGTCAGGATCTCTCCGTCGAGCGTGAAGACTTCACCAAGGCTGCGCCGCCGCGTCCGCATTTCGCGATACCCGAAGCACGCGGGATAATGCCGGAGACGGAAGCAATCAAACGCCCGCGCATCGTGGTGCCGATCAATCTCGAAGCGCAGCGTCAGATGGAACTGCGCGAGCGGCAGCAGAATCAGGCACAGAAGAACTTTGCGCAAAGCCGCCAGGACGGAAAAACGGCTGGTTCGGTGTTGCCGCCGAGCCGTACGCGGCGCGCGCTCGTTGCGGCCGGTTTGATCCTCGCGTTCTCGGGAATGCTGCTGGCGACGCACAAGTACGTCACGACACGTTGGAACCCGCTGGCGACAATCCCTGCCGCGGCTCCGCCGGACACCGCGATGATCGGCCGTGAAGGTATTACGACGACAGATTTGAATCTGCGTCCGGTGGCGAGCAGCAGGTCAAACGTGCCGATCGGTCTCGCGGAATCGGGCTCAAAAGTTAGAGTGCTCAGCGTCGATAATAACTGGTATGAAGTATTAGTGGTTCAACACTCACGGCCGAAGAGCGATCCCTATTCGTCGGATCGCGGCTGGGTCAACAAGAGTTATATAAAGTTTGATTGATGACAGGAGAGCCACAGATTGGGCCTGCTTGAATCGATAAGAAAATGGATAGACGGCGAGACCGGCGAAGACCTGCTCGAAGCAGCCGACGAGCATGCTAAACCACGGCGCGTTTGGGAAGAGTTTCTGGTAAAGATCGCGCGCGAAGTCGAAGCCGCGATGCAGCGCGAAATGTTCACGCCGCCCGGTGGTCCAACTTACATTCCTCGCGAATACATCGTCTACCTCAGCCCTGACGACGACAAAGACTGGCAGGGCGACAAACGCCGAGGTCTCGAGCAGGGACTCTTTCACGTCCTCTCCGAACGCGCGCGCGAACTCAGCGGCACCACTCAACTGGCGGTGAAGTCTTTCGCGGTCGAGTTGCGCGTCGACGGTACGCTGAACAAAGGCGAGTTTCGCGTGCAGGCCGTGTGGGACGAGACTGAGAGCGGCCACACGATGGTCACGCCGCGCGTCACGCAAGCTTCGCAGCAATATTCACAGCAATCTTCACAAGCAGCATTCAATCCCAACGACACGGTGGTCGAACGCGCCGAGGACGTCAGCGAGAGCGAACAGACTGTCGTGCGTCCGAAAGCGACGGCGCTTTATACGGTCGAGGTCTGGCGCGACGGCGTGCGGGAGTCAGTCGTGCCGATCACGAAGAACGAGATCACGATCGGACGCGGCTCGCGCAGTATTTCGGTAGACCTTCCGATCAAGGGAGATCCGGAAGTCAGCCGCGTTCATGCAGTGATGTCGAGAGACAACGAAGGACGCTACTGGCTGGTGGCTAAAGGAAGGAACCCGACACTGGTCAACGGCCGCGAGCTCCCGCGTGAAGAGCCAACCGAAGTCGCGCCCGATCAGAAGATCGCGATCTGCAACTTCGTCATTCGGATCCAGCCGAGGTAGTGGCCCGGGCTGCGTTGCGCGCGTTATCGTCGAGCTCCGAAATCAGATCACTCAACAACGTCGCGACGTGCTCGCCCTGGAGATAATCCTTCCCGAGCATCTTCGTGATCGGCCGTTTCTTCGACGCGCCATTCACTTCTTTCAGGATTGCGCGTGCGAACGCGGCGA
Organism: Pyrinomonadaceae bacterium; assembly: GCA_035649995.1. Taxonomy (GTDB): domain Bacteria; phylum Acidobacteriota; class Blastocatellia; order Pyrinomonadales; family Pyrinomonadaceae; genus PSRF01. The sequence continues at coordinate 2,965 of DASRIM010000015.1, read as the reverse complement.
CGACTTTTCCGTCGAACTGTGTTCCGCTGTTCTCGCGCAGATCGCGCACGACGTCTTCGAACGATCTGCGGCGCCGGTACGGACGATCCGTCGTCATCGCGTCGAACGCATCCGCCAGCGAAACGATCTTCGCGCCCAGTGGAATCTGCTCGTCGGTGAGACCGTCGGGATAACCGCGGCCGTCGGGACGTTCGTGGTGATACTTGGCCGTCAACGGAATGTCGGCGTAAGGATGATTGATTGGCGACAGGATCTCGTAACCCGCCTCCGGGTGCTTGTTGAGATCGCTGGATTGCTTGGCGTCGATGCGGTACGGAGCGTTAATGATGTCGCGGTCGACGACCAGTTTTCCGATGTCGTGCAGGTAGCCGGCGATCTGTATGCCTTCGACTTCCTCTTCGCTCCATCCCATCTCGGTGGCGATGAGCGCGCTGTAACGCCCGACGCGTTCCGAATGGCCCTGCGTGTACTTGTCTTTGATATCGATGGCGGTGGCAAACGCGCGTACGGTATCGCGGTAGATCGCTCGCAGTTCTTCGTACAGTCTGCGGTTCTCTTCCGCGCGTTGGGCCACCTGCTCGAGCAAGCGGTGCGTGTGAATGCCGACGCCGATGTGGCGGACCATCGCCTTGATCGTGTCGAAGTCGGCGGCGGAAAACTCTTCTCCACTGGCCTTGCCTCCGAGTAGGACCAGGCCGGTTACTTCGCCGCGCACGATCATCGGCACGACCAGTTCGATTTCCTCGCGCAGAAGCCCTTCACGCTGGCGGCTGATGAAGCCGGTCTCGCTTTCTCTCACCAGACACTCGCGCTCTTGTGCGACGAGCAGGCTCTGCTTCTCTGACTCGGCGATCGCGAACTGGCGCAATACTCGGTCGCCCAAACCCCAAAGCGCGACGCAACTCAGCGCACCAGCGTCAACGCACTCGGCGACGGCGCCGCGTCTAAGGGCCAGCGTGCCCAACAAGAGATGCAGCGACGTACGGACCATCTCCGTGAAGTCGCCAGTGCCGGCAATCTCCTGGCCCAGATCGGCAAGGGCGCCAAACGTGTGTATGAGTTTCTGGGTGGAAGGCTCCATCGGATCAGTGAACTACCCGCATCGTCTCGTAGCTGGAAAGATTGAGCAGCGCTTCATGCTCGTCCTTCGCGAGGGCTACGTGGCGTGTCAGTCCGAGCATTTCGAACAACTCGACTGTTTGATTGTTCACTTCCGAGAAGACAACGCGCGCGCCGCTCTTTTCAGCGACGTCGATGATGCCGAGAAGAATCGATATCCCGATACTGTTGACTAGTTGGGTATCGCTGAAATCAATAACCAGCGCGCGGCAACCACAATCGAGTTGCCGTCGGCATTCTCGTTCGATCCTTTCACCGGTCAGTTTGTTTAGATAATCGCTGGCGTACACAACAGCGGTGGTGCCAACACAGTGCGAGCGCACTAAACCCGGGCTTGGTTTATCCACTCGTCGGGCTCCCTCCTGCCTCGATGCTCGTTCTTATACCAGGCGAATCGAAAAGCATTCGCCCCGAGGTAATTTGTATTCCTGGTAAAGCAAGGTCTAAGCGTTCACGAAGAACTGGTGCGAAGATATTTGGTCATACGCAAGCTGGTCCCGTCGTCCACCCGTTCAAACTCGACTTCGTCCATCAGAGTTCGGATGAGTTTAAGTCCCCAGCCGCGTCGTTCTTCTGCCGCTTCTGTAGTTTCTGAACTGCCCATCGTGCCGTTAAGATTGGCCGGCACGATCCCACGACTCGAAATAGTGACGACTAATCTATCACTTTCAAGGCGAAAACGTTGATAAATTTTTCGATCCGGGCTGAAACTGTGTTCTGAGGCATTAATACACGCTTCCACAACCGCGGTCTTTATCTGGTTAATCGCCTCCGGACGGAACATCAGACGCTTGGCGATCTGCTCGGCGGTGCTCGCGGCAATCAGCTCGTTGTCCTCTCCCATCGGAACTACCATTAAAAACTCATCCGATTCTGTACTCTCCAGTACAGAACTCTCCACAGTCTCACCTAAACGCTGCGCCAGCAGGGCCAACTGCTGACGGCTGGAGCCGAACGCCTTGTGGCGGCTGAGCACCCTGTTCGCTTCGTCCGTAAACCCTTCGTTGGACACGAGCCAAAGCTGGTAACGGCTGAATCCGAGTGAGGCCGCGACGGTTTCAAAGCGTTCGCACCACGAGCGCGCAACGTCGACGTCGACCTCCAGTTTCGATTCGACGTCGACGGCAAGCCAGATCACTTCGTGCGCGTCGGAGTAAGTTCCGTCCTCGAACGTATGCGCTATGAGACACCGCTCCTCTTCACTCAACTGCCGCATGTCGCTGTTGAAAGCGACGCAGCTCGCGAGGTGTACGGTCTGCGGAAGTTTGAAAAGCTCAGACTCGGCTTCGAGCCCGGCGGCGATAGTCTCCGGCTCCGCTCCCTTGTACTTGCGGCTAAAAACCGCATTATCGAAAAGGACCGCCGGCACGCGCTGGCAATTGAACTGACTGATCGTTTCGCGAATTCCGCCGCCGGCGAGCTGTTTGTAATGACGCGCCATCGTGTGCGGCGCGCGTTTGAGCGAATCCGCCAGCGCGTCCGCCACGACGAGCGCCCGCGGATCGTTGAGCACGTCGAGACGGTAACGAGCCTTCAGGTAATCTTTCCAGATTTGCGGGCCGGCCCCGGCCTCGATGATCCCTTCGTTCCAGTTCACAAACTCCTGCACGTGCAGACGGTGCAGTATCTCCTGAAGCTCGCCGGCAGATACGTGCAGACGCTTGCGCCAGACTTCAAACGACGAGGTCTGGTCTTCACCCGCGGCTGCTTCCCACAGCAATCGAATCAACAAGTGTCGGGTGTCGAGGCGCGGAGAGATCTCTTCGAGCAACTCGGCGAAGTGACGATGAAGATGGCCGCCCAGAAGTTCGTCGACGTAGAGACGTTCGCAGTCGAGATACGAAGT
>DASRIM010000014.1:0-6304 GCA_035649995.1 Pyrinomonadaceae bacterium | reverse complement strand
GTTTCAAGGAAATGGGAAACGTCACGACCGAAGCATGGGTAATCTACGCGAGTTCGAATGGTTCGACCTCACCGCAGCCCGCCGAGCTCAGGAAAGAAGAGTTCTCGTTTTCTGACGTCGACGAGCATGAGGTGCTGGTCGAACCTGTCTACGGCTGTTGGGAAGCGAACATGACGCATGCGCTGGAGCGACGGCCCATTGACGTTTGCCGGTACAGAGGCGAAGAGAAAGTCATCATCGGCAACGCGGGAGTCGTGCGCGTACTGAAGACCGGCAGCAGCGTCTCGAACGTTAAAACAGGCGACGTGTGTATCGTCTTCTGCAACGGTATCTGGGACGAGAATGGTTTTCCGGAGCGAATCCTCGCGTACGACGCTCCTAACACGATGGGCGTCCTGGCGAAAAGAATGAAGCTGCACGAAAAGCAGCTCATCAAAGTGCCCGAAGGCTCGCGTTATTCGCTTCAGCAGTGGGCGGCGTTCTCGCTGCGTTACATCACCGCGTGGGCCAACTGGCAGCGAGCGTACGGCTGTTGGACCACGTTGTGGGCGGAAGATTCTGTCGGCCGTCCGCAAGTGTGGGGTTGGGGCGGTGGTGTCGCGCTGGCGGAATTATCGTTGGCGAAACTGTTCGGCTGTGAGGCGGCGATGATCTCGTCGGTCGATGAACGCCTCTGCCTCATCGAGCGCATGAACCTCATACCCATCGATCGCCGTCAGTTTCCCAACCTGAACCTGGACGAAGCGAAGTACAACTCGGAGCCCGCATACAGAAAGACTTACCAGGAGGCCGAGGAGATTTTCCTCAAGATAGTGGAAGAACGAACCGGACAAAAAGGCGTTTCGATCTTTGTCGACTTCATCGGCGTTCCGGTTTTTCGTGCGACTCTGAAAGCGCTCTCGCGGCAGGGCGTCATCACAACGGCGGGCTGGAAGCAGGGCATGATGACGTCTACGCTTCGGGCCGTGGAGTGTATGAAGTGGCACGTCCACGTACACACGCATTACGCGCGATACAAACAAGGCGTCGACGCCGTGAACTTCGCCGAAGCAAACGGCTGGCTCCCGCCGGTCAATGGCGAAGCCTTCGACTGGGACGACATCCCGCGTTTAGCTGAGGACTACCGCCACGGCCGCCTCGCCACCTACTTCCCCATCTTCCGCGTTAATGACGCGTAGACGCGTAGCTGCCCTTAAGGCCTCAACGAACAGCCAGGTTGGTAAGGTAAAGCTAACGCTGTTGCTGGTCGTGGCCGGACAAAGGAGAATGCCAGGTCTCTACGACGCTGCCGCTGGTGAAATCGTAGAAGCGCAGGTCGGTGGAGGTCAGCATCTTGGTCAGCATGATGACCTGTCCGGTGTGCATCGAGAAGTGTTCGGTGACGTGAAAGATGGCTTCAAGGACGTCGACGTCGCTTCCCTGGATTGTTCGCTTCTCAAGTAACACGGATGGATTCAGATCGCGGAGCGTGGACGCGACGTCGGCCAGTGTCGTGCGGAGTAGCTGGAGCAGCTCGGCGCGAGGGATGACGTCGCGTTGGGCAAACTCGGCGTCGCGCGTGCGATTGTCAGGCGCGGAGCCGAGTCCGCACACGATCCACTGGCGAGCGTTGCCGCAAAGGTGCAACAGAAGATTGCCGATGCTGTTTGATTCAGCGTTCGGACGCCACCAGATCTGATCGTCGTTCAACTTTTCCAGGCAGCGTTCGATTTTCGGCAGGTAGTCATCCGTAAGAAAAGCGGCTGCACGGTCGATAAACGCACGCGACACGGAATCAGACGCACGCGACGCGGAGTCAGACGCAGGCGAAACGGAGTCGGCGGTCATAGCGCTTCGTCACTCCTCGTCATATTTCTCCGTCCTCTGAAGGTTCGGGCCGCCGCTTGTGTTTCGCTTTGCGCATCGCGGGCCGTGCGACTTCGTCCGGCTTCGCGCGCGATAGAGGATGGCCAGGAGGCGCGTTGGGCTTGCGGATACTGTCGAAGACAGGCCTCGCCGGCTGTTTCTTACTCTTCCGTGGAGAACTTTTTCTGACCATTGCTCAGCCTCCACTCACTTCACTTTTGGATTCTGACGATGCTATCGCCGCGACCGAAGACGTGTCAATGAGTTGGTATCCGTGCCGGCGTCGCCGTGGCGCGCAGACACGGATGCCACTGATGAGGTGAGAGACTTCACAACAAAATTGGTTAAAACCGTTCTGCGGAGGAGCTAGGCTTCACTGCCACGAGGCGTCTTCGAAAGGATTCTCAACGCATTCGTGGTTTCAGAGCGGCGGCGCTGCTGAAATTCCGTAACCCAATTGGTTACAGTTTCCACCATTTCGCGCGCCGTTTCGCGAGCAGTATTTGTTTTCGCCTTGGCTACGGGCCGGGGCTTTTCGCCTTTTTTGACTATTCGGATTGTTTTCTTCTCAGACATTGCTATTTTTCGAGCTTCCCGTTGGAATCTATTCGTATCCAACGAAATTCTCGCCACACAGTTCCCAAATTTCTACTGAGCTAGAGCGCTGGACGCCGATTAACCTTGCAAAGAAGAGGCCACATCCGCTAACGCGCAGGCTGGCGAGAAAAAGGGCCACTTCTGAGCAAGTTTTTTTCTGAAACACCGCAACGGGAAAATCTTTGGTCGCAAACCGTACACAACGGACGGAACACACTGGCACGTAAGCGAGACAGCCACGCCTCGAACTGTCCTCAGCCGTTCACAAGCGCGTTCTTGTGTTTCATGTCCAGTTCCCATATCAACTTGTGAGTTCGATACACCATCAGAACCAGAGCGAGCGCGGCGCCAATGTTCACATACTTCAGTCCGTTAACCATCTGACGCGTGCCATACTGAACTAAAAGACCGTTGATGACGATCAGCGCCAGACGAAATTCAGTCGGGCCAAGCTTCAGATGGCTGATCTTCAAACGGTCCGTCGCAGCGAACGCCAGGAACGTACTCACCTGGTAAGCGGCAAGAATCGCGAGCATGATGACGATCTGAAAACGCGAACGTTCGGGCAGGATGAACGAATAGCCGATGATCACCGAACAGAGAAACACGTAGTCGAGCAGGTGATCCATGTAGTAACCCCACCGCACCAGCCCCGTCCCACGATATTTCCCAATTTTCCCATCATAGTGATCAGTCACGTACTGCATCGCCACCATCGCCGACACACCCCAAAGCCACCGCAGGTCGCTGGCGGCGAGATAAGAAAAGAACAGGATTAATCCCGACCACGCGAGCGTCATCATCGTCAGGTGATACGTCTCGAGCCAGGATGGGATTCGAGGTAGCACCCGTATGGCGAGACGCCGTTCGAGCGGTGTCAGAAAAGAGGTGTTTGTTTTTGTCGCGCCTGCGAATTGTTGAGTGTCGATCATGGATACCTTAACGGCCGCACGGGGCCCGGCCACGTTGAGTGCAACGAGCGAGCCAGCCGCTAAACGAGTATTTTCGGGGATTCGGACGGTGGGGACGTCTATAAACGTCAATATCTGTCCGACGGATGTCGGTTTTTTACTTGAATCGCGCGCTGTGGCCGCAGACGCGCGTTAAATGAAAACGACTGTTTGCGAGCTCGGAATGTCGAATCGCCGGCGGCAGCGGTTGTTTCGACAAGCCAGCATGTCGTCGATCCGGACCATATAGTCGCGTGACTTCTGAAACCGCGCGCGATCCTGCTCGTTCATGCCTCTCGGCGGCTGGGGCTTTTTCGTACGTTTCAACCAGCGGACGTCGTACTCGGCGCGTTCGCGGCAGTGAGGACAACTGTACGTCGCCTTCTTTACCTCTTCTTTTTCGTTAAAGAAATCACGTTCGTTCATACGATCCTTCCCGCGTAAACTGCCGCTTAACTGCCTTCCGCGTGCTCGCACAGTTCCCGCAAGTAGCGAAAACTATAGATTCCCGTTTCGTGACCGTCGCTCCAACGGAAGTTCAGCGCATAACGGCCGACCAGACTCAGGTCTTTGATCTCGAGTTCGTCGGAAATGGTCGCGGCGTTCAGGACGCGCTCGCCGGTCCACTCGTTGACGCACTGTGCACACGGACAAGAACGGCGAAGATCGGCTGCGCGAAACCGGCATTCACGGCCGTCAGCCCACGTGATGCGCAGCGTGAAATCATCCTCATGTTTGATTTCGCGCGGCTCGATAGCCGGTCCTCGTCGTTCCGCTTCCATCTGTTTCAACCGTTCGACTCGAGCGCCTGTGACACCGAGGCGGCATTCACGTCGAAGTGGGACGCGTTCCACACCGCTTTTCCGTCACGCATCAAGATGACCTGCGGCGACTCGTGCCTGACGCCCGTCAGCTTCTCAATTTCACGCGAGATTTCGGGCGCCGCCTGAATCTCGAGCAAGTTTACATGTTCGAGCTGCTGCATTTCGCGATAAGCGCGCGCGCTGATCGGGCAGGCATTGCTGTGTTTGAAAATGATTACCGCTCTTTGTTTTGAATCGGAGATCAGATTGTCGAGCGTCGTTCGGTCGTCGATTCTGAAAAAGTTTCCCATTTGTTCTCGCGTCCCCTCTGAAATGTGACGTCATTTATAACGTATTTCGGCGCCGCGGTAAAAACGTCCATTTTCCTGTTGACGCCCGAACAGATTCGGAATATTTTGCTTGCCGCTATCGAGAAAGCTTTTGGCTGTCCTCAAAGCCTGAGCACCCACTGACGAGCCTCACGAGTCTCTAACAAAGATTCTCCTGCTTCTCTCGACGTAGCCGTTTTACGTCAACTAAACCTCATCAAGGAGAACGTGTATGCCAATGAACCAGAACCGTCGCCTCACGTGGCGATTCTCTTTTAACCTCATCAGCGCGATGCTGGTCCTGTTTTTCATCTCGCACGCAGCCCAGGCCGATGAAATCGCGATCTGGAACTTCAACGATTCAAACCTGAACGTCGATCGCGGCTCGGGCACGCTGTCGAGCAACATCATCGCCGCAAACATTCTCTTCGCCGCCGGCACAACGAACAACGCGCGTCAGGGAGACGCCGCCGGACAAGCGCTGTCGCTCCAGGGCGGCACCGGCACCGCGAATAACGGACGCCACATCACTTTCAACGTCAGTACACTCGGCTTTTCTAACATCGTCGTGAGTTTTGCGACGCAGGGAACAAGCACCGGCTTCATCAGCAATCAGTGTCAATACAGTCTCGACGGGATCACGTTTGTGGACTTCGGCGCGCCTTACACGCCGGCCTCGGCCTTCGGCTCCGTGCCGCTGACGTTTACGTTGTCGGGAATTGCCGGACTGAACGATAACCCGAATGCTGCGTTTCGAATCGTCTTCAACGGCGCGACGTCGTCTACAGGAACGAACAGGATCGATAACTTCGTCGTCGAAGGCTCGCCGTCGGGCATACCCGAACCGGCGAGCGCGGTGCTGTTGTTGAGCGGTTTGAGTGGTCTCTATCGACTCAGAAGGCGAAAGAGGAAGACGGATGTGAACAGTTGATCGTGGGCGACTAATTCCAGTCGCCCACGAGAACAAACGGCGCCCAGAAGAACGGCGCACTGTATTTCTTTCCGGAGATCATCGCTAACTGCGCGCCGCGCAGCGCGCTGGAGGAGGTGGTGTCGCCGGCCAGCAACCGCTTGTAGAAGTCGGTCATTAAGTCGGCGGTAGATTTATCGGCAACCGACCAGAGGCTCACGCCGACGGTCGGAGCGCCGGCATACATGAACGCGCGCGTCAGGCCCATGACGCCTTCGCCGCGCTTCTCTTTGCCGAGGCCCGTCTCGCACGCGGAGAGCATCACGAGCGGCGAGCCGAGACGAAGGTTGAAAACTTCGTCCGTGCGGACAAAGCCGTCGTGTGTCTTGTTGCCGACGAGCGACAGGACCACGCCGGTGAACTGCGGACGTTCGGCGTTCAGCAGTCCGTGCGTCGCGACGTGGATGATGCGGTACTTGCTGATGTCGCGCGTGACGACGTTGTCTTCGTTGGCGTCGAGATCGAGCCAGACGTCTGCCTGGCCGCCGGAGGTCTTCGCGAGTTTGGAGATTTGATCGGCTTCGAGGCGCGTCCCGTTCAGACGGGTGAGCGGCAGTCCTTCCATTGCCGCGCCCGACGCTGCGGGTGTGCTCCCGGCGACGTCGGCAACCGACGCTTTGATACCGAGGCCGCGGACTTCAGCGTCGGCGGTCGCAGGCGTCGTGTCCTTCTTCGCCCGAGCGTCATTCGAGTTGAAGACTGGGTCGGCAATGATCAGCATCGAGCGTCCGGTTGCTTTGGTGCGCTGTTGTTTGATCGCGCCAACAACGGACGCCGACGGCGCGTACACGACCTCGTTCGTCTTGACCA
>DASRIM010000013.1:0-3815 GCA_035649995.1 Pyrinomonadaceae bacterium | reverse complement strand
CGCGGCGATCAGAAGCGTTTCGTCGAGGCGCTGGCGAGGCTCGGTTGCGAGTATGCAATCACGAACCCGACGCGAATGAAGGTCGTGCTGCAAGACGGTGTTGAAGTGCGCGACCTGTATCGTCTTGCCGCCCAGGAGCAGGTGCAGCTTCGACGCTTGAGTTATAAGCGCGACTCGTTGGAAGACATTTTCCTGAAAGCGATGGAGAACGGCCATGGCGGTCTATGAGCAGAGCTATAAACCCTACACCGGCCGGCTGACTCCCGAGTGGAGCCGCTTCCTCATCATTCCGAGGCATGCGTATCGGGCCGTCTTCAATTCCAAACTCTTCATCGCGTTCTTCGCCATCTGCTTTCTGCCGTTGTTGGTCGAAGCGATCCTGATCTATCTGCGGCACAACTTCGGCGCGCTCGCGGCGATGAGCATCAACGTGAGGGAACTGATACCCGTAGACGGGTTTTTCTTCGAAACGTTCGTCAACATTCAGATGGGTTTTGCGTTTCTGATGGCCTTGCTGATCGGCCCGCCGCTGGTGTCGCGCGATCTCCGTAACAACGCTTTGCCGCTGTATCTGTGCCGGCCGTTTTCACGGACGGAGTACGTGATGGGGAAGATGTCCGTGCTGCTGATCCTGTTGTCCCTGATAACGTGGATTCCGCAGTTGGTGCTCTTTCTGTTTCAGTCGTACCTCGAAGGTTTAGCCTGGTTCAAGGCCAACGTCTCGATCGCGTTTGCGATCGTGATCGCGAGTTTGGTCTGGATACTGTTGCTGGCGTTGCTGTCGCAGACGATCTCGGCGCTGGTGAAGTGGCGCGTGGTCGCGAGCGGCGCATTGGTGGGCCTGTTCCTGATTCCGTCGGTGTTTGGCGCGTTCATCAATGAGGTGTTCAGCACGCGCATCGGAAACCTCGTCAGCCTGGGCGCGCTTATCAGAAACGTTACCGCCGGCCTTTTCGGCACGTTTGACCGTCTGACCGAGATCAGGCGAGTCCGCGATTTTGACGGCACCATACTGCGCGAAATCGTGTTATACGAGCCGCCGCTCTGGTCGTCGTGGGCCATGCTGTTTCTGCTGTGCGCAGTCTGTCTGGCACTGCTTTCGTGGAAAGTAAAAGCGTATGAGGTCGTGAGATGAGCACACCCGCGGACCAACTCATCATCTTCGACAACGTCTCGAAGTTCTACGGCGAGATACTCGGCGTGAATCGCGTCAATATCCAGATCGCGCCCGGCATCACCAGTCTCGTAGGACCGAACGGCGCAGGGAAGTCGACGTTGATGAACCTCATGACAGGCCTGCTGCGGCCGACGCGCGGGGCCATTACGTTGCTTGGCATTCCGACCGATCAACCGGAGCGGCTGTTTCGCAAGGTCGGATACTGCACGCAGTTCGATTCGTTTCCGCGAGGCGTGACCGGCCGCGAGTTCATCAACTCATACCTGTATGTACATGGCTACAGTCGCAAGCGAGCGAACGAGTTGAGTCAGATTGCGCTCGAACGCGTGAATCTCGTCGATGCCGCGGATCGAAAAGTTGCCGCTTACAGCAAGGGAATGCGGCAGCGCATCCGGCTGGCGCAGTCGATCGCTCATCAACCGGCTGTGCTGATCCTCGACGAACCGCTCAATGGTCTCGACCCGATGGTGCGCGCCGAAACAATCGCGCTATTCCGCAAGCTGGCCGCAGAAGGTCTGCACCTGATCATCTCGTCGCACATATTGCACGAGGTCGGCATGATGTCGGACTCGGTTGTGTTTCTGAACAATGGTTACATCGTCGCCGAAGGGAACCCTCACGGCGTTCGCGACGAGATGGAAGAGCACCCGATGCAGATCCTGATTCGCTGCGATCAGCCGGCGAAACTGGCGGCGTACGTTTTCGCCCAGGACCACGTAGTCGAAGCGCGGCTGCACGACGATCGCCGCGGTCTGTTCGTCAGAACCCGCGACGCCGATGGGTTTTATCTGCTTCTCAACCGCGCGGTGAGCGAAGGTCAGGTTAACGTCGAATCAGTGGCGCCCGTGGACGACGATCTCAGCGCCGTTTACCAGTACTTGATTGGCACGTCGGGTGGTAGCGAATAGGAGTTTAATGAATGAGTTCTGCTGTTGACGTCATGACTACGCCCGAGAAGAGCTCCTGGCAGTGGGGGCTTTGGCTGCGGCAGATACGCGCGATACTGGCGCTCGAGTTACAGAAAAACTTTCTGAGCCGCCGCTCGATCCTGATCTATCTCATTGCGTTCTTACCGCTGTTTCCGTTGTTGGTGCTCGCGTTGGTCCAACCACCGGGTGACGAATGGCAGGACTTCAACAATCTCGGAAAGATCTACGTCGTTCTTTATCACGGCTTCATCTTGCGTACGGTAGTGTTTTTCGGCTGCGCCTGGATCTTCATGAACCTCTTTCGCGGCGAACTGGTCGATCGCAGTTTGCACTACTACTTCCTGAGCGCGGTCAGAAGGGAAGTGCTCGTCGTCGGTAAGTACCTGTCGGGACTGGTGACTTCGATCGTGATGTTTACGGCCACGACGGTCATTGCCATGCTGCTGCTTTACTTTCCTCATTTCTATTCGCAGAGCATGAGGTTCTTCACGACGGGCGCGGGGTTGGGCCATCTTCTCGGCTACGCTGGAATCACGATGCTGGCGTGCGTCGGATATGGCGCGTTCTTTCTGGTGGTCGGGCTATTCATCCGCAATCCGATCATTCCCGCGCTGCTGCTTTACGGTTGGGAGTGGCTGAACTTCCTGCTGCCGCCGCTACTGAAAAAGATCAGCGTCGTTCACTACCTCAACTCACTCATGCCCGTGCCGATTTCGACGGCGATTCAGGAAGGACCGCTGGCCGTTGTTGCCGAGCCAACGCCGGCGTATATCGCGATACCGAGCATGTTGTTGGTGACGCTGCTCGTGTTGATCCTCGCGGCTTACCGGACGAGGCACATGGAGATCCGTTACGGCAGTGAGTGATTATTTCCTGCTGACGTAGCTGTTGTTCCTGATCCAAAACCGCCACGGCTTGTCGATCCAGTCCTCGGCGTAATCAATTCCGATGCGTGGTCCAGTGGCGATGTGGCGCGGCTTGACGGTTTTGTACTCTTCGAGCCAGACGCGGTCGCCCAATAGGTCAGAGGCGTTCAGCTCTCTATCGATTCCGAGTGCAATGCAGAGTTTGCCAGGGCCGTTCGTCAGGTTGCGATCGGGGTGCGAATGGCGGCGTTCTCGCATCCACTCGATTCCCTCGACCGGTTCGACGGCACGGACCAGAATCGCGTGCGGAATGCCGGCCACGTTGCTGACGACGTTGAACTGGTAATACATGCCGTAAACAAAGTAGACGTAGGCAATCCCGCCTTCCTGATACATCGTTTCCGTCCGCTTCGTCCGGCGCCCGCCGTACGCGTGTGACGCGCGGTCCTCCGGACCACGATAAGCCTCCACTTCCACAATCATTCCCGACACGCGCTGACCGTCAGGCGCGGGTACGACCAACAGCTTTCCGAGCAGCTCGCGAGCGACTGTGAGGACGTTGGGACGAGTGTAAAACTCACGCGGCAACTTCACCGGGAACGCAGCCTCCAAAGCATGAGGACGAAGATCACGAGGCCGATCACGATAATGCCGCGCCGCACCCAGATCTGACCGACACGCACCGCCATACGCGCGCCGAAATATCCACCAACCAACGCGCCGCAAGCCATGACCAACGCGTCCTGCCACACGACCAGCCCCGCCAGCGCGAAGCTCACGACGGCGACGCTGTTGATGCAGATGCCGAGAAAGTTCTTGATGCCGTTGGCGCGGTGCAGTTCG
>DASRIM010000012.1:0-4703 GCA_035649995.1 Pyrinomonadaceae bacterium | reverse complement strand
GCGTAGCGAAACACGATCGCGCCAAATGCCACGACACTCGCAACGGTGTAACCAAAGAGCGCGGAGTCGTAGTGTTCGAGATTGCGCGAACCGGCGACGATCAGGACCGTCAGTAAAAACGATGCAGCGAGCGCGAGCAGTATCGGTTTTCGATTCGTTACATCTTCACGCATGGATCACCCTAACCAGGTGTTCGTCGCAAATCTCGGCGGATGCTTCATCAGCTCCTCGTCTATTTGCGAAGCCAGTTGCGTTCGTTCTTCAGGGGGTAGTATCGAAGCAATCAAATCATAAATCTGAATTTCTTCCAATTCGTTGTGAGTGGCGAGGCGCTCTTCGACGGCTTTGACTATAGTCGCGACCTGCTCGAGATCGGCGACTTTCGACATCGCCGCGGCCAATTGGTGCATGAAAAACTCGTGATCTTCACGCAACTGAGCCACGACTGATTCTACGGTTTCGAGCGAAATCGATTTGTCGTTCCGCGCGGCGTTTATCACCGCCGGGAACAGACGGAGGTGTTCGGCGCGAATGTGGACGGCGAGGCGGGCCCAGAACAGATCCAATGTTGATCTGGCGGTGTCGCCGTCCCTTTCGCGGAGGGCGTTCTTCAGTTGTTCCAGCAGCCGGTGGAGATCTGCGTGATCGTCCACCAACCGCTGACCGGCTTGCGACGTCGTCACGACCTTAGCTGTGCTTCCATCTCAATCGATCGAGGAAACAGAATGTTGTTCTCCAGGTGAATGTGCTGGTGCAGATCTTTTTCGAACGCTTCCAGCGCCTGGTAGAGAGTCTGGTAACTGACGCAGCCATCAGCCGGCGGCGTGTAGTTTGACGTCAGTTGGCGCAGCTCGCGCAGGATCTCGCCGGCCGTGTCGTGTTCCATCATCATCATCCGCACGGGATTGTTGACTGTGCCAAACGGCGCAAACGGAACCGGAGCATTTTGCGCTTCGGCGCGCGCCAACCCGACGATATACGGGAACAACACGCGCTCCTCTTTGAAGATGTGCGGACTCAGGTCAGCACATAGCCGGGCGAACGCCTCGCCGACCTTTTTGAGTTCCGCATGGTTGTCGCCGTGAACGGAGATGACTTTCTGCAAGAGCATCTCGAGACGAGTCATTTCTTCCTTCGTGAATACGTGATGGGTGTCGACAATGTGGGTGATGAGCTCCGGAAGAGGGAGTTGCTGAAAATCCTGCGACGCGCCTGTCGTAGGTTGAGTTGCCTCATCCAACATCCGCAGGACGTCGTCTGTCGCGACGCCGGCGGAAGCGCAAGCATCGCCCAGCGCGCGGCTGCCGCCGCAACAGTAGTCAATTTTCAGTTTCTCGAAGACCCTCGTCGCCTCGGGCATTTGTAACGCAACCTCTCGCACGGTCATTCCTGAGCTGATCATGATGTACTCCTCCGTGGTATTCACGGTGCAACCAACATGCCGCATGTGAAAACACGGATTTCATGCAGGGGAACGTCGTGGAGCTGAGGACTTTCACGAACGGGTGTGGAGTTCTACGCAGCACGGCCTAAATTCACTGTTTAGGCGCTACGTAACTCTTCCGCGATTTAACGACCAATTTCCCGTTCGATTTTTCTACGCCGTTTGCCAGATCGATCTTCAACTTGCGCAGACTGCCGTCGCGCTTCCGGTTGGTCGAGACGAAGGAGAAACTGTAGCGCGTGCGCAGATGCGTGATCAGCGTGTCGAATGTTTTGTCGAGCTCCTCGGGTTTATCGCGCAGGAGCTCGCCGCCCGTTTCGTCGGCGAGTTTCTGAATGTCGATATAATCAACTCCCGCCATCTTGCCGAAGCGAGTGGCCCAACGCATCATGCCGTTCTCGGCCGCCTGTCCCGGCGACTTCGGAATGATGCCGGAGACGACGCTGCCTGACTCAAAAATCGAATGTGTCGCGGTCGTACGCGACGGCCCACCGCGGCAATCCCAGTTTCGCGTCACTGCCGTGATCGCGATAATCACGCGCCGCCCGCTTGGGTTAGCCGCTTTCATCATGTAATTGGCGGCCTCTTCGAACGCGATATTCAGACAGTGATTGGCGCGTTCGTCGTGCGGCGGTACCCAACGCAACGCGCGTCCGAGCATCAACCGGTCGCGAGTAAACCCTTGCATCAGTTCAACCGTGTCGTGATAGGTCATCACGGCAACTTCGTCGCTCGGTTTCAGGCGCGACAGTGCATCTCTCGCGGCGCTCCTGACTTCCTGACCGAATGGATCCAAACAACCGCCGCGATCGATCAGCAGTAGAACGGACAGCGGAAGGTTGTCCTGGCTGAAATGCGTCAGCGTTTGCTTCGCGCCATCTTCGAAGACGAGAAAGTCGTCCTGTTTCAGATTGCCGACGACGCGCGAGGTGTTTTTCTGGAGTACGAGCGCATCGACCGTGACGAGATCGACGTCTGTTTTTATTACCTCGGCGACTTTGACGTTTGCTTCAGCCGGAGTGGGATTGACCGTCCGTTCGCGGGTCTGCGGTAACGCAGGCGAGATCAGAAGCCCGGCGACGATCAGGATGAAAGTTAAGGAAAGGAGAAAATACTTTGCGCTTGTCGGGAACACTCTCATAAGCACCTCCTCAGGCGAGACTTTCAGCCGGCGCTGATTGCGCAGCGATGCGGGAGAGTACTTCGATTAGGGAGAGAGCTTGATTTGGCCCGAATAATAGATCGATTTTCGTCCGAAGACGAGGTTTTTTCGTCAGGCCGCGTTATTACTCGATCGAGACAACAGTCACAGACTTCGGTTCGAGTTTCAGCGTGAGCCTTCCGTCGATCACTTTTGCCGAGATTGGTTTTGGCACAACGGCGTTCGGCGCCGCGAACGTGTTGACGCTATCGACCTTTGGCGCGGTCAGTGTTTCTCCGGACGCAGATTTTCCCGTAACGGTTGCTTCGATCTCGACTGATTGATTCGGATCGACATTGGTGATCTCCAGCCACAGCTTGCCCTTCGTGTCCTTCGCGGCGATGGCATCGACGCGCGGCAGCGTGATGTTTCCATTTGTATAAGTACCGGCGTTGAAAGTGACAGGCACAAACGTCGCATCCTGGAACGGCAGATACATCTTGTAAACGTAATACGTCGGCGTCAGCACCATCTTTTCCTTGTCCGTCATGATCATCGCCTGTAGCACGTTGATCATCTGCGCGATGTTCGCCATGCGTACGCGGTCGGCATGACGGGCGAAGATGTTCAGGTTCAGTGCCGCGAGAATCGCGTCGCGAATGCTGTTCTGTTGGACCAGGAAACCGGGATTGCTGCCGGGCAGCGGCGCATACCACGAGCCCCATTCGTCGACGACGAGTGCGATCTTCTTCTGCGGATCGTACTTGTCCATGATCGCCGAGTACTTCGTGACCAGATCCTCCATCTCCAGAGTCGACTTCAGTATCTGGCTGTACTCGCTCTCGCCGAATCCAACCGACGCCAACTTGTTGTCCCAACGCACGACCGTGTAGTTGTGCAGCGAGAGACCCTGAAGGTCCCAGCTCCACTTGCGATCCTGCCAGGCCTTCATGACTGCTTCAGTCCATTCGACAAACCTCGGCTCGTTCCCGCCCGGGCCGACGGCGATCTTGAGCATCTGATCGTTGCCCTGTTGTGCAGGATTGAAGTTTCTTACGAAGCGGCTGTAAATCTTTAGCTGACTCACGTAGTAGTCGGGCGTCATGTTACCGCCGCAGTCCCAACTTTCGTTGCCGATGCCGAGATAGGCGATTTTGTAAGGAGCAGGATGGCCGTTGGCAGCGCGCTCTTTGCTGAGCGACGTTTGCTGCGATGTGGTCAGGTACTCGAGCCATTCCGCAGCTTCCTGCGGCGTACCGGAGCCGACGTTGACTGAGAGAAATGCTTCGGCGCCGATCTGATCGAGAAAGTCCATGAACTCGTGCGTGCCGAAAGTGTTTGGCTCGATCACGCCGCCCCAGTTCGGATTGAGCGTTGCGGGCCGCTGTGGTCCAATGCCTTTACGCCAATGGTATTCGTCGGCGAAGCAGCCGCCCGGCCAGCGAACGTTTGGGACTCTAATCGCTTTGAGCGCAGCAACGACGTCGTTGCGGATACCGCGCGTGTTCGGGATCTTGGAATCGGGCCCGACCCAGATGCCTTCATAAACACCATGGCCCAGATGTTCGGCGAACTGCCCGAAGAGATTGCGATCGATCTTCGCGCCCGGCCTGGATGCGTCGATTGTTAATTTGACTCTTTCAGTTTGCGTCGCAGGTGCGTTAACGGTGATGGCCATCAGGAGAAGAATAAGCGGCAGTGTACGTATCATGTTGTTTTCTCGAATTGACCAAAATATGCACGGAGGCGTTCGGCGACTGTGGAGACGTGAGGGGCGCGCATCATGGTGAAGTGATCGCCGGGAACGTTTTGCACGGTGAGATTGTCAGAACTCAGGCGATTCCACCGGGCGGTTGTCTCTGGGCCGTTATCCTCGTCCGCGGCGCGCAACAACAGCAACGGAAGCGACGCCGCGGGCGGATTATAGTTTTTGATTGCGTGAATGTCTGCCAAAAAAACGCTACTCGGAACACGCGCGTCGTCATTTACATCGCCATAGTGACCCGGCGGCAATGAGTCGAGCAACGCGACAACAGCGACGTCTGCGCCGCCAGCCTGGAGCTGTCGCGCTATCTCGAAAGCGACTACACCGCCTGTCGACCAGCCGCCGAGAAGGTA
>DASRIM010000011.1:0-26588 GCA_035649995.1 Pyrinomonadaceae bacterium | reverse complement strand
CTGCGCAACTGCAAGGCCGCAATCATCTACGAGGGGACGCGCGACATTCATACTTTGATGCAAGCCGACTGGGCGCTGGGATTGAAGAAAGAAAAGCCCGCGCGCCGCACGCTCCCGTCCTGGAAAAAATCTTCTTGAATTTCGTTTGTAGATGAGTCTCCCGTTTGCGGGAGACTCATTCAACAGGAATTTATTTCGCAACCAGGAAGACGTCCCACGCCCAGCGGCCGGCGGAGCCGCCGTCCACCTTCGCGCGGTAGCGAAACTGGTTGCCGTATCGATCGACGCGCTGCGAATCCTTGAACTCGAGCTCCAGCCCCGCGATCTGCAACGACGCCAACGTGTGCAACTCATCCGGCTCGGAGACACCATTGTGGTTTCTGTCCTGCCACAACCGTAGCCTATCGAAGATCGCATCCAACGCGTCGATTTTCCCGTCACCATTCCCACCATTCGCAACCAGGTCAAACACAGCCAGCGCGAGGAACCCATTGCGATTACTCGCCTCCGGCTGCACCGTGTAGTCGCCAAACAACTCCAATCCACTGTCGACGATCCCGTTTCCGTTCCGATCAAGCGCCAGCCACGCATCGTCCGCATCAGCCAGCGTCCAACTTAACTTATCCCGAACCCCATCTGCGTCGAGATCAAACTCCACCCCGGCATCAGCATCGCTCAACGTGATCCCATTCCCCGCAACGTCGATCACGATCGGCGACCCTACATTCCCCGATCCGACACACGTACAGGTATCAAAGTCAAAATCTCCTCCGAACATGAGACACTTGCTCGCCAACGGCTGGCTGCAAGTGACGGCAATCGGACTGCCCGGAAGACTGCACGAGAAATGTTCCGAGTTGACGTCGCGCCACAGATTTCCTCCCGACACCGAGGCGCCCACCGTAGCTCCCGAGATCGTAAGCGAGACATTCGCATTCGTACTGCAATTGGTTCCGAACAGACACGTCGAAAACGCCACTCCCGTCGCCGACGCGCACTGGATCGTCGTCCCGGTCGGCCCGGTCCGGTTCTCCGTCTTCAGATCCTTGGACCCGATGTGAGAAAAGAACGGCGTGATGTGGTCCAACACGCCGTGTTCGAACGAAGCAAAGTTACTAACTACGACCGCACACCGCTGCAAGCCGCCGATGATCGGCGTACACGTCCCCGTATAATTCGCGGTCCCGCCATGCTCGCCTGAAATGTGTTCGGTGATGTCGATACTGAGCCAAAAGTGCAGCGGCGTCAGCGATCCGGTATCGGTCGATCCTCCATCAACAGAACCATCGCCTTCGTCACCGCTGCCGTCGCCATCCGGAGCGATGCTCAGACTCGGGCTCTTGATCCTATACGGCGGCCGTTTCTCATGCCAGACGCGGGTGAGGCCATTGACGATCGCGTCCCAAAACTCCGGCGCCCCCGCCTCTGGCGCATTCGCGTTCCGATGAAACAACACCAGCGCGCGGTACGTGCGCGAGCGGCCGTCCAGTCTCACAGTCACCTGATAAGAAGTGTAGCCGACGATGTCGTAGTACTTTTCCGGCTCGAAATGAAACGCATCGGCGACGGTCCATTGCGGATCGAAGACGGAAGCGTATTTGCCACGCTCCCACTCAGCACTGAACGTCGCTTCCTCAGCGCCACCATCAAGCACGTGTCCGCCGGACGTCAGCGAGATCACGTCGCCCGCCGGCATCGTGACCAGCGCAACGTACGGTTTGTGAAGGATCTCTTTGACGTCGCCCGAGCGAAAGTCGCCGAGCTCGAAACTGAGGTTTGCCTCCGCTCGAAACGGCCGGCGCGTTAATTCGTTTCGCATCGTCTGGGCGGCGGTGTTGTAAGTCTCGAGCTTCGCGTAAGTGTTCCGAATCAACTGCTCGTTCGCGCTCGTGTGTACACAGCAGACAGCAATACAGATGAAAACCCAATGTATTCGTTTCATGAGGATATCTCCTATTTTCGTGAGGCCAGCTCGCGCTGGATGATCTTTTGCAACTCCGCGAACGCCGGCGCGCCTTTGAAGAGCTTCCCGTTGATCAAAAAGCTCGGCGTGCTGTCGATGCGCAGACTGCGCGCCGTTTCAATGTCCCTGACCACCGCTGCTCGCGACTGCTCCGAGCTCACGCACGCGCGAAACCGCTCGATTCCCAGCCCAAGTTCAACGGCGATCCGGTCGAATAAACCCGGCGGCGACAGGTCTCCCGCCGCAAACAGCGCGTCGTGAAACTGCCAGAAACGGTCCTGCTCGCCCGCGCAGTACGCCGCCCGCGCCGCCGGCAGCGAGTTTCGATGACCTTCGAGCGGCAAGTGCTTGAACACCAGCCGCACCTCTTTCGCGTACGTCTCGACAATCTGTTTAAGTGCCGGTTGAACCTCACGACAGAACGAGCATTCGAAATCCGAAAACTCGACAACCGTCACTGCCGCTTTAGCCGGCCCGCGAACAGGCGAACTGCCATCGTCCAACGCCAGTGCAAACACCGGCTCCGCCAGTTTCACTTCAACCGTCCACGTCTTTCTCAGCCGCTCGAGCCCGGCGCGATAGTGTTTCATCCGCGCCTGGTTCTCGAGGTCCAGCCGCAATCTCTCGAGCGCCTCATCCGGGCTCATCGACGCGAAGAACGACGCATTCTGCGCGTACGCTTCTTCCACCTGAGCGCGCGTCACATTGATCTCGCCGGACGTGAGTTGCCGCCGCAGTTCTTCCACGCCGATCCCGCGCGCCCGCGCCTCGACCTCGAGCAGACGCGAAACGATCAGGTTCTCCAGCGCCGCCTTCCTGATCGCATAAAGCTGTTGCTGCAAGGGAAAAGCCCGCGCCGCAATGGAATCGTCCAACTGTTTCTGTGTGATTGCGACGCCGTTGACCGAAGCCACAACCGTCTCAGGCGCTTGTCCGTGAGCGCCGGCCCACGTGACGATTAAAACGAGACAGACAAGTATTCCCCGTGAGGAATGGGAGAACATTTCCTAAAACTCCATTTCGATGATGTTGTAAGTGGGTGGATGCGCAGTTTCAGGGAGAAGGGGTGGTCCAGTCAATTGGAGAAAACGGCTATTTTGTGGTGAAAGCGGCTAAATTCTTTTTTTCATCGCGATTCGATACTCGCGCGGCGTCATTCCATGACGCTTCTTGAAGTCTTTCATGAAATGATTCACGGAAATTCCGACCTCGTCCGCGATCTCTTTCCCCGACAGAAACGTCGTGCGCAGCATCAGTTCCGCTTTGCGAAACCGCAATTCACGCACGTATTGGCCGGCGCTCGTTCCCGTCTCCTGTTTGAAAAGATGTCGAAAACGCGACGCGGAGAGGTTTACCAATTCGCCGAGCGCGCGAGCGTCCCAGGCGCGTGAGGTATCCGCTTCCAGTTGGGCGATGACCAGTTCTATTCTTCGATCCATGTGATGAGGACGTTGAAACGAAGATATGAGGGCCGGCAGAGATTACTCGTTGAGCATACGGCTTGTCTACTGCGCCTCTGCTACAAAATTGCATTGCCCTCTGCTAGTATGAGCACGCTTCCTCATCAGAATTGCACGGGGAAAATGGCCATTCTAAACAACTTCCAACCAGGAGAGCTTGATTAAATGCGTGACGACATGAGGACCGAGCGCGAGCTGTCTCTCGACTTCCTGCGCGTATGCGAAGCGGCCGCTATCGCCGCCGCCCGCACCATGGGCCAGGGCGATCGAAAGTATTCCGACCACGTTGCCGTCGAAGCCATGCGCGAGGTGATGGACACCGTCCCGATGCGCGGGCGCGTAGTGATCGGCGAAGGCGAACGCGACGAAGCCCCGATGCTTTACATCGGCGAGGAAGTCGGCGGCGGATTTCACGCGGGCGAAGAAATGGCGCAGTCGTGCCCGGAGGTCGACATCGCGGTCGATCCGCTCGAAGGCACGAACCTCTGCGCTCTCGGCGCGAACAACGCCATCGCCGTGCTGGCCGCGGCCGAGCGCGGCGGACTGCTCAACGCACCCGACATCTACATGGACAAGATCGTCGTTGGTCCATCCTCGCGCGGCGTGGTGGACATCGACGCGCCGGTGAAGGACAACCTCAAAAACATCGCGCGCCGTTTGGGCCGCGACATCGAAGACCTGACCGTCATCGTGCTCGATCGTTCGCGTCATAAAAAATTGATCGGCGACGTGCGCGCCGCCGGCGCCCGCATCCGTTTGATTTCTGACGGCGATCTTTCCGCGGGCATCTCAGCCGCCGTCGCCGGAACGAACATTCACGCGCTGATCGGCATTGGCGGTGCTCCGGAAGGCGTGATCACCGCGGCGGCGATGAAGTGTTTGAACGGCGAGATTCAGGCGCGGCTCGTGTTCGATCCGGACCGGCTGGGAGTTGACAAAAACAAGGTGCCGTCGAAAGACGAGGTGCTCGATCGGCTGGCGACGATGGGAATCCGCGACCCGAACAAGGTTTACGACACGGACGATCTCGCGCCGGGCAAGAGGATCATCTTTGCCGCAACCGGCGTGACGGATGGCGCGTTATTGAAGGGTGTGCGGTTCTTCGGCGCGGGCAAGCGGACGCACTCGATGGTGATGACGACTGAGTCGCGGCACATCCGTTTCGTGGATACGCTGCACATCGAGGGCGGTCCGGATACTGTGATCAGGTTTTAACCACAAAAGGCACCAAAGAGAATTTGAGTTACAGGGAAGAAAGACGGCGGAGGGCTTGGCTCGTTTGGTTGGCGGGCGTGGTGGTCGTCGTGTCAACTTTGATCTTGATCGTGGGTGCGCCGCTCGCCGCAGCGAGCGGTTATCCACGGGTTGCGGCGACGCTTTATCAGTCGTTCGCGGTGCTCTGCCATCAACTTCCCGAGCGTTCATATTTCATTGCGGAACACAAGCTCGCCGTCTGCGCGCGGTGCACCGGGCTGTACGCCGGATTTGCGCTGACGTGGCTGCTATACCCGCTCGTTCGGCCGTTGCGGAGCGTCGAGTGGCCGCGGCGTGAATGGCTGCTGATGTCGGCGCTGCCGATGGCCGTGGACGTGGGACTGACGTTCCTCGGCGTCTGGGAAAACACGCATACGTCGCGGCTTCTCACCGGACTGTTACTCGGCGGCGCGTCCGTGTTCTACGTCATACCGGGCCTGATGGAGTTGACCTCGAGAAAACCACGGGAAACTTCGCTCCCCACATTTACCCTGCCCTCGCCCGAAAGCATGGCCGCGGCCCCGAGCGACTACAGCGCTCCCGAGCGGCGGATTTAGGGAAAATCAGCGATCTAAGGTAGAATCCAGCACTTTGGGTAGCCGCAATACATGATTTTCCAAGCACCAGCACCAACTCCCTGGCCCACTCCGAAAGGTCCCGACCCGCAGGCGCTCTTCGAACGCTACTTTCACGATCTGGTCAACAAAACCTGGGGCAATATCAGCCCGCTCTACCGGCTCGACACGTTCGATTACGTCATCCTGATCGTCTACTTCGCGATTCTCGCGACGCTCGCGGTGTACGGCGCTTACCGCATCAAGCAGGTCATCGATTTCTGGCGCTACCGGAAGTTTGTGCCGCAGCCAGCCGGGCGGTTTGCCGAAGCGGACCTGCCGCGCATCACGGTCCAGCTTCCGCTCTTCAACGAGTTGTACGTTGTCGAACGCCTGGTCAAGGCCGTCACCGAAATCGACTACCCGCGGGAAAAACTCGAGATCCAGGTCCTCGACGACTCAACCGACGAAACCATCAACGTCGCCAAAGCCGTCGTCGCAAAGTATGCGGCGCAGGGTTTCGACATTCAATACATTCACCGCTTCGATCGCACCGGGTTCAAAGCCGGCGCACTCGAAAACGGAAACAAGACCGCCAAAGGCGAACTGTTCGCCATCTTCGACGCCGACTTCGTTCCCAAGCCCGATTGCCTCCGAAAGCTCGTCGACTATTTTACCGATCCACTCGTCGGTTGCGCGCAGATGCGCTGGTCGCACATCAACGGCCGTTACAACCTATTGACGCGTTTGCAGACGATCATGCTCGACGGGCACTTCGTAGTCGAACAGACCACGCGCAATCGCACGGGCGGCTTCTTCAATTTCAACGGCACCGCCGGCATCTGGCGAAGAAAGGCCATCGAGACGAGCGGCGGCTGGCAGCACGACACGTTGACCGAAGACACCGACCTGAGTTTCCGCGCGCAGTTGATGGGTTGGAAATTCGTTTACCTGCTCGACGAAGAAGCGCCCGCGGAGATTCCCGTCGAGATCAATGCCTTCAAGGCCCAACAGCGACGATGGGCCAAGGGCGTCATGCAAGTCGGGTTGAAACTCTACCCGCGCATCTGGCTCGCGCCTCTGCCGCTGCGCGTGAAGCTGGAGATGTTCTTCCGTTTGACGGGCAACATCAGTTATCCGCTGATGATCGTCGCGAGTTTTCTACAGTTTCCGCTGCTGCTGGTGCGCTACAACCAACCGTTCTATCACCTGATGATCCTGGACCTGCCGCTGCTGATTTTCTCCTCCATCTCGGTGGTGTTGTTCTACGGTTCAGCGGTCTGGTATCTCGACCAGAAGCGCGCGCCGCGGCTGTTGCACCTGCCGCTCGTTATGGGCCTCGGAATCGGCCTCGCGTTTTCAAACGCGCGCGCCGTGTTGGAAGCGTTATTGGGCGTGAAGTCGGAATTCGTGCGGACGCCTAAGTATCGCGTGGAAGAAGCAAGCGATGCCACGTGGAAACGGAAGAAGTACAAGCGCAAGCGCGGCCTGCTGCCGTTGCTCGAGCTGGGCTTCGCGATCTATTTTCTGCTGGCGATCATTTACTCCGCCCGGTTGCACATGTGGGGAACGATTCCGTTCCTGCTGCTGTTTTTCTTTGGTTTTGGCTACATGGGCGTGATGAGCCTGTTACAGACTGCAAGCGGTAAACGCCTCGCCGCATTGTGGCGCCCATTGAAACCCTCAAACACGACCTAAAAGGAAGGAAGTCATGTTTAGAAATCCCCTCCGCGCATTTCGTATGTGCCTGCTCACGGTGTGTCTGTTTTCAACTTCAATCATCGCTCTCGCTCAATCGCAAGCCAATACGGGAAATATCGAAGGACGGGTCACCGATGCGAACGCCGCGTCGGTCCCCAACGTCACCGTCACCGCGACGAACCTGGCTACCAGTCTCAGCAAGAACGCGCAGACTAATGACGAAGGAATCTATCGCATCGTCTTCCTTCCTCCGGGAACTTACAAAGTCGAAACCAGCGGTGCGCAGGGCTTCACGCCAGCGACGTTCACCAACGTCGTCGTGACGGTCGGCGGTCAAACGCCGCTCGATATTCAACTGGCAGTCGGCAATGCGACCGTGAACATGGTCGACGTCTCCGCCGAAGGCCAGGTGGTCGAGACTGCGCGCACGTCGATCTCTTCGGTCGTCAACGAACGCGCCATTCAGAACCTGCCGGTCAACGGCCGGAACTTTCTCGACTTCGCCACGCTGACGCCGAGTGTCGTCCGCGATCCAACGCGGCAGGGCGATCTTGCGGTCGGAGGACAGAAGGGAACTCTCAACAGTCTTCAGGTCGATGGCGCCGACAACAACAACACGTTCTTCGGACAGTCGTTCGGACGCACGGGCACGCGGCCGCCGTACCAGTTCTCGGAAGAGTCGGTGCAGGAATTTCAGGTCAACCAAAATGGGTTTTCGGCGGAGTTCGGACGAGCGGGCGGCGCTGTAATCAACGTCGTTACGAAATCAGGAACGAACGACTGGCACGGGAGCGCGTTTGAGTTCTTCCGCGACGAGGCTTTGAACTCGAACACGCCGATTCTCACCGCGCGCGGCGCGAAGCGTCCGAAGTCGCAGATCAATCAGTTTGGCGCGACCATCGGTGGTCCAATCAAACGAGATCGCGCGTTTTTCTTCTTCGCTTACGACGGGCAGCGGTCCAACATTCCGAACGTCGTCGACGCGCCAAACTTCTTCGCGCAACCGGCAAGCATTCAGAACCTGCTCGCGCCGAAGATGCAGACGTATCAGATCGGGCGTGACCAGGACGTGTTCATGGTCAAGTCAGATATCAGGCTGAACAATGCGAACCAACTGGTGTTGCGCTTCAACCAGCAGAACTTCACCGGCAACAACAACGAGAACGGCGGACCGCTCAGCGTCGAGGAACACTCCGGAAACAGCATCGCAAAGACGACGACGTTCTCCGGCTCGCTGATTTCGACGCTGTCGCCGGTGCTTATCAACGACTTTCGCTTCCAGTTTGGACGCGACCGCGAGCCCGGCGAGGCAAATAGCGAAGAAACCGAAGCGCGCATTCAAACGGGCGGCGGGTTTTTGCAGTTGGGCCGCAACAATTTCAGCCCGCGCGAGACGACTATCAAGCGCGTGCAACTGATCGACGTCGTCAGTCTCACGCACGGAGAACACAGTCTCAAATTCGGCGCCGACTTCAACTTCGATCGCGTCTTCAATTTCTTTCCC
The DNA here is from genome assembly GCA_035649995.1 of Pyrinomonadaceae bacterium. Lineage (GTDB taxonomy): Bacteria > Acidobacteriota > Blastocatellia > Pyrinomonadales > Pyrinomonadaceae > PSRF01. The sequence goes on along the minus strand of DASRIM010000011.1, from coordinate 18,152 downwards.
GGTCTGTTCTCGGGCCAGTACACGTTCAACTCGTACGCCTTGTTTGCTTCGAACACGCCGTCGGCGTTCGTGCAAAACTTTCCTGGCGAGGGAACGACCGGCGGCGTCACGAACCCTGATCTGAACGAGTATGGCTTGTTCGTGCAGGACGACTGGCGCGTCACTCCGAAGCTGACACTCAATCTTGGTCTGCGTTACGACCTGCAAGATCTCGCCGATCCGGCTGTGCGTAACCCGAGCGCCGCGCTTGCTGCTATAGGTTTGGATACGACGACGCCCATTCGCGACGGCAACAACTTCGCGCCGCGGTTCGGTTTCAGTTACGGGTTTGACGACAAGACCGTGATACGAGGCGGCTACGGGATCTTCTTCGGACGCACGCCGGCGATCATGCTCGGCACCGCGCATTCGCAGAACGGCATCCAGGTTACCGGCGTCAGTCTGAACTGCACGCTGGTTCCGAATCCGTGCCCGGTCTATCCGAATATCTTCAGCGCGCCGCCGACTGCGGGTGGCGTCAATCCGAGTCTGTATTTGTTCGCGAGAGATTTCGCCCAGCCGTACGTGCAGCAGGGCCGTCTCGGCGTCGAGCGCGAACTGTTTGCGAATACGAGTCTGTCAGTCAATTACCTGTACTTCCGCGGCGTTCATATCGGACGCACGCGCGACATCAATCTTGGCACGCCGGTCCCTACGACGGTGATCGACCCAGCGGGCACGAACTTCACCGTGCTGCGTCATCCGGCTGCGCGTCCGATCCCCGGATTCGCGCGAATCAGTCTGTTCGAGAGCACGGGAGATTCGCGGTACAGCGCGCTGGCAATGGAATTGAAGCGTCGATTCACGCGCGGGTTCCAGTTCATCGCCGCCTACACGTTGTCTGACACGAGCGACAATCGTCCGGACCAGACGATGGTCGTCGTCGGCGCTGACGATGCGAAGGGGCTGCAAAACAACCTCGACATCCGATCAGACTGGGGCCGCAGCGATCTCGACATCCGGCATCGATTGGTCTTCAGTCCGGTCTATGAAATCGGTTCGGTCCAGAACGACAACGCGTTCGCGCGACAGTTGTTCGGCAACTGGATCTTCTCGGGGATTATCACGTTGCAGTCAGGATTTGCTTATTCGGCGCTGATTACGGGCGACGCGAATCGGGACGGCAATCCGAGCACCGATCGCGTGCCGGGAACGAGGCGTAATGGTTTTACGACGCCGAGTGTTTACATCTTCGACGCGCGCGTGACGAAGACGTTTAGGTTTGGCGAGAACTACAGCGTGAGTTTCCTCGGTGAGGCGTTCAATCTGTTCAATCGTTCGAACGTGGCGACGGTGAACACGGGACGCTACGGAATCGCCAGTTCGGCAGCGCTCGTATTAACGAACCCCGCGCCCTCGACGCCGTTTGGCGGCGCACGAACGTTCCTCGGCGAGCGTCAGGTTCAGTTGGGCGTGCGCTTTAAGTTCTAAACTTACCGCTCGAGGGAGGCGCGGTCCCAGTTTGCGAGGTTCGCGCCTGCCTCGTAAGTGCTCTGTAAGAATTCCATCAACGCCTCATCCGGGTTCGACGCGTTCCGGACGTCGTCGTAATACATCAGGAACTCGGACAGTTCGTTGCTCCAGAACGCGGACGCCGGACGAAGCGGTGCGCTGCTCAATCCTTCCGGCGCGGGGGCGGTGTAGGAGTAAAACGCAGCCTTCCCGAGCGGTCCGTGTCCGGGCCACCATCCGTGACTGATCACCTCATGCGAATACGCCTCGCGGGTGATCGAATCCGCGTCCGGCCGCGGCGGCGCCGTACGCCCGGAGAAGCGCGTCACTGCGAGATCGAAACTGCCCCAGAAGAAATGCACAGGGCTGCACTTGCCGATAAAGCGCGAGCGAAACTCCTGCATTACCTTTTCGGACGAGCGCAGCACTTGCCAGAACCTTTCGACGTACTCAGGGTCGTAAGAAGCGTGCTGCTCATCCTCGTCGAACGGAATCGGATCCGGAATCTCGACCGGCATCTTCCAGATCTTTACTTCGAATCCGAGCCCGCGCAGCGCGTCCATCGTCTCGTGGTAAAACGTGGCGACTGACTTCGGCCGCAATTCGACGTTCGCCGTTGCGCCGTCGCTGCTGTTGATCGCGAGGTTGTGATCGACGAAGTCAAACTCCATTTCGAAAAAGGCGTCGCCGTAGGGCATCGCCGTCGTCGTGAGTCCACGAGCGGAGACGTAAAGCGGTACGTTCCACCAGTGGTTGACGAGCGGCGTCTGCTCCAGCCGCACCTTGCCCACAACCTGTGTCCACATGTGCAGCGTCGCACACGTGTCCTTCCATTCTTCAAGCGGTAATGATGGCCATGACATGCATTGAGGTTACCGCGTATGTTCTTGACAGGCAAATAATCGCGGCCTATAGTTTCTTCGCTTAACGCTTATGCCAACGAAGGCCTGCTCATGTTGTCTCTGTTGTTATTGCTGCTATTGCAGCGCGACCGAGCCGTGCGCAAGCTGGAGGAGCGGATAAGCTAACCACTTAGCAGATTCACGGTAAAACCGGTCGCACTTTTTGGAAAAAGTCGCGGCCGGTTTTCTTTTTGGCTCTTTATCTGTTTGTCGTTACGGAGTAGACGTGAAATGGGACTAGCTGTTGTTTTAGAAGGTCACGGCGCCTCAGCCGCCTTGCGCGAAACCATTGAATCAAGAATCGGTAACACGCCCTTGCTGCGATTAAGCGTGTTCGACGCCGAGCTGCCCGAAGGCGTGCAGATTTTCGCGAAAGCCGAACACCTGAATCCCGGCGGATCGGTGAAAGACCGCGCCGCGCTATCGATGATTCTCGACGGTGAGCGCCGCGGCAAACTCCGCCCGGGAATGACGATTCTCGACGCCACCAGCGGAAACACCGGCATCGCTTATGCAGTCATCGGCAAAGCGCGCGGATATCCCGTCACAGTCTGCTTGCCAAAGAACGCGAGCAATCAACGCAAGAAGATCCTGCGCGACTACGGCGTCGAGATCGTCGAAACCGATCCGATGCTTTCAACTGACGGCGCGCAGTTGATTGCGCGCGAGCTCTTCGCCGCGAACACCGAAAAATACTTCTACCCCGACCAGTACAACAACGACGCCAACTGGCGGGCGCACTACGAAACTACAGCCAACGAAATCTGGGAACAAACGGGTGGTCAGATCACGCATTTTGTCACCGGCCTGGGGACGTCGGGGACGTTTGTCGGTGTTGTCCGACGGTTGCGTGAACTGAACCAAAGTCTGACGGCCATTGCCGTGCAGCCCGAATCTCCTTTACATGGCCTCGAAGGGTTGAAGCACATGGCAACGGCCGTCAGACCCGGTATCTTCGATCCGTCACTCGCCGGCGAGACTCTCGAAGTAGCGACTGAAGATGCTTTAGCAATGACGAGCAGACTCGGCATCGAAGAAGCGCTCTTTGTCGGCCCCAGCTCCGGCGCCAACGTGCTCGCGGCGCGGCGGGTCGCACTCTCGCTGCAAGCACCCGCCGTGGTGGTGACGATCCTCTGCGACGGCGGCGAGCGTTACTGGTAGGCCGCTGGATTTGGTTATCATTAGTCTTAATGACTGACGATACTAAGAAGCTCGACATGGCCACTCAACTGGTCCACGCAGGCGAACGCCAACCGCTGCCGAGCGGCCAACCTGTTGCGACTCCCATCTACGCGACTTCGACGTTCACTTACGGATCGATGCAGGAGATCGACCGCGTCTTCTCGGGAGAGCAGCCGGGTTACGTCTACACGCGACACGGCAATCCGACACTCGCCGCGCTCGAGCAGGCGATGCTCGCCGTCGAAGAAGGTGCGACTGCCTGCGTTTACTCCAGCGGCATGGCGGCGATGCACGCAGCGCTGATCGCCTGCGACTTGAAGCAGGGCTCGACCGTGCTCGCGTCGCAGGACATCTACGGCGCGACGACCAACCTGCTGTTCACGATCTTCGGATCGTTCGGCGTGAAGACGGTCACCGCTGATTTCGGCGACCTCGCTTCATTACGCGAGAAGGTGCGCGAGGTCCGCCCGCAGGTGATGATCGCGGAGACGATCTCGAACCCGCTGCTGAAGGTTTGCGACATCGAAGCATGCGCCGAAATCGCACGCCAGAACAGCGCGCGGTTGATTATCGACAACACGTTTGCGTCGCCTTATCTGTGCCAGCCGTTGAAGCTCGGCGCCGACATCGTCACGCACAGTGCTACCAAATACCTGGGCGGACACGCTGACGCGATGGGCGGCGTGGTCGTTTCACGCGACGACATGGACGCCAACGCGCTTGCCGGCGCGATGAAGCTGGCCGGCGGCGTGTTGGGCGTCGGTGAAGCGCACACGATATTGCGCGGCATCAAGACGCTGGCGCTGCGCATGGAACGGCAGTGCGACAACGCGCGGCGGCTTGCTGAGTATTTGAACGGCGACGAGCGTCTGGCGCGAGTTTACTACCCAGCGTTCGCCGCTGACGGACTGGCGCTGCGAATCCTGCGCGCGCCGTACGCCGGCGCGCTCGTGTCGATCGAACTGCGCGAAAAGACGCGCGAAGCTGCGTTTCGTTTTATGGACGCCGTGAAGTTGTGCGTGCGTTCGACGAGTTTGGGCGACGTGTTTACGAGCGTGCTGCACGCGGCGAGCGCTTCACATCGCGATCTCACGCCGGCGCGGCGCGAGGAGTTGGGTATTGGCGAAGGACTGGTTCGCATCTCTGTCGGCATCGAAAGTATCGACGACATTATCGCCGACGTCGAACAAGCGTTATGATCACCATCTCGAAACAGCAGTTGGATGAGATTCGCGAGCACGGCGTGCGCGATTATCCGTACGAGTGCTGCGGGCTGTTGCTCGGCCGTTACACCGCGGAAGGGAAGGTCGTCACGGAGACGTATCCGATTTCAAACGCGCGCGAAGAGAGTGCGAAGCGCAATCGGTTTCTGATCACGCCCGAAGAGTTGATGCGCGGCGAGCGCTACGCCGCGAGCCGGGATCTCGAAGTGGTCGGGTTTTATCATTCGCATCCGGATTCACCGGCGGTGCCGTCGAATTACGATCTCGAGCACGCATGGCCCACGTATTCATACATCATCGTCTCGACGCGCGCAGACCAGGCCACCGATCTCTTTTCATGGGAGCAGCAGGAGGATCGTTCGCGTTTCAACCAGGAGGAAATACAATGCCCGTAACAATCACGATACCAGCACCGTTGCGCCAGTTCGCCGGAGGACAGTCGCAGATCGTCGTGGAAGCGAAGACAGCCGGCGAAGCGCTCGACTCGCTCACCACCACACACTCGGCGCTGCGCCGTCATCTGTTCAACGATCAAAACACGCTGCGCAATTTCGTCAACGTCTACCTGAACGACGAAGACATCCGCCACGCATCCGGTCCTGACACGCCGGTGAAGGACGGCGACACGCTCATGATCGTTCCCTCGATTGCGGGCGGCTCGGTGATCGAGTCGGAAGTGGGCCAGGACCTGCCTGAGTTGTCTAACGAAGAGATCATGCGTTACAGCCGTCACCTGATCATGCCGGAAGTGGGCATGCAGGGGCAGCGAAGAATGAAGGCGGCGAGCGTGTTGATGATCGGCACGGGCGGGCTCGGCGCGCCGGTTGGGATGTACCTGGCCGCGGCGGGAATCGGCCGCATCGGCATCGTCGATTTCGACGTCGTGGAAGAGTCGAACCTTCAGCGTCAGATCATCCACGGCACGAAAGACCTCGGCCGGCGGAAGATCGAGTCGGCGCGCGATCGTCTGCGCGATATCAATCCGCACATCGAGATCGAGACGCACGAATCGCGTTTGACCAGTCACAACGCGATGCAGCTATTTCGCAACTACGACGTGATCGTCGACGGCACCGACAACTTCCCCACCCGGTATCTCGTCAACGACGCGTGCGTGCTGAGTGGAAAGCCGAACGTCTACGGTTCGATTTTCCGATTTGAAGGACAGGCCAGTGTCTTCTGGGCCGAGAAAGGCGCGTGCTATCGTTGCCTGTATCCAGAGCCGCCGCCGCCGGGCCTCGTGCCGTCGTGCGCGGAAGGCGGTGTGCTGGGCGTGTTGCCGGGAATCGTCGGCGCGATTCAGGCGAATGAGACGATCAAGATCATCCTCGGCGCCGAAGGCCTGATGATCAATCGCTTGCTGCTGTTCGACGCCTGGACCATGAAGTTTCGCGAGTTCAAGCTGCGCAAGGATCCGAAGTGTCCCGTGTGCGGCGAGAACCCGACGGTAACGAAGCTGATCGATTACGAGGAGTTCTGCGGCATGGCGGCGCATCAGGCGCCGCCGCCCGACACGAAGCTCGAAGAGATCAGCGCGACTGAACTGAACGCGCGCCGCTTGCGCGGAGACAAGTTGCAGATCATCGACGTGCGCGAGCCGCACGAGTTTGAGATCGCGCAAATTCCCGGAACGAAGCTGATCCCGCTCGGGCATGTCGTGGGCCGTATGAACGAGATCGATCCGAATGCTGAGACGATCGTTCATTGCAAGGGCGGCGTCAGAAGCGCGAAAGCGATCGCGGCCTTGAAGCGCGCCGGTTTTCAGGGACGATTGATCAACTTGAAAGGCGGCATCACCGCCTGGTCGGAAGACGTCGATCCGCGCGTACCGAAGTACTGATCGTCCGCGATTCGTCACACGGCAGCGGCCATTTACATCTTCATTCAACCACTCTGTGGCAAAAATAACCTCACCCAGCCCGGCAGCACTAGACTGTGCGTGGAGGTCAATATGAAAAGAAGAGAATTCATGAATCAAACCGCAGCACTTGGGGTTGTCGTCGCCGGCGGATCCTTCTTGTCGTTCTCAGTCGAAGCGTCTACGAGTAAACTCACGCCGCCGGCGAAAGGAAAGATCCCCGTCGCGTTCGCTATCTCCGAAGGCGTCACCGTCATCGACTTCGCTGGTCCGTGGGAAGTGTTTCAGGACGTTCACGTTCGCGACCGCGGCAGTAGCCACGACGATCAGATGCCGTTTCAGTTGTTCACGGTTTCTGACAAGACGGAGCCGCTCGTTGGATCGGGTGGATTGAAGCTCGTGCCTGATTACACGTTCGAATCGGCGCCGCAGCCGAAGGTCGTGGTCGTACCGGCGCAGAGAGGATCGCAGGCGCTGCACGCGTGGCTGCGCAAGATGGTGACGTCCACCGACGTGATCATGTCCGTCTGCACCGGCGCGTTTCAACTTGGCAAGGCTGGACTGCTCTCGGGTAAGTCGGCGACGACGCATCACGACTTTGTCGATCGCTTCGCGGAGACGTTTCCGGACGTCAAGGTGAAACGAGGATTGCGGTTCGTCGAAGAGGAGAAGATCTCGACGGCTGGTGGACTGTCTTCCGGGATCGATCTCGCGCTCCGTGTCGTCGATCGATACTTCGGCCGCGAAGTGGCGCAGACAACGGCGACGTATATGGAGTACCAGAGCAAGGGTTGGATCGTGTGATCGAAGAACGCGGATGACGGAAGCGAATTCGCGGTTGAAGTGGGTTGGGATCATTGCCGTCTGGGCAGTGCTGGGCGTGATCTATGCGGGGCCGATCTATCTCGAGGTGCGCGCGGAAAAGATGGGCCACGCGGCCTGGCGCATCTTCTCCTGGGGCATCCTCACGTGGCTCGCATGGGCGCCGCTGACGCCCGCGATGATCTGGCTCGCCCGCCGGTTCTCGCTTGTCGGCGCCGCGTGGAAGCGAAGTCTACTCGTTCACCTGCCGGCGTTTGTATTGATCTCGATGGCCCACAGCGCGGCCGCGACGGCGATCGCGTTGACCATCAGGCCGTTTGACGATATGGGCGACAGTCCGATGGAGTTCTGGCCGCGCTTCCTGTCGCGGACGCAGGGCTCGTTTGGCTCCAACCTGCTGGTCTATGGCGCCGTGATCGGAATCTGTTACGCGCTCGACTACTACCGCAAATATCGCGAACGCGAGTTTCTCGCCAGCCGGCTCGAAGCCCAACTCGCGCAGGCGCAACTCGATTCGCTGCGCATGCAGTTGCACCCGCATTTTCTCTTCAACACGCTGAACAGCATCGTCGGTCTCGTCCGCGACAACAAGAACCAGGCGGCGGTCAACATGCTCGTCGGGCTCAGCGACCTGCTGCGTCACACGCTCGAGCACTCGTCGCGCCAGGAAGTCGAATTGAGGGAAGAGCTCAACTTCATTAAGCTCTACTTGAGTATTCAGGAGATGCGGTTTTCCGATCGACTCCGCATCGAGCTCGACATCGATCCCGCGACGTCGAAGGCCCTCGTTCCCAACTTGATCCTCCAGCCGCTCACGGAGAATGCGTTGCGGCATGGCATCGCGCGCAGTGCTGCGTCAGGTATGGTTGGGATACGTTCTGCTGTTGAAGACGGTCATTTGCGGTTGACTGTGTACGACAACGGCGCCGGTTTGCCTGATGACTGGCAACTCAAAGGCAGCGCCGGGATTGGTCTGGCAAACACTGTCGCTCGTTTGCAGCAGCTTTATGAAGAGGATCACCGGTTTGATATTCGCAATCGTGAAGGCGGCGGAGTGGAGGCGGTGATCCTGATGCCGTTGAGGACTGCGAGTCAATGAACGAGAAGATCAGGACGTTGATTGTTGACGACGAGCCGCTGGCGCGGCGCAATCTTCGTTTGCTGCTCGAGAAGGATCCGCAGATCGAGGTGGTTGACGAGTGTCGCAATGGACGTGAGGCTGTCAAAGCTATCCATGCGCTGTCGCCTGATCTGATCTTTCTGGACATTCAGATGCCTGAGATGGACGGTTTCGACGTGCTGGAGCATGTTGGGCCGGACCAGATTCAGGCGATCATCTTTGTGACGGCGTTTGATCAGTATGCGTTGAAGGCCTTTGACGTTCATGCGTTGGATTATCTGTTGAAGCCGTTTGACGACGAGCGGTTTGCGCATGCGCTGCGGCGCGCGAAGGCGCAGATCGAGGCGCGAGAGATCAATCGGTTGAGCAAGAGGCTGCTTGCTTTGCTTGACGAGCGCGAGAGTCAGCGGGCGAGCTCGTCGCACCGTCGCGAGTACCTGACGCGACTGATGATCAAGGTTTCCGGGCGGGTCGTGTTATTGAAAGTCGATGAGATCGATTTCATCGAAGCGGATGGCAATTATGCGAAGTTGCACGTTGGGAGGAAGGCGCATTTGTTGCGTGAAAAGATGCACGACCTGGAGCAGCGGCTCGATCCGGCGAGGTTCGTGCGCATTCACCGTTCGGTGATCGTGAACCTCGACCGGATCAAGGAGATGCATCCGCACTTTAACGGCGACTACATCGTCGTCCTCGGCGATGGGCGCCAACTTCGCCTCAGCCGCACCCGCCGCGAAAATTTGGAAGCACGGTTGAAAGCTGTTTCTTAAAATCGGTGTTCCGCCGTAACTCCCGCATGAGCTACTCACGCGTTTGAAAGGAATTTGGAAAATCAATTTTCCATGGGTCTCCCGCATGAGCTACTCACGCGTATAACAAAACACGGATTATTTGCGGCTGACGTCTTCCTCCGTCGCCCGGTACTTCTCTTTCTCCTTCTCGCGTTGCAGGAAGGGGATTCCTTTTTCCATCCACTGCGGTTCGGGCGCGCCCTTCAGGTAGTGATCGAAGAACTCCTGCAAGCGGCGAGTGTAGTCTTTTTGATTGATGCGCTTGCGCAGCCCATGCTTCTCGCCGTTGTAATTGAACATGAACGCCGGCTTGCCGAGCCGCCGCAGCGCCAGGAAAAACTCGATCCCCTGATACCACGGCACCGCATCGTCTTCATCGTTGTGCAACATCAGCAGCGGCGTCTCAACACTATCGGCGCGGAAGATGGGCGAGTTGTCGAGGAAGCGCAACGGATAGTCCCAAAGACTCCCGCCAATACGCGACTGCGCCCGCTCATACTGAAACTGCCGCGGCAACCCCGTGCCCCAACGAATCCCGCTATACGCACTCGTCATGTTCGCCACGATCGCACCCGGCGCCGCAGCCTTGAAACGATTCGTCTGCGTCACCATGTACGCGATCTGATAACCGCCCCAACTGTGTCCCTGAATCCCGATCGCGCCCTCATTCACAAAACCCTTATCGACGACGGCCTGCACGGCCGGCAGCACGGACTTCAAAGCGCTCGGTCCCGGATAGCCGATCGTGTAGACGATGTCAGGCATGTAGACCAGATAACCGTTGCTCACATAGAACGTCGGATTGATCGACGTCCCCGGCGCAGGATTGCGGAACTGGTGTAGTCCCTGTGACAGCCGCTCGTAGATATAGACGATCATCGGATACTTCTTCCGCGGATCGAAGTTCTCCGGCTTGAGCAGCACGCCCTTCAACGGCACGCCGTCCGTGTTCTTGAAGCTAACCAACTCAGCGGTCCCCCAGTTGAACGCCGCGCGCTGCGCGTCGCCGTTGCTCATTCGTTTCAACTCGCGGAAGCTGCTGTTCGTGACCCAGATGTCCGGGAACTGATCGAAACGCGCCGCCGATAGGATCATCACATCCGCATCGCGTGCCTTGATCGGGTTAGAGAAATCCTTCGCGGCCATCAGTAATTTCTGCGGCGGTTGGTCGCTGTTGACCTTGTCGCGATAGAAACCGGAGTCGCGCGTTTCCTGATTTTCCGCCTGAAGCAGCATCGACTTGTCGGGATCGATCCAGCGTTCGCGCGGGTCGAGACGAACGTAGCGCAGCGTTGTCTTTTCTTTGCGTCCGGCGCCGTCGGTCAGGCTCTTCGCACGGCTGCCGTCGGGCGCGACCTGCCAGATGTCGTAACGATCGTAGATCAGGACGTCGGCGTCGTCCTTGGTCCAACCGGCGATACCGTACGAGCCTGGCGTAGACGGCGTGTCGTTCAGCTCGTTGTAGAAGTTTGCGTCGACGTTCTTCGTGAGGTTCGCGATGGCGCCGGTGGCGACGGAATATGAGTTCCAATCCTTACCGTCGAAGTAGATGGCGTATTTTGCGTTCGGCGAGAACGAAAGACCGCCGCGCTGTTTCGTGAACAGCGGCTTGCGCGAGCCGTCGGCGGTGTTGACGAGGTAGTAATCAGTGAAACCGGGATCGTAGTCGCTCATCACGCGATACTTGCGGTTATCGGAGCCGATCGCGTAGTTGCCGTCGTTCGACGGCGAGACGTTTTCCATCGTCTCGTCGGCGAGTTGGACAAACTTCTTCGTTTTCAGATCGTAGACCGCGCGATACGAGCGGTTTCGTTCCTGCTCGGCGCGGATGCGCTGGATGGGTTGCACGTAGTCGTCTTTCCAGTGCCACAGATCGACGAGCACCTTTTCGTCCGCGGGGATCTCTTCGTCCGGATTTCGTTCCGGTTCGGGCGGCGGCGCCGAGCCGAGGAACAGATGGCTCCCGTCGAGTGAAAAACTGAGATTGGCGCGTTCGCTGACGACCAGATCTTTGCGAAAACCGGCGGTGGTGACGGAGACGACTTCGGTCGCTTGCGGATCTTTGCGGTTCCAGTGATAGACGCGGAACTTCGGCTGCTTGGCTTCCGCGTCTTCCTTATCGCTGGTGAAAGCGAGTTGCGTGTTGTCTTCGTCCCAGGTGAGTCGTTGGTATTTGCCTTTTCCGGTCAGCAAGACTGCGGGAGCGGATTCGCCTTCGGCGGTCGTCACTGCGTAGACGCCGTTGGTTTCCTCCTTGCGTGCGGAGGTTGCGAAGACGAGATGTTTGGCGTCTTTGCTGATGGTGAAGTCGAGCACGTCGCTGAATTTTCTTTCGGTGCCGGTGGAGGTGTTACGCAAGACGAGCTCGGTGCCGTACTCTTTCTTTTTTGCTCGCGAACGAGGAGTGGGTGACGGCGACGCTGTTGGAGCCGCGGATGAAACGGATTCAGCCTCTAATGAATACGCGATAAATCCGCCGGCATCTTCGGGGACGCGAAATGTTTTTACTTTTTCGACCCGTGTTACCGTGCCGTCCGCAAGGCTCATGATCGAGAGGCCGTTGCGCGGCATGTCTTCCGGCTTTTTCTTCTCTTTCTTCGCTTTGTTCAGTTCGGCTTTGGTGGGTTCGGTGCCGAAGACGACGAAACGAGTGTCGGCCGTGAACACCGGGCGCAGCAGACGAGCCTGGGCCTCCAGGAACTCGCCGACGTTTGCGCCGGGGTCGTCTGGCGGCGGGGCTGGTGGGCGATAACCGCGTGGGGCGCGCCATTCCACGCCGGAGGCGATGTTGCGGACGATTATCTCGCCGTCGCCGTCCTGAGGCATGTAGGCGTACGCGACAAAGGTTCCGTCGCGTGAGATTTGCGGTGCTTGAATCGAGCGCCACGAATCATAGTCGTTATGCGTGAGCGGGCGTTTCGCCGTCGCCGGTTGCTGCGATTGAGCGGTGCGCGTGGCTTGTTGCGCCCGAACAGCAGTTAATGGATACGAGCCGAGTGTTGTAACAAGCAGCGCGATCGCGCAGAGGAAGGAGACGGGTCGTCGCACTTTCATGATTCACCTCACATTGTCAGAGTATTTGCGCCAGACGAGAGCGCAAGTGTTAACCCTGCTGGGCCCGGAAGTCAAGGTTTAGAAAGAAAACCACGGATGACATGAATTAAATCGTGCCATCCGTGGTTTCTCGTTCTGCGCCCCGCAGAAACCGGATCAGAAGAACAACGAATACAGCAACCGGTTCGGCGAGCCGGTGCCGGCGTTGCTGACAACGCCAGTCGTTGCGTTGTTGACGATCGCATTGCGAATGGTCGACGACGAAGCGCTCGGATTGGCTTGCTTGTAAAGCGCCGCCACGCCCGCAACGTGCGGCGACGCCATCGACGTTCCGCTCAACGTTGCGGTCGCTGTGTTGGACGTAGCCCATGCCGACAGGATTCCTGAGCCTGGCGCAAATAGGTCCAAACACGAGCCGATGTTCGAGAACGAAGAGCGCGCGTCAGTCGTGGTCGTCGAACCAACGGTGACGGCGTTCGCCGCACGCGCCGGTGAAGAGTTACACGCATTCGCCCCGTTGTTGTTGCCTGCGGCAACAGCAATGGTGACGTTGGCGTTGTGAAGATTGTTCACCGCCGTGTCGAGTGCGCTCGAGGCGCCTCCGCCAAGGCTCATATTCGCCACCGCCGAAGCGGCGTGATTCAAACGCACAAAGTCAACACCCGCGATCACGCCCGAGTTTGAACCCGAGCCTGAACAGTTGAGCACGCGCACACCGCGCAGTTGTACGCTCTTGGCTACTCCGTAAGTCGAGCCGCCGATTGTTCCGGCTACGTGAGTGCCGTGGCCGTGGCAGTCCTGGCCATTGCCGCCAAAGGCGTCAAACACATTAGCGGCGCGTCCGCCAAACTGAGTGTGGGCTGTGCGGATACCGGTGTCGATTACGTAGGCGGTAACGCCGGAGCCGGTCCAATTGAACGTGTAGATTGCGTTCAACGGACGATTGCGCTGATCGATGCGATCGAGCCCCCACGGAGGATTGCTCTGTGTTGCGTCGAGGCTCATCACGCTGTCTTCTTCCACGTACGCGACCCTGAAATCCAGGCTGAGAGCTTCCGCGTCGGCTTCGGTCATCTCCACGGCAAAGCCGTTAAGCGCATTTTGATAAATGTGCTTGAGCTTTCCTTTGTGGTTGGCCGCCAGTTCCGAGGCGATGTAAGGGGCGATCGAGAAAAGGCCTTTTTCGCCGACGACGTCGTCGTCGAGGACGACGATGTAGTTGTTCTCGATCTTGTTGGCGCTCTTTCGAAACTTATCTTTTTTCGCCTGGGTGCGCTCCGGCGTCGAAAGGAAAACAACAGCGCACAGGCCTGCCAAAACAACTAACGCGCAAATCTTTTTCATACTCTTCTTCCTCCAGTTTGAAAGTAAGGGTGGGTGGGTGGTACAGCCCGTTCGCACACATATAGAACGGGAACTACAATGCCGGTTCGAATTGTTTCCGCTGCCTTAGAACGACGAGGAAACGGCATACACATGGCATCCGACTCGCTAGGGCGTAGTGTGTGATCGCGGCTTGCGGAGGGTCAGTGCCGCATGGCTCCGCACGCCGAAATCTAAGTTGGGAGAAAGCGTCTGGTCTGGTCTGGGAGGTTTTTTCTGGGACGGGAGGGGCGCAGTATAGCTGCCAAATTTATGGAGCGCAAGGTTTGTGGAGCGGGATTCGCTATACACGTGTTCCCCGCTTGCGCGAGCCCCGCCACAAGCCCACAAGCCGCATTCCTTGCAACTAAACCTTCAGTAGTGCATGATACGACTCGTTAATCCCTTCTCTCGCGCATCAACGGTGATGCGCCCCGTGCCTCGGTGAGCTGGCGGCGGCGTTTGGATGATTCGAGAGCAGGCTGGCCTAAACTAACAGAAGCCGCTCATCTTGAGCATCCGAAAATCGAGCCTTCGCTTGCGACCGTTACAACGGAAGCCCACTCGATTCAAAGCTTCTTTTGAACTCCCGTGCACGGGAGAGGAGCATTTACATGTCCATGAAACTCTACGTAGGCAACCTCGCATTCCAAACCTCAAGTGAGGACTTGCAACAGTTGTTCGGCCAAGTCGGCACGGTCCAATCGGCTTCGGTGATTGAAGATCGGGAGACCGGGCGTTCACGCGGCTTCGCCTTCGTCGAAATGGCGTCCAAGGAAGAAGGCGAAAGCGCCATCGCACAGTTCAACGGCAAGGAATTCAACGGCCGCAACCTCACGGTCAACGAAGCTCGCCCACGCGAAGACCGCGGCGGTAATCGCGGTGGCGGCGGCGGCGGTGGCCGCGGCGGCTACGGCAGAAACAACAATCGCGGCGGTGGCGGCGGTTACGGCAACCGCGGCGGCGGCGGTGGCGGCGGTTACGGAAATCGCGAACCTCGCTGGTAACTTTCAATCCGTTAAATCCGTGCTCGCCTCAGAGCACGGATTTAACGGACACCACAAAAACTGATGAGCATACATGCTGTTGTCTTTCGCCGCCCGGCGTTACTGACACTAGCGGCGCTATTCGTTCTCTTCTTTACATCTCAAACATTCGCTCAAAACGGCGCCAGCCTGTCGTCGCATTTGCGTAGTTGGCTCGCACTCGACGCTCCTCCAGGATGGGAACATCGCGCAACTGACTCGCTCATGCGTCCCGGTTGGAAGCGCGACGCCCTCGGCAATTTGATACTGCGCAAGGGCAGCGGCAGTCCACGACGCGTAGTTGCGTGTGCGCTCGATCGTCCCGCATTCGCCGTCACCGAGATCACGGACGAAGGTTACTTACGTCTGCGCGAAATTGGTGGCGGACGACAGCATCCTCTGTGGACACAGTTTCATGAAGGCCAGCGCTTACGAGTCTTGACGCGCAAAGGCGGCATACTGCCTGCCGTCGCGATCGTGAAGAGCACGCACCTGCAAGGCGGGCGAAACCAGAACGCACCCGTCACGACACTCAACGACATGTGGGTCGACGTCGGCGCCGCGTCGAAAGCCGAAGTGAAACGGCTCGGCATCGAT
Organism: Pyrinomonadaceae bacterium; assembly: GCA_035649995.1. Lineage (GTDB taxonomy): Bacteria > Acidobacteriota > Blastocatellia > Pyrinomonadales > Pyrinomonadaceae > PSRF01. The sequence goes on along the minus strand of DASRIM010000011.1, from coordinate 2,725 downwards.
ATGCTCGATCCCGTGGTGCGCGAATCGCTCGGCTGGTCCTACGGCGAAAACGACAAGTACGTCGCTGGTCAACTGGCGGGCATCCGTGCCGGCTGTGCGATGCTGGCGACAGCCTCCGGCGGCGACGTTTCGTCAGGCGAAACGATCTTTCTACTCACGACGCTGCGAAGCTTCGGTCACGATGGGCTCGAAGCCGCACTCCGCAGTCTCGGTAAAGTCGATCAAATCACGTTGATTGACTCTGGTGAAGCCACGAACTCAGTCTCGCAACGGAAAGTCGAAAAACCGTCTTACCTTCCGGAATCAACAGGCCTTAGTTCATTAACGGTCCTGTCGGTAAGAACGCGTTATCCCGGTTCGCTCGTCGAAAGCGTGGACGTCGCTGACGCCGCTGCTCTACGAGCGGAGATCGAGAAAGCCGCCGGTGTTACGACGCGCGCGCGTGTCCTCGACTCCGGCCATATGGACTTGTTGCGCCAACGCCCGGATCAATCGGCGAGCTGGAATTCGGATTCGCTCTCGACGACCGCAACTCTGCTCAAGACGCTCGCCGATGTCTATTCAGTCTCTGGTCACGAACAAAGCGTGCGCGCGGCGGTGCTCGCGGCGCTCCCGCAATGGGCGCGATCGCAAGCGAAGACTGACGCCGAAGGAAACCTGATCGTCGAAGCCGGACCAGATCGCGATCCGGTGATGTTCATCGCGCACCTCGACGAGGTCGGGTTCGAAGTCACAAACGTCGCCGCCGACGGCACGGTCTCGTTACGCACTCGCGGCGGGCTCTTTCCCTCGCTGTGGGAAGGACAGCCCGCGCTGCTCCATTTCGATCCCGTAAACAACCAACGCGCGAGAGCGCCGCTGCAAGGCGTCTTCGTGCCGCGCGACACTGCCACGGCGAAACAACCCGAAGCGGTTACGGCATGGTTCGGCATGGACGGCGCCGCTCTGAAACAACTCGGCGTCGTGAACGGCCTCGCCGTTACGGCTTTCAAAGAAGCGACGCGATTGGGGCTCACGCGTTTCACCGCGCGCGGCCTGGACGATCGCGCGGGTTCGACGGCGCTGGTGCTGGCCGCTAAACGCATCGATCCCGCGTTGCTGAAACGCAGAGTCATTCTGTCGTGGTCGGTGCGGGAAGAGACCGGCCTCGAGGGCGCGATCGCGATGAGCAGGCACTACGGTCCGTCCGTCAAACGCGTTTACAGCGTCGATACGTTTGTGTCGTCTGATTCGCCGGCGGAGACGACGCGATTCGCGCATGCGCCGTTGGGCCAGGGCGCCGTCATTCGCGGTCTGGACAACGCGTCGGTGGCGCCAACAGCCGAGCTGGAACGAGTCCTCAACATCGCGGCACGACAAAACATTCCGATGCAGGTCGGCGCGACAAACGGCGGCACGGACGGTTCCGCCTTCATTCGCTACGGCGTGCTGCACGTCGGGTTATCATGGCCGGGTCGTTACAGTCATTCGCCCGTTGAGGTGCTCGACCTTCGAGACTTACAGGCGCTGGAAAGATTAGTATACGCACTCGCCCTCGCACCCTGATCGGTGTCCTGTCGTGAAAACACTTGTCCTGCTACTGCTGTTGCTGCCGGCACAGGTCTACGCGCAGCGTGACCTCGCGCGCCATGTGAATCCGTTCGTCGGCACTGGCGGGCACGGCCACACGTTTCCCGGCGCGATCGTTCCGTTCGGCATGGTCCAACTCAGCCCGGACACTCGCCTCACCGGCTGGGACGGCTGCTCGGGCTATCACTACTCCGACTCGATCATCTACGGCTTTAGTCACACGCACCTCAGCGGCACGGGCATTTCCGATTACGGCGACGTGCTGTTGATGCCGACAGCCGGCCGGCCTGACGAGCCTTATCCGTCGCGTTTCAGTCACCAAAACGAAAGAGCGTCACCCGGTTTCTATTCCGTGAAACTGGACGACGACAACATCTTCGTCGAGCTGACGGCGACCGCACGCGCCGGCATGCACCGTTACACTTTTCCCGCCACGAACGAAGCGAACGTCATCATCGATCTCGCACACCGCGACAAAGTAATCGACTCGGGTTTGACGGTTGAGGGTGCGACCATCCTTGGCTGGCGCAGATCGCAGGCATGGGCGCGAGATCAGGTTGTTTATTTCGCGATCGAGTTTTCGCAACCATTCACGGAACACGGATTTAAAAATTTACAGGGCTTCTTTCGTTTTGACGCGCGCCCCGGCAAGCCCATCCTCGCCCGCGTTGGGATCTCCGCGGTGAGCACCGAAGGCGCGTTGCGCAACCTGCGCGCCGAGATCAACCACTGGAACTTCGACAAGGTGAAGTCCGACGCAAGCGCCGCGTGGAACGCCGAGCTCCGCAAGATAACCGTCACCGGCGGCAGCGACGCGCAGCTCACAAACTTCTACACCGCCATCTATCACGCGATGACGGCTCCGAACGTTTTTAATGACGTGGACGGTCAATACCGCGGCCGCGATTTCAAGATTCACAAAGCGACAGACTTCACCAACTACACGGTCTTTTCACTGTGGGACACCTTTCGCGCCGCCCATCCGCTTTACGCAATCATCGACACCAAACGCACGCGCGACTTTATCAAGACTTTTCTGAAGCAGTACGAACAAGGCGGACGTCTGCCTGTTTGGGAGCTCGCCGCCAACGAGACCGACACGATGATCGGCTATCACTCCGTTTCCGTGATCGCCGACGCCGTCGCCAAAGGCATC
>DASRIM010000010.1:0-15965 GCA_035649995.1 Pyrinomonadaceae bacterium | reverse complement strand
ATCGCGGAAGGCGTCCTGCTCGGCTTCCACTATGCGTTCACCACGTGGCCCTTCCGCAAGATTTACATGGAAGCGACAGAGGAGAGTTACGCTGCCTTCAAAAGCGGCCTGGGCCGTTTCTTCGTGGAAGAAGGACGCCTGCGGGAGCACTCCTTCTGGAACGGCCGCTTCATCGACGTCCTCATCCTGGCGGTCTACCGCCAGACCTGGTCAGACCACGCCCCCGCCATGCTCAAACGCCTCGATCCTGGTTGTGTAGGGAATACCGTGGTGCCGGAGGTCGGACTCGAACCGACATGAGCAGTGAAGCTCGCCAGATTTTGAGTCTGGTGCGTATACCAATTTCGCCACTCCGGCGCGAAGGGCGACATCATAAGGCCGTTTGGGCCGATTCGCAACAGCTTGAACCATCCTCAGTTTTCCCAGCCTAACCCACTCTAAACTACCCATTTAAGTTCCGGGTAAAAACTTGTTTGCCACAAACGAGTACAAAACGGTAGAATGCCTGAGCCAGGTTTTGGGCCAGGGCACGTCCTGGAGTCCCCAACCCTCAAGACTCTCACCTAAGCTAACGAGCTTTGCAGTCCCGATGCTCGCCGCCGTGCCCTGCCATCTTCAGGAGAGACGACATGCCGACAACTGCGCCGCCCCGCATTCTGATAGTGGATGACGAACGCGAGATCACCGAGATCTTGGCCGACCTCCTCAGCGAGGATTACGAATGTCTCAAGGCGGGATCCGCCGAAGACGCGCTCACTTGCCTGCGCGATGGCCAATTCCAGCTAGTGATCAGCGATATCACCATGCCCGGCATGAGCGGGCTCGACATGATCCCGCACGTCAAGCAACTCAACCCGGACACCGTCGTCGTCATGATCAGCGGCATGCAGACCGTCGAAAGCGCTATCGGCGCCTTGCGGCTCGGCGCGTTTGATTACCTGATGAAGCCGTTCGACCTGCGCCAGGTCGAAGCCGTCGTCAAGCGGGCGCTCGAATATCACGAGCTCGTCGTCGCCAAGCGCCGCTACGAAAACCATCTCGAAGAATTGGTTGAACAACGAACGGTCGAGCTCGATCGCGCGTTGAACTCGCTCGAAGGCGCATATCGTTCGACGTTGAAAGCGTTGACGGCCGCTCTCGAAACGAGGGATTCGGAAACGCACGGCCACTCGGAGCGAGTCGTCAGTTACAGTCTGCGGCTCGGACGTGAATACGGGTTGAACAGCGAACAGATGAAGTCGCTCGAGTTTGGAGCGTTGCTGCACGACATCGGCAAGATCGGCGTGCCCGATTCGATTCTACGCAAGCCGGCGAAGCTCACGGAAGAAGAGTGGGTACGCATGCGCGAGCATCCGCTGCACGGCCAACAGATCTTACGCGGCATCGAGTTCTTGCAGGGCGCGGCGCGCGTCGTGGCCCAGCATCATGAACAGTGGGACGGCAGCGGTTATCCGGTCGGGCTGCGCGGCGAAGACATCGACGTCTGCGCGCGCATTTTTGCCGTGGCAGATGCTTTCGACGCGATCACGAGCGACCGCGTGTACCGCCGGGGGAAAACATACGAAGCGGCCGCGCAGGAGCTTGACGATTGGGCCGGACGGCAGTTTGATCCGAAAGTCGTCGAAGCATTTCATCGAGTGCCGAAGGAAGATTGGGAAGAATTACACCGGCGGTCATTGATGCCAAAGCCGGACCAGTTTGACGTGCGGCAACTGGTGCAGAGGATCGAATCGCAACTGGAAGTTGCTGTTTGAGCCACAAAAGGCTCAACACAAAAGGCACAGAAGACACAGAAGGCACAAAAAGCAGGAAATGGGCTGACGTGAACACCCTTTTGCTCTTTGTGCCTTTTGTTTCTTTTGTGCCTTTTGTGGTTACGGTGTGGGGACGACGTACCCGCGGCGTGCGTGCAGACTCAAGCCAACCCTTCGTGAAGCCACTTCAATCCGCCGGTACTCACCCGGGCTCGCATCAGCAAGCGGACGTTTCGGCCGGTAAGTCACGACGTACTCAGCTCCGATCGCGCGAGCAATTTCTCGAGCCTGCGCAATCATTTCCTCGCTGTTCAGCGGCAGCATGATCTTGCCGCCCGTCTCTTCGGCTACGTTCCTCAGCACCTGCTGGCTCTTCCTGACTTCCGCTTCGTACGCCTTTCGCTGCTTTTTCATAGCGGGATCGAACCGAATGCTAATGCCGTATGACGGCGATCGGTTCTGACCCGGCGGCTGTGTCGGATCGGTGGCCCTGATCGGATCCGAGCTAGCCGGGCGTGGTCCACCGGCAACGACCGTGTCTTTCTTCGGGCTCTTTTGGCGCACAAACTCCGTGTAACTGATAACGTGGACCGTCGCGCGCGCGGCGACCAACTTGAGCATCGCCTCGTCACGATTGATCTTGCCGCCGGGCGAGTCGACTCCGTCGGTGATCAGCACGACGTGACGGCTGCCTTCGGGACGATCCTTCATTTGCTGGCTGGCGCTCGCAATCGCTTCAGAGAAGCTGGAGCGCTTCGTCGACATGAGTTTGTTTTTAAGCGTCTTGTAAACCGAGGGCTTGTCAGTGGTCCATGACTGAAGCATCTCGGCGGCGTTGCCGGATTGCATGATCGCGATCCACGAGCCTTGCTGAAGTTTCCCGATCAACTCCGCCGCGACCTGGCGCGTCAGACTCGTGCTTTTCGCCATCCCTCCGAGACCGCTCAACTCGCCGCCGGTATCGAGCACGAACAGCACGTTTGCCGGAACGTGTGTGACGCTGCGGAGTTGCTGCGCCACGCCGTCTTCAAGGACGAGAATGTCTTCGAGCGCGAGTGTGGGATCGTAATGTCCGTAGGCGTCGAGGGCGGTGACCGGCAGACGTACTTCTTCAGTAAAAACCTTTACGGTCTCTTCCGGAGTTGGAGACGGGGATGGAGATGGGCGCTGAGCGGCGGCTGTCGCGAAAATAGCCGCAACAAGAATAACCACCGCAAGTGTGCGTTTAATCGGGATCACGGATTTAACCGATCTTTCCGAATTTTGATGCTCGACCCGCGTCTACGTTGCCTTACGGGCTTGTGCCTGTACGGCCGTAATCGCGACGGCGTCGACGATGTCTCGCGCGGTGCATCCACGCGAAAGGTCGTTGGCAGGCTTGTCCAGTCCCTGCAAAATCGGCCCGATCGCCGTCGCCCCGGCCAGACGCTCCGTTAGTTTGTACGCAATGTTCCCAGCCTGCAAGTCCGGAAAGATCAAAACGTTCGCACGGCCCGCAACCGTCGAGCCGGGCGCCTTCGACTGCGCCACCAACGGCACGAGCGCCGCATCGGCCTGGAGCTCTCCATCGATCTGCAACTCCGGCGCGCGCGCGCGAACCGTGCGCGTCGCTTCGACGACTTTATCGATGAGTCGATGTTTAGCGCTTCCCTTGGTCGAAAAAGAGAGCATGGCGACGCGCGGCTCCGCGCCCAGAAGCGCCCTGCACGAATCCGCTGCCGCCAAAGCTATTTCCGCCAGTTCGACGGCACTCGGCTCAATCACCACACCACAATCGGCGTAGATCATCGCTCCGTCCTGCCCGACGTCGCTGTTGCGCGTCGCCATCAGGAAAAAACTGGACACGAGCTTGAATCCGGAGCGGACGCCGATGCAGTGCAGCGCGGCCCGTACCGTATGTGACGTGGTGTTTGTGGCGCCGGCGACCGAACCGTCGGCCTGGCCCATGCGCACCATCAGGTTTCCGTAATACAACGGATCCGAAACCTGCGCGCGCGCTTCGTCCGGCATCATGCCTTTAGCCCGGCGCAGGTCGTACAGGAGGGAGACCATCTTTTCGAAGTCCGACGCGCGGCGATGATCGATGATCGCGACGCCGCCGAGATCGACGCCGTTATCGCTCGCTGCCGCGCGAATGACAGCTTCATCTCCCAACAGCGTAATGCGCGCGATGCGTTGACTCGTACACTGCGCAGCTGCAACTACGGTGCGCGGATCGTTTCCTTCAGGGAGCACGATATGCTGCGGCCTGGACGCGGCGCGTTGGCGAATTCGTTCGAGAATATCCATATATGATAGTGTTGCTACACGTTTGCGGCAGATTATGTAGGAGGAAGCATGTCAGAACCAAGCCTGCGGAGCCGAATGGCAAACCTGTTGTTTTTCATTCCGAACCTGCTGGTCTTGTGTTGGCGGCTGATGGTCGATTCGAGAGTCCCGGCGAAAGAGAGACTGCTGGTTGCCGGAGCGATCGTCTACGCGTTGGTCCCGCTGGATATTATTCCTGACATGCTGCCGTTTATCGGGCAGGTAGACGACGCTTATTTGATCGCCCTGTCGTTATTGAGACTGATGACGGTGACCGATCCACGCGTGGTCCGGCAACACTGGCGCGGCGGCGGTGACGTCGTAGAGCTGGTCGGAGCTGTAGCGTTGACGGCGTCGAAGCTGCTGCCGAAGAAGATCACCCGCATCTTGACGGCACAGATCGAGGCGCCGTCGGTCAAATCAGTAGTTAAGCCGCGAGCGTCCAGTCGATCACACCTTCCACCGACCGGGCCAGAGACTGAACCACCGCGGGATTACTTGTCTTGATCGCCCAGTAGCGCATCTGTTCCGAGAGCGACGCGTCGAGGCCGGTCTCGTCGAAAGCAATCATCGCGCAATTCAGCGACGGCGATTCAGTGATCACAAACCACTCGCGCGCGAGCCGAAAATCGTGTTTTAGCGGAACGAGCCTGATATTTGGGTGGCGTGGCGGACGCCAGTCGTCCTCGCCAAAAAGATACACCGACTGTGACACGTCGGCGATGCGCATGTAACGATCGATGATCGGTTGTAGCGCCGAAAACTTCTCGACACCGGCATAGACCCTAGCCGCGCGGTTCGTCCGCAGCAACAGGGCATTTTCGATCAGCAAACAGGCGTACTCGACGGAAGCGGTCGTCGTATGGCAGATAAAACTCTCGCGCTCGATAAAGTCGCGACGTGCGAGGCTCGCAATTTCACCGAGGTTTTCCGTTTCTTCGACGCCTGAGAACTTAAGCGCTTGCTCGAAGATAGAGAAGTTCTTCACTCGGGGGTTTCCTCCTGGACCGGGCGAGACTTTTATCCGAGTTACTCTGCGAGAGAGTTACGAATAGTTCGTAAAACTGTGCGCGGCTTTAAAATCGGAAGAGTTTTCTAACTCTGAAGTGCGGTCAGGAGTTTTTCGTGGATACCGCCGAAGCCGCCGTTGGACATGATGGCGACCACGTCGCCCTCGCGCAGCTCGGGAAGGATGTGCGTGACGATCTCGTCAGCGCCCGATAGGGCCAATGCCGGCTTTCCTTGTTGCGAAATCGCCTCAATTAATTCGTTGGTATCAAGGGCGCGTCCCTTTTCTGTCACCTTCTGACTGTCAAACACGTTGGCGACGACGACGTAATCCGCCGCCAAAAACGCATTTGCATAGTCGTGTTGAAAGACGGCCAGCCGCGACGACCACGAGCGTGGTTCGAAAATGGCGATCAAGCGGCGATCTTTATATCGAGCGCGCAGGGCGCGCAACGTTTCTCGCACCGCCGTCGGATGGTGCGCAAAGTCGTCGATAACTGTGACTCCGCGCTCCTCGCCGCGTACTTCAGCACGGCGCTTCACGTTTTTGAACGCCGCCAGGGCATGGCGAATCTTGTCCTGGTCAACTCCCCACGCATCGGCCGCGATGATCACGGCGAGGCAGTTGAGCAGGTTAAACTCGCCGAGTAAAGGCGTTTGAAACTGTCCCCACAGTTGGTCCTCGCGATAGACGTCGAAACTCGAAAGACCACCCGAGAAGTCAGGATTGCGGACCTGCCAACGTGATTCACCGCTCGTGCCAAATGTCTCGACTTGAGTGAAGAGTCTGGGTCCAAATGATTCAACGACCGCGCGCACGTTCGGACTGTCCCACCCGGCGATCAGGCGCCCATTTTCCGGGACGAGGTTCATAAAACGACGAAAAGCGAGCTTCACGGCGTCGAGATCCTTGTAAATGTCCGCGTGATCGAACTCGATGTTGTTGACGATCGCGAGCTCGGGCAGGTAGTGCATGAACTTCGGGCCTTTATCGAAGTAGGCTGTGTCATACTCGTCCGCTTCGACGATCACGTAGTCACTTTGAGTCACGCGAAAGCTGGAGCCGAAATTTTGCGCCACGCCGCCGATTAGAAAACTCGGATCGAGCCCGCCCTGATCCATCACCCACGCGGCGATGCTCGTGGTCGTGGTCTTGCCATGAGTGCCGGCGACGGCGAGCGAGTGACGGCCGCGAATAAACTCCTCCTTCACGACCTCCGCCTGCGATCGATAAAGCAGTTTTCGCCTCAGCGTCTCTTCGACTTCCGGATTGCCGCGCGGGATCGCATTGCCGACGATGACGCAATCGGGCGCGGGTGTCAGGTTTTCGCGGTTGTATCCTTGCAGGACGTTGATGCCGAGATCGCGCAACATCGTGGACATCGGCGGATAAACATTCTGATCCGAGCCGGTGACGTGATGCCCGCGCGCCTGAAGCATTCCGGCGAGAGATGCCATGGCAGTGCCGCAGATGCCGATCAGGTGGTAGTGCATAGTGTTACTGTTGCAGGTCTTGCATCTGTTTCTCGCCGCGCGCGAGGATCAGATCGTGATCGACCATCAATCGAACCAGTTCGCGAAACCCGACTTTCGGTTCCCAGCCTAATTGCTTGCGCGCTTTCGTCGAGTCGCCGAGCAGGATGTCGACCTCGCTCGGACGGTAATACCACGGATCGATCTCGACGTGCTCTTGCCAATCGAGATCGAGATAAGCAAACGCTTCTTCGCAGAACTCGCGCACCGAATGCGTCTCGCCCGTGGCGATCACGTAATCGTCGCTGGTCTCGGCCTGCATCATCAACCACATCGCTTCGACGTAGTCTTTCGCGTAACCCCAGTCGCGTTTGGCGTCGAGGTTGCCGAGGAAGAGCTTCTGCTGCAAGCCCATTTTGATGCGCGTGGCGGCGCGCGTGATCTTGCGCGTGACGAAGGTCTCGCCGCGGCGCTCGGATTCATGATTGAAGAGAATGCCGTTGCAGGCGAACAGGTTGTAGGCTTCGCGATAATTGACCGTGGCGTAGTAGGCGAACACTTTCGCGCAGGCGTACGGCGAGCGCGGATGAAACGGCGTCGTCTCGCGTTGCGGCGTCTCGACGACCTTGCCGAACATTTCAGACGAAGAAGCCTGGTAGAACTTCGGCGTGATGCCGACTTCGCGGATCGCTTCGAGAATGCGCACGGTGCCGAGTGCGGTGACGTCAGTCGTGTATTCGGGCACGTCGAAACTGACGCGCACGTGCGACTGCGCGCCGAGGTTGTAGATCTCGTCCGGGACGACCTGACGGAGGATCGTGTTGAGCGCGCTCGAGTCGCTGAGATCGCCGTGAACGAGGAAGAGCCGCGTTTTCGATTCGTGCGGATCGCGATAGATATGGTCGAGCCGCTGCGTGTTGAAGGAAGAGGAGCGCCGGATGATGCCGTGAACTTCGTACCCCTTCTCGAGCAGCAGCTCGGCAAGATACGAGCCGTCCTGTCCGGTGATCCCGGTGATTAGCGCTCGTTTGGTCACGTGATTGTTTACCTCCAACACCGGCGGACCGGCTCAAACTCATCGAAAGCACTGAAGACGCCGCGGACGAAATCTTTCGCGGTCCATCGCTCGGCGCGCGCGCGGCCTTTGTCGATCAGCGAGCGGCGCAAGTTGTCGTCGTCGTATAGTTTTTTGATGGCCCCGGCAATTTCGATCGGATTACGCGGATCGACGAACAACGCCGCGTCGCCGAGTTGTTCGCGCGCGCCCGAGACGTCTGAAGCGACCACGGGACAGCCAAGCGCGAAAGCTTCGAGTGTCGGCAGGTTTTCGGGACCGAAAAACGTCACGTACGAAAGCGCAAATGCTGCTCGATACAGCGCGACTAAATCTTCCAGCGGCACGAACCCGAGAAACGCCGCCTGGATTGCCGGCTGCAACTGCGACGCAAACGTCCGCACGTACTCTTCATTCCCCTTGTTACTGCCGACAAACACGACCGGCAAATCGATCTGATGATCGCGCTTCAGCGCAGCCGCCGCCAGCAACAAGTTCACGTGGTTCTTATGTGACCAGAACTGCGCCGGGTAGAACAAATAGTTACGACTCAATCCGTACTTCTTCAACACCGAATCGACGTCGCTCGGTTTCGCGTTCAGCGTGAACGCCGGCGTCGGATGCGGCAGTATCTTAATGCGATTGCTCGTGACTTGATAGAAGCGCTCGATCTCCATTCGTCCGGCGTCAGTGCCGGCAATGATGAACGTCGCGCGCCGCAGATACTCGCCGTAGAAACTCTCGCGCTGTCTCCACGTTCCGCCCGAGCTCACTTCCGGAAACCACGGCTGCAACCGGTGCTGTAAGTCCCACACGATCGCCATGTACGGCAGATCGATCTGCACGGCTTCGGCGCCGACGAACCACATGAACTCGACGCCGCTTTCCTTGCAGAGTTGTTCCAGACGCGTCTGTCGTTTGCGGTTCTCGATCAGCGAGTTGAGCCCGCTCTGCGCGCGCGCAAAAACGCGTTGGCCCAAGTTGCCGGGAAAGCCGACGGCTTCGAGGCGCGGCGTCGTCAGGAAGCTGCGAAAGCTTTCCGGCCGCCGGCAGAAGAGCACGAACGAATGACTGGTCTCGTCGATGAGATCGAGCAGCGCGCGGAAGATGTCTTCCTGAATCGTGTAGCCGCCGCCAACGTCCGGCGAGAAGTCTTCGAGAAATACGCCGACCTTCATCTTAATTTCGCCGTGCAACCGCCACGATGTGCCACGTCTCGTCAGTGATCGTTTCGTTTTCCGTGAAACCAGCGAAGAATTTAACGGGCGTGAAGCGCATCGACGACAACCATCGCTCCATCTCTTGCAGCAAAAAGTACCGATTCACCTGAGTCTCACTCAGGGTTGAATACGTTCCGTTGTCTTTCAATTCGTAAATCGAATATGTGACGTGGCTAAGCTGGTTCGCGGCGTCCAACGCTGTCTCGGAGATCCGCAGCACGAGCGAATCGTCAGTTTTCCAACGTCGAACGCGCACCGGATCGTAATGACGAATCATCGCCGCTGCGTGCCAAAACTCGAAAATAAACAGCCCGTTCGGGCGCAGATGTTTGTGCACGCCATGAAATACTTTATCGAGCGCGTCGTTAGTTTTCACGTACCCGATCGCGTCGAAGAGACAGATAACGGCGTCGAACATCTCGGTGCTGACGGCGAGCTGCGTCATGTCCTGCAATTGAAACTCGACGCTCGACGACTTCTCGGCGGCTTTGTGTTTCGCGCGCCGCAACATGTCTTCTGAATAATCGGTAGCGACGATTTGCCGTCCGGGTTTTTCGAGATGGAAAGCATGGGTGCCGGTGCCGCAGGCGATCTCGAGCAGCCGGTCCGTTGGACCAAGTGAGTAAGTATTCAGACAGTGTTCGACGAACGCAGCTTCTGCCGCGTAGGGTTTATCAGCATAAAAGAGATCGTAAAGCTCGGCGTGTCTGCCTGAGTATGAACCCATTATAAATGCGACACCGCTTCCTTCCGGCTGGCTGAAGCTTGCCTGACGAGGTCCGTTATCTGCCTGATGACCGTTTCCGACAGCGTGTAAGTGGAAGGAAGATAGAGGCCGTTTCCCCACAAACTGTCGGCGACCGGACACGGCGCCGGGCGAAAGTCCGGCAGCGCCAGCAGACACGGTTGCTGGTTCATCGGGCAAAAGAACGTTCGCGTGTCGATCCCGTTGGCGCGCAGGTATTCGACCAGCTCGTCGCGCGTCATGCCAAACTCCGGATGGACCACGACCGCGTACATCCAGTAGACGTTTCGCGCCCATTCGGCTTCGTGCGGAAGCTGAATGCCGGGGACGTCGCTCAGAAAGCGATTGTAAGTTTGGGCCACGCGACGCTTCTCGGCGATGATGGTTTCGATCTTGCGAAACTGCACCAGGCCCATCGCGGCCTGAAAGCCCGTCATGCGGAAGTTGAATCCTGCCTCCTCGTGACGAAAGCGCGGCTTCGTAAACGCGAGATTGCGCAGCAACTGCAAACGCTCCGCGAGATCCTTGTTGTTAGTGGTGACCATTCCGCCTTCGCCGGTCGTGATCACCTTGTTGGCGTAAAAACTGAAGCAGGACATGTCGCCGAAGCTGCCGGTCATGCGTCCGCGGCAAGTCGCGCCGTGCGACTCGGCGCAGTCTTCGATGACGAGCAAATTGTGCCGCCGCGCGATCTCCATGAGCCGATCCATGTCGACGGGATGGCCGTAGAGATGCACGGGAATGATCGCCTTCGTCTTCTCGGTGATGAGGCCTTCGACGAGATCGAGATCGAGGTTCCACGTTACGTTCTCGGAATCGACGGGAACGGGGATCGCGCCGTTGTGAATCACCGCCAGCGCGGTCGCGATGTTGGTGCTGGAACTGATGAGCACTTCGTCGCCCGCACCGATTCCGGCCGCCGCGACGGCTACATGCAGCGCGGTGCTGCCGCTCGTGACGGCGACTCCGTACTCGCAGCCAACGTAGTTCGCAAATTCCTTTTCAAACGCCGGAATCGATTTGCCGAACGAGCCGGAGATCTCGCCGGCGCGCAACGCGGCGACGACCGCCTCGATCTCTTCCTCGCCGAAGATGGGCTCGAAAACCTCGATCATGAATTGTTGTTGACCTCTACGTTGATCTTGTCGTTCTCAGCGCCGAGAAAAGGCCCCTGCTTGACGCTGATGCACTGCATGTCTTCCAGCACTCGCACCGCGTGCGTGCCGTGAATCAGCAGGATGCCGTCGCCCGCGCGCAACACGACTTCGCGAAATCGCTTGCCTTCGCGATCGAAAAAATCAACGGCGACGACGCCGCGCTGCACCGCGAACATCTGCTGGAGATCGTTGATGGTGCGCGTGACTGGCTTGTGATAGTGCGGCGCTTCGACGAAACCGGCCTCGTGCGCCAGCAGTCCAAACTGAAAAGACGATTCGTCCGGAGAGAAGAATTTCGTGGTTGGCACTTGCGTATCGGCCCAGATGATTTCCGCGTACCTGGTGCCGTCGTGTTCGACTGTTTCGATGCTGTTTCGCATGCGGTGCGTCTGAATATAACCGCTATCAGTGGGGCTGTAAACGGGCTAAAAAACCGACGTCTCTGACGGTCACACGGTCGTCCTCGATCGACAGAATACGCTCGCCCGCTTCGTCAAACTCGAAGACGATCTCGTAATTCGCCGGAACCACTGAAAGCAGCGATTTGCGGCTGACGAGCGTCATCGGTTGCGTCGATCTGCCTTTCGGAGCGTTCGGCAAGTAGCCGGGACCGTGCGCGGCAAGCTCCGTGTCTTGTTTTATGAAAACAGGCGAACCCACGTCCGCGACTGCCGTTCGCGTGACGTAAACAAACGAGAACTGAAGCTCAAACAACGCGCGAAGCATCTGTAATGGATCGCCGGCGTATTGCAGCACGCCCTGGGCGACGGCGAGATCGCGCGAGGCGAGTTGCGCTGCCGCTGCCGTAACATCCGAGTGGAACGAGAGCGCCGGATCGCTGTTGAGGCCCGCGCCTGCCGCCGCCATGGCAGGTGTTTCCGCGATGGACCAATGCGCAATGCGGTTTGGCAGCAGGTGTTTGGTTTCGAAGTAACTCGCGCCGCACGCGCCGCCGATTTCCAGCACATTTATCTTTCGCTGCGGTTCCACGTACGACAGCACGAACATGTTCTGCACGGCCTGGCGCGTCGTCACGGTGCGCGCTGTCGAGCTCGCCAGTGTGTCTCGATAGCGTTTGGTCTTTTCTTTGACGACTTCGATGAGTTGAGAATCTTCGTAAGTGTCGGAATCGCGCAGGGCGTCTGCGAAAGTCGCGTAGCTGCGCAGCGCGGGCGTGTTCTCGCGATTCAACAGCGCGCCGACGATGTGGCGGATGCGCATCGGCGCCGTCGTCACTTTACCAACTCCAGGCAAGCAAGCCCGCGCTCGCCCGCCGGGTAATCCGGAGGGTATTCAATCGTGGAATTCGGATCGGAGTATTTGCTGGTATGAACGTCGAAGAACTCGCAATCCTTGCAACTCTCGCGAGTGCTTCGCTGCCAGCCGTCCGGATGATACTGGTAGGTGCGTTCCTTATGTTGCGCCGGAGCGAAAGCCTCAATCAGCGTATCGACCAGTTCAGCGTCAAACTGCTGGAACCAACCGTGGTTTTCGTAGCGTCCGAATGGAAAACTGATGTAGAGCACGCCGCCGGGCTTCAGCACGCGCTTCAACTCTTTTACCGCGAGAAGAAACTCGCTCGGATCGCTTCGTTGGGCCACCTGGCCTTCGGCGTACATCGTGTTGTCCATGCCGATGTGTTCGATGGTCGAGATGCAGGCGACGGCGTCGAAGCGATTGTCGCGCAGGTCGAGATCTCGCAAGTCGCCGAACAGGTATGAGACGCCGAGTTGCCAGAACGCCTGACCTTCAGGCGCGAGTGTCACGATGCTGAGCTGCTTGTCTTTCAGCGCGGGCGCAGTCAGAACGAAATCGTAGTTGAAAGCGGAGCCGGCATCGAGAAAACGGCGGCCGCTGTCGAGTTTACGGACGCGTGAGAGTACCCACGGAATCTCGATCAATCGCGCGTCGAGTCGATAGGCATATCGCGGCGGCAACGATCGATCTTCGGCAAACGTGTCGAGTAGTGCTTGATCCACGACGGCTTCGCCGAGACACTTTTCGCGGTATTCGTAATAGCCTTCTCGCCAGGGGCGGCGGTCGGATTTCAAGTACGAAGCGAGACGCTTCCGCTTGACCGCGTTCCAGGCAGTCTTGCCGACCGTGCCTTTGATTCGTGAGGCGATAGTAAGAACAGATGACATTCAGTTCCCCAGAAATGGAATCCTTTACCACAAAAGGCACAAAAACCACAAAAGGCACAAAAGAAGACAAAGAACAAAACACAAAGCACAAAGCACTAAGAAGGCAGATAGCGATTCAGGATCTCAGTTAGTTCCTGCATCCTATGATAATAAGAATGTTCGCACAAGGTACGCTTTTGCCCCGCTTTCGCGATCGCTTCACGCCCGCTGTCGTCAGCCAGGTAATGATTGACCAGCTCAACGCACTCCGCAATTGAACGATAAGCAACGACCTCGCTCCCGAGCTCGAACAACTCGTGCAGGTTCGTCTTCCAGTCAGTCAACAACATCGTGCCAACACCCGTCGCTTCATACAGCCGCATGTTCGCGGCGAACTGTTCCGCCATGTCGATGTGGATGTTGAGCGCGATCTTCGAACGCTGAAGCTGCCGGTACATATCGTAGCCCCACAACGGCGGCTTCACCCGTCCGCGCAGCGGCGAACCAGGCGGCAGGCTTTCGACACCCGCGCCCCAACACGAAAGCGGCGTCTTGCGCGAGAGCTCTTCGAGCAACTCGAGCCGCTGTTGATGGTCCTTGCCGACGGAGCCGATGAAAGCAAGCTCGACGTCTTTAGTCTGATTCCCGAGCCGGTCGAGAACTGTCTGCTCGAAACCCAGCCGCAACATTTCAGACCGCGCGCCTGCTTTGCGCAGACGATCGACGAAGTGCGGCGCCGCGCTGACGATCAGATCGAACGGTGCGAGATCCAGCGCCGGCGGGATCGGATAAGCCATCTCTCCGACAAGCAGACGCGTGTATTCCTTGAGCGTGCGATGAAAGTGCGCGGGCAGATAAAGCACGTCGCAAACGAAGATGACGTCAGGCTCGAAGCTGCGCGCCTGCGCTTCGACAACCTCGAGCTCCCATTGCGGAACGTTCATCCCCGGGATCTTCGGCTGCGCACGAAAGCGATCCACCTCGCGCTTCAAACGCTGTTGCACGCGAAGCAGCGTCGAGCGCTCCGTCTTGATTCGCAGCCCGTTCTCGGCGGCCCAGCGAATCTGAATCGGCTGCGCGTTGACGATGAACTGGTCCGCGTCGTGGCCGAGTTTGTTTAGATTGAGCGGGAGAGAGTCGGCCCTGCCGAAGCCGGTTTCGTAAATCGCGCGGAGTTGATCGCGCGAGGATTGTCGCGCGAGTTGCGGATCTTGTTCATAGGCCAGGCGCAGCGATTCCTGGTAGTGGGTGTCGAGAATTAGGATCCGCATCTATTTCGTCGCGACTATCAGGTTCCAGCCAAACCTCGGCGCAAACTGTTTCTTGCAAAGTTGATCGAGAACGTCGATTCGTTTCATCAGCCACGGCGGTGAAAACGCCTCTTCAAACGCAACCTGGTTGAAGTCAATTCGCAGCAGTGCGGCGAGGCGCGCGAGCACGGGCGTGACGTAAACGCGCAGCGGCAGGCCCACGAGCGCGGTCCAGTCGTTCACGAAAAAGCCGATCGCCATGTCGTGTTCGAGAATCCGAAAACCGCTCTGCTGAAACAGCTCTTCCCATTCGGCCGGCGTCTTGAACTGCAAGTGCGGCACGCCGGGCGTCCAGGAACCTCCGCTTGCCCGAAGCTTTTGAATCGAGTGTTTGAAGTAACGTTCAAAGAGGCTGCGGCGGTTGGGCACGATCGAGAAAAACAGGCCGCCGTTCGTGAGCAGCGAGTGAATGCAGCGGGTGTAGCGCGATGGATCTTCGAGGTGCTCGATGACGTCGAACGCTATCGCCAGATGAAAACCCGATTGTTCTTCGTTCAGTTTTTCCAGCGGCTGCGTGAAGACCTTCGGCGGACAGCGAACGGCGTTCCAATCGTAAGACCGGTAATACTGCTGCATCACTTCCGGATCGAGATCGACTGAAGTGACGCAGAAGCCGAGTCGCGCCAGTTCGTAGGAGTCGCGCAGCGATCCCGCGCCGAAGTCGAGTGCTTGCGGCGTTGGGTGGTCTTTGCGGATCTGTTCGAGCCGGGACGCGAACACGTTCCAGCGGTAGTTGACGTTTCTGGTGTTGCAGCCGAAGAGCTTTGAAACGTCCGTTCGTCGATCGAAGATCAACGGGACTGCCGAGTCAGTCTCCTGCTGGGGAGTCAATGTGCCGGATTGTTCGGATGAGTTTGGCCTGGGACCGACGAGCGCCGCGATCAGTAGAAACGGAAGAAAAACGAGAAACAGGACCAGCCAGGTTACGCACACCGCGACCAGCACGACCAACGCCCAGACGAGTCTGAGACTGAAGGAGACAAATTTCATCAATCAGGCAGAGATGCAATCAGGCAGAACTGTCGCCATTGTCATCGCACTCACGATCCGTTCGAGCTGTGACTCCGAAAGCTCCGGGTACATCGGCAGGCTCACGACCTGATTGGCTGCTGTTTCTGTCACAGGCAAGCTGCCCGATGGGATCTGACGATGCTGATACGCCGGTTGAACGTGCAGCGGCACGGGATAATGAATGCCGGTGGCGATGCCTTCGTCTTTGAGTCGCTTTTGCAGCGATTCGCGATCTGCGAGGCGGATAACAAAGAGATGCCACACCGGTTCGGCGTTTGGATTGACTGCCTGCGGGCGAAACTCACTCGACGACAGCGAGTCGAGATAAAAGTCGGCGTGCGCTCGCCGCTTGTTGTTCCACTCGTCGAGGTAACGCAGCTTGACACGCAGGATCGCCGCCTGTAGTCC
The DNA here is from genome assembly GCA_035649995.1 of Pyrinomonadaceae bacterium. GTDB lineage: Bacteria > Acidobacteriota > Blastocatellia > Pyrinomonadales > Pyrinomonadaceae > PSRF01. The sequence goes on along the minus strand of DASRIM010000010.1, from coordinate 395 downwards.
GTCGAGACGGCTGTTAACGCCTTCCATTTTGTGCGTGTACTTTTCGAGGCGGCCGTGGTTCGCGAGCATTCGAATCTGTTCGATCAGGGCTTCGTCCTGGCTGACGACCGCGCCTGCATCGCCGAACGCGCCGAGGTTCTTCCCCGGGTAGAAACTGAACGTTGCAGCGTCGCCGATCGATCCGACGCGTTGGCCGCGCCATCTGCCGCCGTGCGCCTGGGCTGCGTCTTCGACGACTTTCAGGCCATGCTTGCGCGCGATCTCCATGATCGCGTCCATGTCGCAGGACTGGCCGTACAGATGGACCGGAATGATCGCTTTCGTCTTCGGCGTGATGGCCGGTTCGATGAGCGCCGGATCCATTAGCATTGTGTCGTCGAGGATGTCGATGAAGA
>DASRIM010000009.1:0-7195 GCA_035649995.1 Pyrinomonadaceae bacterium | reverse complement strand
TCCAACTCATGCCGACGCTTTGATGCCGCACGATGCCTTCATGATCGATCACGACATACGTCGGAAAAGCCCGAACGCCAAACGCGCGCTGGATGCGACGATCCTTGTCGCGGTATTGCGGCCAGATCATCTTGTTCTTCGCGGTGAACTCACGCCAGACTTCGTCGTCGTTGTCAGAACTGATCCCTATCAAAACAAACGACGGCTCCTTCGAATACTTCTTGTGTAGATTGCGCAACTCCGGAATCGACTCGACACACGGCGGGCACCACGTGCCCCAAAAGTCCAGCAGCACGACCTTGCCGCGCAGATCGTCCAGCGTGATGTATTCGCCTTCCAGTGAGGTAAACGAAAAGTCAGGCGCGTAGTTTTCGCGTGCCCGCCGCGGGTTTTCAATATACTTCTTGGCCGATCCGGCGTAAGCGGTCTTCGGCTGAAGCTTGATGTACTCTTGCAACTCGGCGACGCCTTCCGGATCGCGGTTGAGCTGCATTAACACGATGCCAAGGTTGTAACGCATGATCGCGGGCGCACCCTCGACGGCGAGCCCTTGTCGAAACGCGGCTTCAGCGGCTTGCAGCTTTTTCTGGTCCTTTTTCTCCGCCTGTGTTTGCAGCGCCAGTCCCTTGTTGTTGTAAGCCTTCGCAATGAGCTGCTTGTCGTCGCCGCCGAGTTCGATGATTTTGTCCGCCGTTTCGGCGACGTTCTTATAAGCTCCGAGCGAGAAGTAAGCCTCGGTCATCAAATTAAGGCACTCGCCGCACTTCTTGCCGCGCATTTCATTGGCCCGCTTGAAGCTCTTCAACGCTTCTTCAAACTGATTACGGCGCATCAGATTGCGCCCGGTCGCGAGCTCCTCCTCGAACGCGTCGTCATCCTGGGCCGTGACGGCCGGCAGTGCGAAAGCAAGGAGTAAAAGACAGCAGACGCAAAAAATCGCGAACCGAGCCTGCATGGACCAGTTGGTTACCGCCGGATTCAAATTGGGCATTCGTGGGGTTCCTCCGTGAGGACCGCATCATAGCCCAAATCGCCCTTCGTTGTGGAGAGTTTTGGGCGTATCATACGGCGCGTACCAACCGGCAAACCGTCTCTGGAAAACTGATCCGACTGATACTCACTTAAGGAGAGGTCTATGAGAAACCCGATGAGAAAGACCACGACCATCGTGGTCCTGTTGCTGTCGTTTCTGCTTTCGCCCCTTGCCTTGGCGGCGCAAACAGCACCGACGGATTGGTCACGGCTCAACAGCCTGACCGGTGGGACCAAACTCTCAGTCAAGCTAAAGGATGGGAAAAAGGTCGACGGGACCTTCGCTGCCGTTTCTGATACTACGCTGTCGCTGACGGTCAAGAACGCACGCAAGGAGGTGCGGCGTGAGGACGTCGCCAGTGTTCATGAAGTCGGGGGTAACTCGGTAAAAAAAGCAACGTTGATTGGTCTCGGAGTCGGAGCAGGTGCGGGAGCAGCGCTTGGCATCGCCGGAGACGCCAGCAGTGACAGTGACAGTTTTGAAAAGCTCGACAATTCCATCGCCGTGGGCGTTGCGGTGCTGGCCGCGGGAGTTGGAGCACTCACCGGTTTCTTTATCGGCAAAGCCACGAAAAAGCGAGTGCTCCTGTACATATCGAAATAATCAGAGTTAGCTCTTCGACTTCAGAGCGTTCAACTCTTTCTCTAGTTTCTGAACTTCGGCTTCGAGGGCTCCTTTGAGCTCGGGCCTGGGCAGAGCCGTCAACACCTTCTTGAGCGCCATCACGCGCGCGACGAGCAGGGCTTGTTCGGCCGGCACCGCGACGTCCGGCGTCACTCCCGTGCCTTCCCAGTTCGTCTTGGTGATCGGACTAATCGCGCGCCCGGTCGGAACGAACATGCCGAAGTGCTCCGTGATGCGGAAGCCGCCGCCGGGATGCGCACCGCCGCCGGTCGTCTCGCCGATGATCGTCGCGCGCTTGAGGTTTTTCAGGTTGTAACTGAACTCCTCTGCTCCGGAGAAGGTTCGCTTACTCGTGAGCACGTACACGTCCTTGTTTAGATAGCGCTTCCCTGCCACTTCCTTGTTCGTCCAAAACTCCTCCGTGCGGTTTCCTTCTCGCCAGTAGAGATCGTTGAGGTGTACCGGTTCAGGACCGAATAAGTAAGAACAAACGAGCGCCACCATCGCCGGATTGCCGCCGCCGTTGTTGCGCATATCGATGATCAGCGCCTCGGTGTTGTTTACGAAATTCAGCGCCGCTGCGACTGTGTCGGCGCCCAGCTCGGGATCCATGAAGTTGAGGAACTCGAGATATCCGATGTTACCGGGCAAGCGTTCGACCTTTGAAAAACCGTGGTTCGACCACGTCATCTCGCGCTTGAACCGCTCGCGATCTTCCGCGGTCGGCTCGCGCCGCGGGCCGCGCTCCGGAATCGGTTGGTGCGAGTAGCGGACGCGCAGGTGCTTGTCGTTACTGATGGCTTGCAGATCGGTCGTGAGTTTCGTCGCAAACTCTTTGGCGCTGGTGATCTGATCGTATTCTTTCTTGTCCACCCGTTCCCGGAGTGACTGCTCCATCTTCTTCGCAACTTCCGGAAAGACGTACGAATCGTTAAGCCGCTTGAGGATCCCGTCGATCACCTGCGTGCGCGTCGCCGCGTCGATGGTGAGATCCGGTTGGTCCGGCTGCGCCGATACGACGGTCGCGAACGTCAGCGTCAGCAGCAGCAGAACAGCAGGCCGGACGAGGGCAGCGAAGGAAGTCGGTCTGGACATCAGTTTTCTCCTTGGTGTTTGGAATCGAGATTTCGTCTATAGACGCTGGCGAGCGAAAAAAGTTTCGACGAATTTAATTTCGGAACTCCTGCGAGACCATCAGGCCGCGCATGCCGCCGTCCATGATGCCGATGCCGACGCGGCCGAATTGCGGGCGAAGAATGTTCGCGCGATGACCCGGCGAGTTCATCAGGCCCGTGTGAGCAACGGAGACGGTCGGAGCGAGCGCCAGGTTTTCGCCGGCGACGAGAAAACGAACGTTTGCATCCTTCATCCGATCAAATGGAGAAAGCCCTTCCGGTGTGTCGTGCGCGAAATAACCGCGCGCAAACATGTCCGCCGAATGGCGTCGCGCGACCTCGGTGAGTTCGGGGTCAGGCGCGAGCGGTTGAAGTCCGTTCGCAACGCGTTCGCTGTTTACCAGGTCGAGCATCCGTTGCTCCAGATCGGGCCGCGGCTTTGACGTCGTGACTGTGAAGGGCAGCGTGACGCGTTCGTTTGAGTCAGGCTGGACAGTCAGTAAATTAAGGGTCTTGGAGATGGCTTCGCCGAAAACCGGGCGCAGACTGTTTTCAAGACGTTCGGCGTAGACCGCCAGACGATTAGCGAGCGGGCTTTCACGCGTTCGTTCGCTCAAGGCGTCACTCAGCGGGATTGCCAACAGTAGCGCGGAAATGATCGCCGTCGTTATCAGTCCGCTTGCGAGGCCGGGCAACACACCTAACGCCTGATTCGCGGGACGTTCGTGGACGTCCTCCGGCAGGCGGCGCAGCAAGGCGTTTCCGATCAAGTGAACAATCACGCCGACCAGCAGCGCGACGAGTACAAAAGCGATCGGCTGGTCCCACATCTCCGGCCACAGATCGACACGCGGGCCTAACCACTGAGCAACGGGACGGCAGTAACGCAGGCCGGCGAGCAGACTGAGCACCCAACTCGCCAGATCGAGCACACCGAGAATGAACCCGCGGCGGTAGCCGTTGAGCAAACTCAGCACGATCAGAATGACGAGCAGTACGTCGATGAAGTTGAACGTCATGTCTTCCTACCAACCGGCAATGTACTAATCATTTAATCCCTTTCCATTGAGGATTTGTGCCGTACATTTTTTAATCGGCATACATCTTCTAATCGGATTGACAGGCAATTTCGGCTCTAGTAGAGTGTCGCCGCTCTAACACAGGAAAGTACACACGACGTAGCGGTGCAGTGTACCGCGACGGCAATCGGGTGGGTATGGTCACATCGCCCTTTGATCACTCCTATCCTTCCTCTCACTCCCAATAGGACGCTCACATCACAAGGAGACTCTCATGAAACCCATTAAGATGTTTGTTTTTGCCGGGTTGTTGATTACAGCCATGGCCGCCACCGCCATGCGGCCGACCTCGGCTGCCGCGCCTGGACCATCTGCATCGGGCCACGGAACTGTCCTGCTCCAGGATACCGAGGGTCGGACCGTGAGACGGCAGTTTTCCTTCAGTGCCAGGATAAAGTCAGACGGCACTGTTCAGGGAAGCGGGATCCTCCACAATCCGTCTTTTGACCCGAAGTACGATGCCCAGTTCGACATCACCTGTCTTCAAGTCGTAGGAAACCGCGCCAGCTTTGGCGGCTCGATCCGTAAAACGAGCGATCCGGTTTTCAACGATGAGTTTGATGCTGCCTTCTTCACCGTTTTCGACAACGGCGAACCAGGCCACGACAACGACACGATCAGCGAGGTCTTCTTCGACAACGTGGTCGAGCCGAGCGCGTGCCAGTTCATCGGTGCCGACGATTTCCCGCAGATACCGATCGAATCCGGCAACGTACAGGTAAACCCGTAACGACGATACGCGAGACATAAAGAGAGGTGGTGTCCTACATTTGAGGTTCGGGCAAACTCAGGACACTGCCTCAATCACTCCTTGTACGCCGCACAAGGTGATTGGTCGAGGGTCACGACCATCATCAGAGTCAGCCTGTAGCCCAGGTAAACGCTTATCGGGTTTACTTTTGAAGCCTGATCGTTGCGGCTGTGCAGGAGTGCGGGCCAATCATTATTCATTCCATGGACCGTGACGGCGGGTATGTTCTTCGCGATGAACGAACTCGAGTCTGAATCGGCTCCCTCGATGCTGGCATGCCCGAATGGCATCTTCATTTCTTTAGCGATATTCTCGGTGAACTGCGCCAGCTTCTTGCTCGACATGTTATCGGCCACCTGCGGCGGGCCTAATCCTAAACTGTCGATATTGATCATCGCGCAGTATTGAGCCGCCTGATCTTTGCTGATAGCGTTCGCCATCGCTCGCGACCCAATCAAACCTTTCTCTTCCTTCCCAAACGCGACGATCACCAGAGTCTTCTTGAGAGGGATGTCCTTGAGCGTCCGGTACAGGTGCGATAAGGTGACAATACCGGTCCAGTTATCCAGGGCGCCACAACCATCCGCGACTTTGTCATAATGAGCGCCGATGACGATCTTCTCAGACGACTCACCCTTCCTGGTCCAGACCAGGTTCTCGACGTCCTTGTGCTTATCGATTGTAATCTCAGACGACGGAATGCCCGCCCGCTCAAAGAGAGACTTGACGGCGTCCAGCCGTTTCTTGTCTTCACAGGGGACGGTGGTGAAGTCCTCTTTTATCTCTTCGGGAGTGGAAACTTTGAACTCAGGTTCTTGAGCACCTGTTGGAATAGCGGCTATAAATGCCGCGATAAGGAAAACGAAAATCGCTGAACGTGAGATGAGACGCAAAGTGAAATTACTCGATTCTAAGATTGAACATCGAAAGCTTGGATGGCCCGAGGTTTTAATAATACCGCAAAGAGGGATTACGGCTGATATGAAATTTCGAAACTTCCTCCGCGTCGTCAATGCCGCAGCCACAGTGCTGGTCCTCCTTGTTCTTGCGTCAACAGGCCGTTCGCAGTCTCCGCGGTTGGTGTCCGAGACTGAGCTGGCAACGTTCGTCGACCCTTTCATGAAGACCGCGATGGCCGGCGAGCGGATACCGGGCGCGGGTTTCGTTTTCGTACAGAATGGCCGCGTTGTTCTGGCGCGCGGTTATGGCCTCGCTAATGTCGCAACACAGCGTCGGGTGGTCCCGGAATCGACGATCTGGCGTGTCGGATCGATCTCCAAGGTCTTCACCGCGACTGCCGTTATGCAGTTGGTCGATCGCGGCAAAGTCAAACTCGATGCACCGGTTGAAAGTTATGTTCGACGAGTTGCGATTCCGCGCACTTATCCGGAGCCCGTAACTGTCCGCCACTTGTTGGACCACACGGCTGGATTTGACGAGATACGTCCCGGCACGCAAGCCGCAACGCGCGATTCTCTGTTGCCCCTCGACAAGTTTCTCGAAGATCGACTGGTCCGAGTTCGGCCACCGGGTCAGACGATTGCTTATTCGACTTACGGGATCACGCTCGCAGGCGAGATGGTCCAGGAGGTCGCCGGTGTTCCCTTTGAAACGTTTTTGAAGCAGAACATCTGGGAGCCTCTCGGCATGACTCGATCGTCGATCGATGTTCCGGCGGCCTGGCAGGACGACGTTGCTATCGGTTACGAGATCCGCGGTGATGCTGTCGTGCCGCAATCGTGGGAGTGGTATCACACGAGTCCCGCTTCGTCTGTGAATGCCACGGTAATGGACATGTCGCGCTTTCTCCTGGCCCATCTGAACAGTTCGGGTGGTCCGATGATGAGTAAGAAAGCGTTAATGGAGATGCACCGGCAACAAGTCACGATGCATGCGTCCATTCCCGGGTACGCCTTGGGATTTAACGAAGACTACGTTGGCGGGCTGCGGGTGCTGGAACATGGCGGCAACATGGCGGGCTTCAGCGCGCTGATGGTGCTGATCCCGTCGGAGCGCGCGGGATTCTTCGTCGTAAATCATCGGGAAGGAAGCAGGCTGCGCGACGATCTGAAGTGGTCGTTGTTAGAACGCTTCTTCCCTGCTGCGCGGCGGCGACATCCTGTGCCGGCGACGCTTCCGCCGGTTGAGCAAGTGCGACCGGAGCGTTTTGCAGGGAGGTATGTGCCGTTGACGTCGTGTTTCAGTTGCCAGCCGATGCGCGCCGGATCAGTGATGACAGTTACCGCAAATCCCGATGGCACTTTGGGCTTTGCCGGTGGTCGTTGGATTGCGGTTGACTCGCTCCGTTTCGTGAAGGACAACGGCTCGGGGTACATCGTTTTTCGCCCTGACAGTTCAGGAAATATCCGTGATCTGTTTGCAGGCGCCTTTTGGGGATGGCAGAAGCTGCCGTGATCTATCATTCCAAACCTGCCAGATTTCTTCGCCGAGCGCGAGGTATCTCTCCCTGGGTCCGGCTATATCCGAACCAAACCATTTCTGAAATTCCTCGTGTACAACCGTCACCGCCTCATCACTGTTTTTGCAAGCTTTCAACCGCGGCAGAATCGTTCGAGCTTCCGGCTCATATTCA
>DASRIM010000008.1:0-2689 GCA_035649995.1 Pyrinomonadaceae bacterium | reverse complement strand
ACCTGTCTGCGCGATCTATTCGACGTTTCTACAGCGCGGGTTCGATCAACTGGTCCACGACGTCTGCATCCAGGATCTGAACGTGAAGTTCTGTCTCGATCGCGGCGGCATCGCCGGCGGCGACGGACAAACGCATCACGGGTTGCTGGACATCGCCTATCTTCGTCCGGTACCAAACATCATCCTGATGGCGCCGAAAGACGAAGGCGAGATGCGCGACATGCTCTTCACGATGCTGGAGCATAATGGTCCAGCCGCGATGCGCTATCCGCGCGGCAACGGCGTGGGCGCGGATATCACGCGCGAGCCGGAACTGCTCGAGATCGGAAAAGGCGAGATACTGCGCGACGGCGGTGAGGTCGCGATCGTTGCCTATGGCGCGATGGTCCATCCGTCACTCGCGGCGGCCGAACAGTTGTCGAAAGAGCGAATCGAGACGACGGTGGTCAATGCGCGTTTCGTGAAACCGCTCGATGCGCCGCTGCTACTCGCCCTTGCGCGCACGAAGCGCCTGATCGTCACCGTAGAAGAAGCCTATCTCGCGGGCGGCTTTGGTTCAGCCGTTCTGGAGTTGCTCGAGGAAAATGGGCTTCAGGACAAGGTCCGCGTCGTTCGCATGGGTATTCCGGATCGACTCATAACGCATGGCGACGCGAAGTTGTTGCTCGCCAAGTACGGTCTGGACGCGGACGGCATTTACAACCGGGTAAAAGAGAGCATCGAAGTGCTCGACGATCGGCGCACGAAGTCGCGGCGTACGGTCTCGTAGCGGCGTTGTTTCGTAACACAACGCGTCGTTTTCATGCACGATTTCGTTGGTTTTCGTCTCTCCTCGTTACCACTTTCCCCTACAAATCCGTGTCAAAGGCGATGGCCTCGTGATTGCAAGCCTTTTTTTCGAATGAACGAACCTCATTTTGACGATCGACGTGTATTGCAGTGTGCGCAGCAGGTTGTGCCTCTGGACAAGATCCGTGCGCACTCGCGAAACCGTAAGCTTTGGTTTCTGACCGGCGCTTTTGCGGTCGCGATGATGCTTGGGGCGGCGTCTGCGCTGCTGGCGGTTCACATCAAGCAACGCAGCCAGGTCACACAAATCAACACCGATTTACCATCGGAAACGAGCGCACCGCCGGAAACGAGCGCGCTGCCTGAAACTGCCGCCGCGATACCAGTCGAATCACCGGAAGCGACTGCTGAGGAGCCGCTCATCGAAGAAACTCCGTCCGTGAAACGCGTGATAACGCGCAGACAATCCGAACCGGCCGTCGCGGACAGACCGCGCATTGTTGGTTCACGACGCGGCGAAGTCGAGCCCAGCGAAGAAGAACAACTCCAACAGATCCGCGACGCCGTGCTTTACGATCGGTGGCAGGAGCGACGGATGCGCCGCGCCGCCAGACGCGAGCGTCGCAATCGCGACGGACGCGACCTCTCGCACGTCGACGAGATCTTCGAAGGTCGACGCCGGCCTGAACGGCCATAATCGATCATCACTCGTTAAATCTTGTTGACGGATCACTCACCGAGTGGCATCATCACGCGAAGCCTGTTTGATCCTCACGATTTAAACCCCGACGCGTTTTAATAACGGTTCATATTTCGCGCGATGCGGCGCGAGGAAATATGGTGATTATCATGAAGAAACAGATGTTTCGCGAGCGGGAGTGTATTCATCGAGACGAGGGCGTCGAAGGCGAGTTTTATAACGGCGTTTTTTATCTTCAGGCTTTGCAACGGCTGCGGGTCGATCAAGCCGTTGAGGTTGCAGGACGAGTGAGCTCGTTCTTCTGGTCTGATGCTCCACACGTCATCATTTGGCTGTGCGACGCGTGCGCCAGTGAGTTGCGGCTCAACGAGATGCCGCGAGCGGTAACCTCGGTAGCGCGGCGACAGGCTTAATCCATCCTTATATTCGCGTTATGGTGTAATGTTCCATGACGTGAAGCGCGAGCGAATAGACAAACTTCTGGTTGAACGAGGCCTCGCCGAGTCGCGGACTAAAGCGCAGGCGCTCGTCATGGCTGGAGTCGTGCTCGTCAACGAACAGCGCGTCGAAAAGGCTTCGGATCAGATCGCCGTCGATGCGCAGATCCGCGTCAAGCACGCTGACGATCCGGCGTCGCGCTACGTCGGACGCGGCGGACTAAAGCTCGAAGCCGCGCTGCGCGAATTTCAGTTGGACGTGAACGGCGCTGTCTGCCTCGACGTCGGCGCGTCGACCGGCGGCTTCACCGATTGCCTGCTGCAAAACGGCGCGCAAAAGGTCTTCGCCATCGACGTCGGACACAACCAACTCGATTGGCGCTTGCGCAACGATTCGCGCGTCGAAGTCCGCGAAGGCGTAAACGCGCGCTACCTCGAACCCAACGACTTCCCAACTAAATTCGATCTCGCAGTCGTAGACGTTTCATTTATCTCCGCGACGATGGTGTTACCCGCGATCGTTCCGCTGATAAAGCACGGCGGTTCTATCGTTACGTTGATCAAGCCGCAGTTTGAAGTCGGCCGTGGCGAAGTCGGCGGCGGAGGCATCGTCCGCGATCCCGCGAAACGAGCGCAGGCCGTCGAAAAGGTGAACCAGGCGGCGGTTGAAATCGGACTCGACGTCGCTGGAGTAATCGAGTCGCCAATCCAGGGCGCCGAGGGCAACGTCGAATTTCTCGCGCTCTACAAACCCGTTTAGAGT
>DASRIM010000007.1:0-34323 GCA_035649995.1 Pyrinomonadaceae bacterium | reverse complement strand
TTTCCTTTCAAACTGAACGTGTAGTCCTGACCGCCTATCACCTTTGCCGCCGCCTCGACCTGGTAACGGTGATACATGTAGATTGGCACCAACACGTCTTCGATCGTTGCGAGCGGCGCTCCTTCGCGAATGTTGTTCTCGCCGAAACGGCGCAAAGCCGCGGCGCGCACCTTCATCACGTTTCCGAGCTCGTCGATCGCGTTTTTGCCGTTGTCCCAAAGATGGGCCACGGAGCTCGCGCTGCCCGGCGGGCGCGCATCCTGATCGGTCAGATACATCAATCCGCGCGCGAACGCCCCGCTCAAAGTCGCGTCGAGCGCTTGTCCTTCGTTAGTTCCAGGAGGAAAGTCCTGATAACCATACGCGATCGCGACCTTGTCCCATTCGCCGATGCCGGTCGCGTAAGCTTCGGAAAGATCCGGCAGACCATTCGCGTCGAGTTTTGCTCGCGGCGCCGGATAATCCATCACGGAAGCGCGATTGAGCGGGCTCGCGGCGTAATTGTGCTGAAGTCCGAGCGTGTGGCCCACCTCGTGCGCAGACAGTTGACGCAAACGCGCCAGCACCATCTCGAGCAGCTTCGGCGACGCAGTTCGCGTGTTGTTGTACGGCGCGAGCAAGCCTTCCGCGATCAGAAAGTCCTGGCGATCGCGTAACGATCCGAGCGAGACGCGTCCCTGAATGATCTCGCCCGTGCGCGGATCCACGAGCGAGCTGCCATAGGACCAACCGCGGGTCGATCGATGAACCCACTGAATGACGTTGTAACGCACGTCCATCGGATCGACGTCCGCGGGCATCACTTCGACACGGAAGGCGTCCCTGTAACCGATCGCTTCAAACGCCTGACTCCACCAACGCGCGCCTTCGAGTAGCGCCGATCGAACCGGCTCCGGCGCGCCGCGATCGACGTAGTAGACGATCGGCTCAACCGCCTCACTGACCGCTGCCGCCGGATCCTTCTTTTGCAAACGATGGCGGGCGATGAAGCGTTTATTTATCGGCTCCTCGATCGGCGTCGCGAAGTCCATGAAGTCGATGCCGAAATACCCGGCGCGCGGATCGAGCACGCGCGGCTTGAAACCGGCAGACGGAAGTTGAACAAACGAGTGACGCTCGCGCACCGTTATCGCTTCAGGCACAGGCACAACCTGCCGGACGAAAGCGCCCGTGGGTTCGCCGACGAACGTGAGCGTTGTTTCTACTTCCGTGTTCTGCGGAAAGTTTTTCGTGTTCGGGAGATAGAACGCGCTGCGATTGGGTTCGAGCCGGTAGTTGCCTTGCTGTTGCTGTTGCAGCGTGTTCGTCACCTGATGAACGTCGCGCAGGTAAAACAAAGTCGCGTCAACCAGCACGCGTCCCTGTTCTTCCGCTGCGACTTCGAAGCCCCACAGCGTCGACTCGGCAAACGCGTCTTTCACTGCATTTCGCTCGTCTGCGTTGTTGCTGAGCGCGCGAAACCTGTAGTTGCTCGCGACAAGCAACACACGCGGGCCGCTGCGATCGAAACGAACTATGGCGCTGTTGCCGAGTTGTCCGCGGTCGAGCCCGATGTCGTTCGAGCCGATGCCGGCCGGCAGCGATTCGACGTAGAGAAACTCGCTGTTCCACTTGTCGATCTCGAGCCAGACTTTTCCGGCCTTCGCGTCCCAGTAAAAGGTGAAGAAGCCGGGAAACTTCTCCATGCCCTTCACCTTGTCAGTGATCGTTTGTGCGTGTGCTGACCCACACAACAAGAACACCGATAAAAACAATCCCAGACGTTTCATCCTGGCTCCTTACTGGTCGCGCCACTCGGGAATGCGACCGGGCGTCCACGGCGCGCCTGCCGCCTCCAACTGTTTCTCCAACCGCGTCAGATCGACTTCGATCAACTGGCGCAACTGGCCCAACACGCCTTCGAAGTCGCGCGCCGCGGCCGCGTACTGGTTCGCCTGCGTCTGCGTCGGCCTCGCAGTCGACATGCGCTGCGCGCCGACGACGTAACCGACTCGATCGTTGATCGACGGCGGCGTGATCATGTTGCGGCGCCGCGCCTCCGCGTCGCCGGACAGCGCGCGAATGATCTCGTTCGTCCGTTTTTCCAGCGCCATCGCGTTGTCATAAAGACTGTGCGGTAGCGACGGCGTTTCCGAGATCGCGCGTTTGATCGCCGTCAGTCTTGGCCGCAACGCGTTCGCAGCCTGCGTCGCGCCGCTCACCGCGCGCTGTAAACGCACCGCCTTCTGCTGAAACTCGACGAGCGCCGCGCGGTCCGTGGCCGGCATGTTCTCCTGGCCCTCGACGACGACTTCAAACGACTGCGCCGGTCCCAACGGCGTCAAAACTCCGTCGACTCGCTTCGCCACCGTTGCTTTATACGTTCCCGGCATGACCAGCGGTCCTGACGGCGGTTCGAAATCAGGATCCGCGTCGGGCGGCGGCGGCGCGGAAAGGTTTGCCGCCGGATAACGCAAGTCCCACGTGATTCGCTGCATGCCCGCGCCGACTGGGCCAGTCAGCCGCCGCACCACGCGATCGCCGGAATCAGTGATCGTGACGACGACCGCCGGCGCATCTTCTTCTTCTTCCGCGCGCAGTTGATCGCGTGTGGGCCAACCGACGGACGCGCCTCGTCTGTCAGCTTCTCGCTCGCTTTCCTGGCGCCGCTCTTTCCTCGTCCTGATCGCTTCTTTGAGATACCACGTGACGGTGGCGCCAAACGGCGGGTTGTCCGCCGTGTAGTAACGTTCCCCCTGAAAACTCTTGCCGCGTCCGCCGAGGGGCTGCGACTGGATGTACATCAACGCGTTCTTCATCGGGAACACGGTCGCGTCCTGTCTCAACGTTTCGGGTTTGACCATGCGCAACGGCGTGTAGTCGTCGAGGATGTAGATTCCGCGTCCGAACGTGCCCACAATCAGATCGTTCTCGCGTTTCTGAATGTTCAAATCGCGAACGGCGATCGTTGGCAGGCCGCCTTTCAGTTGAATCCACTTCTGCCCGCCATCGACGGAAAACCAGAGACCAAACTCGGTGCCCGCGAAGAGCAGGCTCGGGTTGACGTGATCTTCCGCAATCGCGAGCACTGGACCATTCCGCGGCAGGTTGGAACTGAGCGAGGTCCACGTGCGGCCTGCGTCGGTCGTCTTCAGCAGGTACGGTTTGAAGTCGTTGTTCTGGTGATTGTCGAAGCCGACGTATGCGGTGTTTGCATCGTGATTCGAAGTGACGATGCGGCTGACGTACGCCATGTCTCCGACGCCCGGAAACTTCTCGATCTTGCGCCAGTTTTTGCCGCCATCCTCCGTGACCTGGACCAGGCCGTCGTCAGTGCCGACGTAGATCAGCCCGTCCTTCTTCTGCGACTCGGCGAGTGCGGAGGCGTTGCCGAAGAACGCCGTCGACGCGTTTTTGGCAACCGCGTCGACGCCCCAGATTTTTCCCATCACCGGCAACTTGTCGCGATCGAGATTGCGCGAGAGTTGACCGCTGATCAGTTGCCAACTGTCGCCGCGATCGTCGCTGCGGAAGAGTTTATCGGCGGCGAAATACAGACGCGTGTGCGAGTGCGGGCTGATGATGAATGGAGAGTCCCAGTTCCAGCGCAGCGGGTCTTCGCCGGGGCCGGGTTGCGGTTGAATGCCGATTCGCTCACCCGTGCGTTTGTCGAAACGCACGAGGCCGCCGTTCTGCGACTCCGAGTAAATAATGTTCGGATCTTCCGGATCGACTTGCGAACGAAAACCATCGCCGCCGTTCGTGACGAACCAGTCGTCGTTGGTGATCCCTGAAGCGCTGCGCGTGCGCGATGGACCACCGAAGCTGAAGTTGTCCTGTGTGCCGCCGTAAACGTGGTAGAACGGTTTCGCGTTGTCGCTGGTGACGTCGTAGAACTGCGCCACCGGAAGGTTCTGTTTGAAGTCCCACGTCGCGCCGCGATCGAAGCTCTCGTAGATGCCGCCGTCGCAGCCGACGAGATAGTGACTGGTATTCGCGGGATTGATCCAGATGTCGTGATTGTCGACGTGCTTGTTTCGCTCGCCGAGTCGCCGGATCGTGCGGCCGCCGTCGTCGGAGACCATCAGGAAGACGTTCATGATGTAGATGCGATCAACGTCTTTCGGATCGGCGACGACGTGCGCGTAGTACATCGCGGTCGCGTCATACTCGTTGCGCCGCTCCCAGCTTCCGCCGCGATCGCCGGAACGAAAGATTCCACCGCGACGGTCCGCGGCTTCGACCGTTGCGTAGATCACGTTTGAATCGACTGGCGAGATAGCGAGGCCGATGCGTCCGAGCTCGACCGTCGGGAGTCCTGCCCGCAGCTTGTTCCATATCGCGCCGGCGTCGGTCGATTTATAGATCGCGCTTTCCGGGCCGCCGTTGATTAGCGTCCACATGTGCCGGCGTCGTTGATACGCAGCACAGTAGATGGTGTTCGGATCGTTCGGATCGATCTCGACGTCGGTGACGCCCGTGTTCTCGCTGATGTTGAGGATGTTCTTCCACGTCTTGCCGCCGTCAGTCGTCTTGAAGAGACCGCGGTCGCCGCCCGGTCCCCACAACGGTCCCTGCGCCGCGACGTAAACGATGTTCGAATCTTTCGGATCGATAGCGATGCGGCCGATGTGCTCGGAGGTTCTGAGACCGACGTTTCGCCAGGTGCGGCCGCCGTCGTCAGACTTGTAAAGCCCGTTGCCATAGGAAACGCTGCGCTGGCTGTTGTTTTCTCCGGTGCCAACCCAGACGGTCAGCGGGTTCTTCGGATCGAGTGCGATCGCGCCGATCGAATACGAGGATTCGTTGTCGAAGATCGGGGTCCACGTGACGCCGGCGTTGATCGTCTTCCACACGCCGCCTGATGCGACGGCGACGTAGTAACGCGTCGGGTTCGCCGGATCGACGGCGAAACCGCTGATGCGTCCGGACGTGAAAGCTGGACCAATCGAACGCAGGCGCAGTCCGTTGAACGTCGGAGTCGACATCGGATCGCGCGGCGTCGGCGACGCATCCGGCGTAGGCGTTGCGCTCGCGCTCGGGCTCGCAACCGGCGAAGCGGACGGCGTGGGAGACGGAGACGGTTGCTGGGCAGCCGCATAAACCGGCAGGAGGATCAACAGTAGTATCCGGACGCACGTAGACTTAATCATGCAAAGGTTTCCTCTTTTATTTTTTTGTCAGGTACGACTAGGAGACACCGATTACGCGGATCTTTGTAATCTGTGTTTCAGAAATTCAAGCGTGCGCTGCCAGGCGTTGGCGGCGGCTTCCTCGTTGTAAACTTCGGGACGCGAATCGTTGAAGAAGGCGTGATCCGTCCCGGGGTAAATCACGGTTTCGATTTCTTTGCCGAGCGATTTCACTTTGCTCTCGAGCTCTCGCACTGAGGCCGGCGTGACGAAGCCGTCCTTCTCGGCGTATAGACCCAGCACGGGCGCGTGAAGGTTCGGCAGATCGGGTTTGACCTTCGGATGTCCGCCGTAAAAGACAACGCAGGCGCCGATGTTCGGGTTCTTCGTCGCGGTGTACAGCGACAGAGCGCCGCCCATGCAGAAACCGACGACGCCGATCTTGTTGCTGGTCACTGCGTCGTGCTTCAGCAGGTAGTCGACAGCTCCTTCCAGTTCTTTCTCAGCCTCGTCGATGCGCAGCGCCATCATCAGCTTTCCGGCTTCGTCGGGCGATTTGGTTGTCTTGCCGTGAAAGAGATCGGGAGCGAGGGCGACGAAACCCGCGGCAGCGAACCGGTCGCAAACGTCCTTGATGTGATCGACGAGCCCCCACCACTCCTGAATCACCACCACGCCTGGACCACCACCCAACTCCGGCACTGCCTCGTAACCGTTGATGCTGCCGCCGCTCACTGGAAACTCGATCATCTCTCCCACGACTTCCCTCCTATTACCCTGCTCGTTTTTGATCAAGGAGTACGCCATCCCACCGGTTCATTACGTCGAGGTGAATATCAAACTGGTCCACCACGCGCATCGCTACGTGGTTGATCATGTCGTCAAGACTCTGCGGATGATTATAGAAAGCGGGCACGGGCGGGAGAATCACGACTCCCATGCGCGCCAGCTTCAACATGTTCTCGAGATGTATCTCGCTAAACGGCGACTCGCGCACGACCAGCACCAGTTTGCGCCGTTCTTTCAACACGACGTCGGCGGCGCGATGGACCAGGTTGTCGCCGAGACCGTGCGCGATCGCCGCGAGGGTGCGCATGCTGCAAGGAGCGATAACCATTCCCAGCGTCACGAACGAGCCGCTGGAGATCGCGGCGCCCTGATCGCCGCTGTTGTAACTCTGCGTCGCCAGTTCCTGGACCTGTTTTATCGAATACGGTGTCTCATGCGTGAGCGTGCGCTGCGCCCACTTGCTCATCACCAGATGAGTCTCGACGCCCGACCCGTGCAGCATCTGCAAGATGCGCACCCCGAAGATCGTCCCGGTCGCGCCACTAATACCGACAATTAAACGCGAAGGTTTCGTCTGTTCCATACCGTGAGCGCATTCTCCCACGGATTTTCACCAAAAACAAAAAGGCCGGGCTTTGAACCCGGCCTTCGATAGGCAATTAATTTGCTCGCACTGCTACGCGCGGACGGTGACGTACTTGTCGATCATTCGCGTGATCGACTCCTTGCTCGTCGCGCCCACAACTCGCTCGACTTCCTTTCCCTCGCGGAACAGGATCAGTGTCGGAATGCCCTTGATGCCATAGCGCTGTGCGGTCGACGGATTGTCGTCGACGTTCAGCTTCACGACGTTGGCCGTGTCGCTGAACTGCTGCGCGACAGCCTCAACGGTCGGCGCCAGCATGCGGCAAGGCGTGCACCATTGCGCCCAAAAATCCACCAACACCGGTTTGCTGGATCCGAGCACATCCTTTTCAAACGAGCTGTCGCTCACTTCCTTTACGAATTCACTCATGTTCAATCGCTCCTAGTCTGAATCTTGACGACGCCTGCACGCGCCGTAATCTCTGCAAAATTTTAGTTGCCCTCGCCTTCGAGGAAGTTCTTCAGCAGCCGCGCGCGTGACGGATGCCGCAGTTTGCGCAGCGCTTTCGCTTCGATCTGCCGAATGCGCTCGCGCGTCACGTTGAAGTTCTGCCCTACCTCTTCGAGCGTCCGCTCGTGACCGCCGTTATCGAGACCAAACCGCAAACGGATCACTCGCTCTTCGCGGGGACTCAAAGTCTGCAACACGTCGCCGGCGATCTCGCGCAAGTTCGACGTGATCACGCGCGCCGCCGGGCTCTCGCTCGACTTGTCTTCGATCAGATCGCCCAACTGCGAATCGCCGTTTTCGCCGATCGGCGTCTCCAGCGAGATCGGATCCTGCATCAACTTGCGCGCCTTGCGCACTTTGTCGACGGAGGTATCCATCTTCTTCGCGATCTCTTCGGTAGTAGGCTCGCGCCCGAGCTCACGCACCAACTCCCGCGACGTGTTCTTGAGTTTGTTTATGACCTCAATCATGTGCACCGGGATGCGAATCGTGCGGGCCTGGTCCGCGATGGCGCGCGTGATGGCCTGACGAATCCACCACGTCGCGTAGGTCGAGAACTTGTAGCCGCGGCGCCAGTCAAACTTGTCGACACCTTTCATGAGACCGAGATTGCCTTCCTGGATCAGATCGAGGAACTGCAAACCGCGGTTCTGATACTTCTTCGCGATCGAGACGACCAGGCGCAGGTTCGCTTCGGTCAACTCGTGCTTGGCCTGCGCGGTCTGCGCTTCGCTCACGGCGATCATCTGGTGCGACCGTTTGATCTCCAGCGGCGACAGGTGATGCTCGAGCTCGAGCTCTTTCAGACGCTTCTTCGCGGTTGCAACCTGTTTCCGAAATTCCTTCTGCTTATCGGCCTTGAGCCCTTTGCGTTTGAGTTTCTCCGAGTACGACTCGATCTCGCGTTCGAGCGCCCGCGTCTCTTTGTACACGACGCCGATCGCCGCGATCAGACGCTGCCGCGCAGCCTCCTTCAAGTGCAGTCCGCGAATTTCCTGAGCGATTTCCAAACGGGTGCGAGCAAGCTTGCGCCGGTAGCGCAAGAGCTTCTTCGAACGCTTGCCGCGCGATGCTTTCTGCTCGTCCGCGAAACGCTCAAACTCTTTCAGACCTCGCTTGTAAAGGTTGCGGATGTTCTGAAGCCCCTCGATCGTCCACTGCAAATACTCTTCACTGCGATCCTCGTGCTCTTCGGTCTCCATCTGATCGGAGAACGCGACGACGTCCCGAATGTTGAGTGTTCCCGCCGCCAACTCGTCACCGATCCTGAAAAGCTCGACTACCGCGATCGGCGATCGCGCAATCGCCTTTTCAGCACGTTTCTGACCGCGCTCGATCCGCTTGGCAATCGATACTTCCTGTTCGCGCGTGAGCAGCGGCACTACGCCCATCTCGCGCATGTAGACGCGAATGGGATCTGAAGTCTTGTCCATCTCGCCGGCGGAAAGGTCGAGCTCGACCTCCTCGCTCATGGCTTCATCAGACTCGACCGCAGACGACGACTCCTCGATCAAAGGCTCCTCGATTTCAGCTTCACTGCTGGTGGCTCTTTCGAGGGTTTGTAGAACCTCGTCGATATCCTCAATAGACACGGCGTCGTCTGTCAGTTCCTCGCTGAGGTTGACAAACTCGCCCTTCACGGAATTCATGAGTTCGATATCGCTTTGATCTTTTTCAAGCCTGGACAAAATAAGACATTCCTTTCTCGCGGTTCATCAGGCAGTTCGGAGAGTCCTGGCTCTCCTGGTCTTTGTACCGGCGCGCAATTCGGACAAAGCTATCTGCCCCTGGTCAAAATGCTTCTTACGGCCGTTCTTCGAAACCGTCCCCGTTCCGTTGCGGCCATTTGTTCGTCCCGCTCCATTACGGCCGTTTCTCGACACGGCCGTTTGTTTCGCGGCAGAGCCGCAGGGTTTCAACCGCTGTACGACGTCGTTGATCGTTATCTTTCCGAGCACCTGCTCGACGGCCGAATCAACCTCCAAAAATACGTTCCCTAAAACGGTTTCAATGTTCACTCCCACCGGGCAATCACGGCTCGGCGGCGTCCGATGCATCGAGAAGACGCCTCCGCATTCGAGTGCCTCGTACACATCTAGGAGGGTTGTTTTGGCCGGATCGTTTGCCAGCCGCGACCCTCCGAGTGACCCAGTTTGCGATACGACCAGCCCGGCCTCGGCCAACTCCAAAAGCATGCGCCGAATCACCACCGGATTGGTGTTGACGCTTTCCGCGACCTGTTCGGATTTAAGGGGTTCTTCCCCCGACCAGGCCATTAAACTCAGCACATGTACGGCTACGGCGAACCTACTGTTGGTCGACATATCAAATACGGTCTGGGGACACTGGGGTTCCTTTTTGTAACCATTATAGTTACAGTTTTAATTTTGTCAAATTGAATGATGTTTGACGGCGTAGAGTCCGGTTTTAAGGCACGTTTAGTTGCGCTGCGAGAGTTGCGGAAGGTTGAGATTGTGGATGAGATCGAAGAGGACCTCGACGTCGATCGGTTTCGCAACGAGCGCGTGGTAGCCGGTGTCCAGCGCACGTTCGCGATCTTCGTCGCTGGCGTAGCCGGAGATGGCGATGGCCGGTACTTCGTCCATTCCCGGAATGACTTTCAGTTGCTGCAAAAGCTGATAGCCGTCCACATCGGGCATGCCGATATCGGAAATAATGACGCTCGGGCGTTTGCTGACGGCGTGCTCGAGTGCTTCGGCGGCTGATGCGGCCGTGGTGACGGTCGCGCCTTCGTTGCTGAAAAGCGTGCTCAGCAACGACAAAGTGTCCGGCGAGTCTTCAACAATCAACACGTCCAACCCGATTAACGAGTAGGCCTTCGGCGGCACCGGTTCGGGAGCGACTCGCGCCGACGTTGCTAACTGCACACGCAAAGTGAAGCTGGAGCCGTGCCCGACTCCCGGCGATTGGGCTTCGATCAGGCCGCCGTGCATCTTCGCGAGCGCATCCGCGATCGCCAATCCCAGCCCGAGCCCGCCATGACGCCGCGACGTCGAACCGTCCGCCTGTTTGAAACGATCAAAAACGTGCGGCAGGAACTCCGACGCGATGCCGATGCCCGTGTCGACGACGGTGAGTCGCGCGTAGCTGACGTCGCGATCCGTCTGGACGGAAACTTTGCCGCCGGGGTCGGTGAACTTGATCGCGTTCGAGAGCAGGTTCCAGACGATCTGCTGGAGACGCACAGGCTCGCCCATCACGACCAGGGTCGAAGGCGACAAGTTAATCGACATTTCGATATTGCGAGCGGCCGCGGCGGCGCGCACCGTATCGAGTGCGGCGCTGACGACGGTATTCAGGTCGGTCGGCTTCGGTTCGAAGTGCAGTTTGCCCGTGGCGATGCGCGACGTATCGAGCAGATCGTCGATCAGTTTTGACTGGAGCCACGCATTGCGTTCGATCGCATCCAGCGCCTGCGCGACGCTCTTCTCGTCGAGATTGCCGCTGCGCAACAGTTTGATCCAACCTACGACGGGAGTCAGCGGCGTCCGCAGCTCGTGCGAAAGCGTGGCGAGAAAGACGTCTTTTGCGCGGTTGGCGTCGGCGAGCTCGGCGTTCAAGCGAGTGAGCTCCGCGGTGCGTTCCGCGATGCGTCTTTCGAGGTCGAGGTTCAGTTGCTCCAGGTCGGTGCGCGCCTTTTGTTCGGCAAGCATGAGGCGCCGGTGTTCAACTCCGCGCCGGATCGTGTGCTTCATGCTGTCGATGTCACACGGTTTGACGAGGTAGTCGTACGCGCCTTCCTGCAAGGCGGCAATCGCCGACTCGACTGAAGCGAACCCGGTAAGCACGACGGAGATCGTCAACGGCGAGTGCTGGCGAATCTGGTTCAGCACGGACAGACCGTCGCCGCCTTCCATGTGCAAGTCCGTCAGCACGAGGTCGTAGTCTCTCTGGTCCAACAGGGCTATCGCCTCGTCGCCGCTGGACGCGGTGTCGACGGTGTAGCCTTCTTTTTCCAGGATAGCGGCCGTGGTGATGCGCAGGCTCTCTTCGTCGTCGACTACGAGCAGCCGCCCGTTAAGCACCAACGGTGAACGACCGTTCCCCTCCTCCGGCAGCATCTCGTTCTCACTGTGATCCGCTCGAACAGTCATCTGGTTACCGGCGATCCGTTTCCTCCATCTTCGAGAATTGGAGAGTCAACTTGAAGCACGATCGTGAAAACAGTTCCGCGCCCTACCTCGCTCGAAACTTCGATGCGCCCGCCGTGCTGGCGGACGATATCCTGCGTCACCCACAATCCGAGCCCGGTGCCCTTCTTACCCGTCGAGAAGAACGGATCGAAGATGCGCGTCAGGTCGCCCTCGTTGATGCCGACGCCGCTGTCACTAAGTTGCACGAGGATCGACGGCTGCAACGCCTGTTCGTGACGCGAAGTGGAGATCGTGATCTCGCCGCCGCCGGTGATCGCCTGCTGCGCGTTGATGATCAGATTCAGAAACACTTGCCGCAACTGATCGGCGCGCGCGCGAATCTTCGGCAGCGACTCGTTGAAGTTTCGGTTAACCCGAATCCGCAACTGCTTCATCTTCTTTTCAAGCAGCACCAGCGTCTCTTCGATCAACTGGTTGACGTCGACCCAATCAACCTCGCCGGAGCGACGCGCGAACCCGAGCATCTGCCGGATGATGTGCGAGACCCGCTCAGTCTCCTTGCGCGCGATCTCGAGAAACCGCGAGTTCTTTTCGCCCTCGGCGCCCGACTCCATCAAGTAAAGCGCGTTCTTGATGGCTTCGAGCGGGTTGTTCACCTCGTGCGCGATCGACGCTGCGAGACGTCCGACGGCCGCCAGTTTTTCGGACTCAAACAGTTGTTGTTCGACGCGCCTGCGCTCAAGCTCGCGAATCTCGGTCAAGTCGTGAAGAATCGAAACGACCGCCGTCACCTGTCCGGTCGCATCCAAAACCTCGCGCGCGGTTATCTCCATCGGCAACAACTGCCCACTGTCCGGATCGACCAGTTCGATCTCAGCCTGGCGCCCTGTCTCCGACGCGGACGCAAGAGCCGAGATGAACGACGTCAACTTCACGGCGTTCGTCCGCACGGCAGCCATCGCGGCGGGCCGGAACGAGGACTTCTCTTCGAACAACAACTCCGCCCGGCGATTAAACAGTATGAAGTTGCCGGCTGAATCACAGACGACGATCGGATGGCCCACGTTTTCGATGATCAGGTCCAGACGATCGCGTTCGCGGCGCGAGTCCGCTTCGGCTTGTTGCAGCTTCTGGAAGTTGCGCGCCAGTTCTTCATTCGCCTCGCGCAGATCGGTGACGTCGCGAAAGATCGATACGAGGCCGAGCGGCTCGCCGCGAGAATTTGCGGCCGGCGTCGAGATGACTTCGAAATGGATATCCGAACCTTCAATCGGATCCACCAACGTGATGTCTCGTTGAACGACTTCGGACGACGAAACAGTAGCGCTCGAAAGATAAGCAGAGAACAGGAGGTCGTTCATCTTGAGCGCGCGCCGTTTTCCTTCACCGGCGTTGGCGGAACCGCTGAACAGCTCTTCGGCGCGACGGTTTTGCAGCAGGATTTCGTTGTCGAGATCCGTGAGCACGATCGGATCCGCGACTGACTTCATGATCGATTCGATCCACTGCCGTTCGCGCTGTAGTTTCGTTACGGTGCCGACCAGTTTTTCCTGGTGAATGGCCAGCGAGGCGATGACGCCGATGCGATCGGCGAAGCGTTTCAGGAGACTGAGGGAAACGGGATCGATCGTGTCTCGATCGGCGGCGACGTAGAGAACGCCGAGCCGCGCGCCGGCGTCGAAAGCCCAGTAATGGCCGGGCAATTTCGGACCTTGTGAGTCGCGCCGCGTTTTGGCCGAGATCTCGGACATTCCGAAGAGCGGCAGCGCGAGCACTTCCTGGTGCCATTGCATTTTGTCGAACAGCGTGCGGGAGGCGAGGTCGTCCTTCATCGAGATCCACAAGGGCACCGCGTCGTGAATCACGCGCACGCAAGCGGCGCTCGAATCCAACGGCATTTCGACGCGAGTGGACTGATCGGTGTCGAACCCGATCGCCGCACGAATGCGCAGCTCTGCGTCTCGTTCGTTGATAACGGCAACCGCTACCTGGCGGTGGCCGAAGATGTTTACGATGCCTTCCAGAGCGAGCAGGAGCCGCTCGTTGAGACGCGGAGTGGCCAGCATCTGCGTCGTCGTCTCAACGAAGACGTCATATTGGCGCAGGTAAGAACCGACCCTGTCGCTATCGACAACTGGAAGGGTCGCTGTAAAGACTACCTCTGTCGGAACTTCACCCATGTCCTAAAAACTGATTCGATGCGAGTTCACGTTATTTCTTTTCGACTTCGACCGTTACTCGGCGGCGTGTATCGGTCTCTACTGTTTCGGCTCCGGGGGTCAGCACTGGACGCGAGACTGCCGGCGTCAAACCTACTGCCTCGGCGTACTTGAGGTACGTGTCGATCGAGGCGACGACAACGCGAGCTTCGATTGTGATCAGGTCGATACCAACGAGTGAAATTCGCACCCACGCGTCGATGACGATGCCCTTGTCGAGAACGCGATCAAGGACGTCTATTAAACTAGTTCCGCCTGGTGCTCTTTCGACAGCCATTTGCTTAGTTTCCTTTATCGAGTTTTTGTAAAAGCCACGTGATTCCGGTTTGTATCCGTGTTCCACGCACTGTTTTCAAAACGCGGATTACCCAATAACTAAGTCGTCCGGCGTCTTACTTTTGTCTTGACGGCCCTGGTCGTAACACGACGCTCACTGCCCTCGTCCGAAGCGGCGGCGACGCCGAGTTTTCGGATTTCGAGTTCGAGTTCCGCCAGCCGTTCGCGCAACTCGAGGTTCTCGGCTTCGGCACGCTCCGCGCGTGTCGTGAGGTTCGTGTCGTAGCGCCACCAGTTGAGGCCTATCTGCTCCGCCTTGTCGATCGAGCAAACCAACAGTCGAATCTGCAAGGTGAGTAGTTCTACGTTTGCCAGCGATACTTTGATGTCGCCGGCTATCACCAACCCTTTATCGAGAATACGGTCGAGAACATCCACGAGGCCCGGGGGACGGGCCGTTATAAGGGTAGACCGCTCACTGGACACTTTCGTCCTCCACTCTCAGGAGGCGGCTCAAGTCAAAAAGCTCAGGCGACCGCCACCGTCGTATGTCACTGCCGGGGACAAACTTACTTACATTAGATCAGGCGTCCCACAGGACCCAGATCGAGATTGAGATCTTCATCCGCTAAACCAAATTGTTCCTTGAGTTCCTGAAGCTTGGTTTCCAATCGCATAAGCGCTAACCCTAGTTCCTCGATTTGTTCAGGTGAGAGATCCCCGCCCTCCATGCGACGGACCGCCTGTTTTTCCAACAGGCGTCGGATGAACTCGATCAGAGTAAGAACCAGCTTCGCCAGACCCTGTTCCACACTTTGCGCATCAATATTGATGCGCGACGGCAAAGAGCTTGTGACGCAACTCAGTTGCTCCACGAACTCGTCGACGTGGGAGGTGTCGATCTCCGGCTCGGCCTTAGGGGGTATTTCGGGGGAAATCGCCATCAGCTTACTCCGAACCGTGTTTTAAACTCAAGATCAATATTAGAAAAACTATACGGCGGCCAGGGCCCGCTGACCAGGAAGTGTAATTCCTGCCGTAATTTACGGGCTTCAGCGAGCTGGTCGCGATATTTCCCGATCGCGTCACGGTCGACCAGGTGTGCGGCGGCTATGATCAGTTTTTCTGTCGGCGCGAGGCTCACTTGTTCGTCCTTAATCAGCGGCCGAAGCTGTTCGTGGAGCCACGCTCCAACTTCCCTGGCTCGCCCTGTGCGAAGCTGCTTCTCCTTTAAGAAACGCGCGCCAGGTCCGTCAGAGCTGGAATCAACGTCTGGTTGATCGGTGTTCCAAATGATCTTCACGCCCATCTCTACACAACCGCGCACGTGCGCCAACTGCGCCTCCAAGGCCTGCCGATGGGATGCCAGGTAACTCCGAAGTCGCTGCTCGTCTGACACTGTTCCGAAACGCAGCGGCAGCGGAGTAGTTTCGTTCAAGATGCTTCGCACGACTGCTGCATGTGCCATTACGTTATCGCGCGTCACCGGAATCGTGTCGCCCGCAAACTCGCTTACCAGCAGCGAGAAACCTTCGAGGTCCAGGACGTCTACTCTCGCGCCGGAGATACCGCTGGCCGGCTCGGCTGGCGGATCGATCTTTTCAGCAACGCAGTAGACATACAGTTTCATTCCCGTTTTCGCAGCACTTCGTGCGCTGTCTCCACCGAGCTCAACAGCACGTTCAAACCGAGAAAGACCAGATCGATGTCAGCCACGGAGATCGTGATCTCGCCGGCGATGACGAGCCCGCGATTGAGGACGTGGTCCAATGTTTCGAGCAGCGAAAGATCCGCCTGGTCCAATTGCTCGATGTCAAAACTCATTTAATCAATCCGTGTAAAATTGTAAGCCGGCCAGGGGCCAGTCAGTTCCAGCCGCACGCCGGTCGCTTGATGTGTCTGCGCCAAACGTTCGGCTGCGTCACGAAAGGTTTCAAAGTCAGCCCTCTTGATTAAAAAGGCAAACTTTGCTTTTAGCTCGCCGTACTCCGTCGCCTCTACTTTCAGAACTCGCAAACGTTTCGCGTCCTCGCTCTGTTGGCTGAGCTCGTGTTCGATCTCGTCGATGATCCGAGTCAGCGCGGCGCGTACTTCGTCAACCTTCAACGTCTCGATCTTCTTCTGCATTAAATACGACTGTCCGGGCGAAGCCTGCGCCGCGCGGTCGACCAGGTCGCGCAACACGGGACTGACGGAGGTGATACTCGACATCAGCGTCGTCTGATCGCAATAGACATTCACGCCCCATTCTTCACGCCCACGCAGACGCTCGATGATCTGCGCCAGTTCTCTTCTCTTTTCTTCGAGCATGCGCTCAACTCCCGCACGTTCGAGATAAATGGTCCCAAAGCGAAGCGGAACAACGCTGGCGCGCCTCGCGACGTATTCCATCACCGTCTCGTGCCGCATGGCCCGCACCGCTGTCCAGCTCGCATCGGACAAGTGTTCCGCCAAACTCTCCTCGGTGTAGCTCGCTCGCGGAACGGTACTCGAAAGCGCGGCCAGATCATTGCTCACAACCCATTCGAGTTTCGACTCGTCCTCGATCGCCGCCGGCAGCGACGCCGCCGGAAGTTGCGCAGCCGCCGCATTCTCGGCGATGCAATAGACATAGTAAGCAAGCTCACTCATGGGTTTTTTAGTATATCCCAGGCGTCGAAGTGGCCCAGCAAATCTTTGACACCGGTGATCTCGTGCGGTTGCTGCGGCGCGGTGAACAATTCAATCTTGAATCGGCGCTTGAAATCCGCGATCACCTGTTGCTGCATCTTCCTCCTGGATCGGCAAAACTTACATTCCATTTCCGGCACTAATCCGTTGATCAGAAGTTTTCGTGCCGGCACTTTCAATTTTTCGAGCGCCTTCACCAGGTCGCTGGTTTCTTCCAGACTCATTCGTTCCGGAATCGCCACGCCTACAAACTCGCAACGCTCCTCGTCGGTCAACAACGCCACCACTCTCTTTATGCTCTTCGACAACGCGACCAACTCTTCGGCGACCTGCGTTGCCTTCACTACGTTCTGATACTTTAACAGCAGCTTCATGAACGTGCGTATCCACGAAAGCGCCACCTCGGGCAGCTCCAGAAACCGAATCAGGTGACCGGTAGGCGCGGTGTCGAGAACGATCGAGTCATAACGATCCTCCTCGAGCAGATCGCTGATCGCGCCGAGCGCCGCGATCTCGTCAATTCCGGGCGGCGTCAGCTCGACCAGTTCACGCATCGCTTCCCGATCGAACTTGATCTCCATTCGCGAGCCGCCCGACAACGCCGCAAAAAGCTCGTCAGTCCACGATCGATAACGGTGTTTCAGTTCCTCGAACCACTCACCCGGATCGATCTCCATCCCGTCGAGATTCTCATTGCCGCCCACGCCGTTTTTGGAACGGCCGATCTCCTCGCCAAAACTGTCCGACAGCGAATGGGCCGGATCCGTCGAAAAGATCAGCAACTTCTTCTGGCGATCGGCACGCGCCGCGGCGAGCGCAAAAGCAGCCGCCGCCGTCGTCTTCCCAACGCCGCCCTTGCCGCCAAAGATCACGATCCGTTTTGAAATCAGTGGAAATTTTTGTTCCAAATAATGTTCCCCACCTCTTTCAACGCCTCGAGCCCGCGAACCTCCTGCGCCATCAACGGCACGGAATGAATCTGCATTCCCTTGAACACCCGCGCGATCTCCTTGAGCCACCGCTTCTGCGTCATCACGCGCGCGTGACAGTACTTGCACGCGTCATGCTCCTGCTCGACTCGATTCACGATCACGTCGCGCACCGGCACGCCCTCTTCCTTCAGCAGCTCCAGATATCTTTCTGTTTCGCGAACACTCATCGCCTCCGGAATCGTCACCAACGTAAAACTCGTTTCCTCTTCGCCGTAAAGCAGCTTGCGCACTGACGCGATTCGCTGGTTCAGGTCTCTCAAGAACAACTCCACCTTATCGACCGGCGCCTTACGCCGCGCAAACTGCTCGATCATGTAGCGATGCTTCTCGCCCATCAGGTCCAGCGTATGTACGATGCGTTCAAAAACCTCGGGCAGACGCAACAGGCGCGAAGTATGTCCGGAAGGCGCCGTGTCGACGACGATGTGCGTGTAGTTTCCCTCACGGTCCACTTCGCTCAACTCGAACAACGACATCACCTCGTCCAAACCCGGCAACGAGAGATTCAACAACTGGTTGATGTCTTCCTCGTCCAGTAACGTGCCGCGCTCCGCGATCTCCGCCAGCACTTCGCCGTGCGCGGCGCGAAATCGTTCCAGCGCGAGACTCGCATCCATCTCGTACGCCACCAATCGGGCGCCGCGAAACTGTTTCACTTCAACCAGGCGATTGCCGACTTTAACGTCGAGACTGTCAGACAGCGAATGCGCGGGATCGGTCGAGAAGAGGAGGATGGAATCGTTGCGTTTGGAATTGTGAAGGAGAAACAGAGCGGTGGCTGAGGCGGCAGTAGTCTTTCCGACCCCACCCTTCCCGCCGAAAAAAAGGTAACGTGCGTTCACCCAGTAGTCCTAATCTCATCCCTTTTTTAATCCGTGTTACCGCTATCGTTCGAAGATAAGCTATTCCGAAAGTTCAGACGAACCACGGATATTACGAATTTTTCAGGTTAGGACATTACCCGCCTTGCCCGGTATGTTCGTCGCCGCCGACTTCAATCACGAAACTCGACGAGTCTTTGGTGTGGACGACCTCGTGCATCAAGTCGAGCTGCCGCATCTTGATCGCGCGCAGGCGCGCGAAAAGCTCCGCTTCGCGTTCCTGAAACTCCTCGTCGGAGATCTCGTCGAGCTCCTTGCGCATCTGCAACTCGAGTAACTGCTCCTTGATGATCGTATCGTCATTCAACTCCTGATCGGCCATCTTCTGAATCTGGCCCAGGATGAACTTGAAGCCGTTGACCGGCGCCAACAATAGATCGTCGATAAGGAACATCTCTCAGCTCGCTACCGCTTCAGTCGTGCCTTCGCCGCGCTCCAGCTTGAGACGGATGTGAACGAAGTTGTATGGGGGCCAGGGGCCGGTGTACTTGAACGAGAGCTTGCCTTCGTACTTCGAAGCAATCTCTTTCACTCTTTGATCAAACTCGGCTTCGCGATCGCGTTCGATCAGAAAAGCGGCGTTCATGATCATGCGATCGCCGATCGGCTTGTTCGCCCGCGAAGCGACCGAGACGTCGCGCAAGTGCGAGTAGATCTCGCGAATGTAAGCGTCAGCCTGATCAGTCAACGCGGTCTCGATTAGACGGCCGAGCTGCATTCGCGCGAAGTAGGTCGAACCGGTGGTGCGCGAAGTGATCTGCTCTTTGAGGTGGCGGATCTCGTCGTCTTTCTCTTCGAGCTCGAGCGTGACTTTATCGCGGTCCCAGTTCACCTTGAGGCCAAACTCGACCTTGCCTTCCATCTTCGCCAGCACGTCGCGCAGCGCATCGTAAGTTCCGCGAATAAGTTCTACAATATCGTCTTCCGTTTTGAAGAGAGCGCCGAAAGCCATCGGCAAAACCGTGAACTCGCGCATAACTGTCTCGTTCACTTGCTCGTGCGCGAAAACGTTTTCGCGGGTGGGGTCATAAACAACCAGCGGCGTGTTGGAGACGACAGCGGCCAGGCCTTTGTGTCTGACCGTGTAAACGTCGTCGCCGCGTCCGCCGATTCCCATCGGGCCGAACGACCGGGGCTCCGCGGTTTCGATGATGCAGTAGACGTACTTGCCTTCAGGCACTGGCTCAAGAGGAGGCTGTTCGACTTCTCTACTCATATTGTTTTGTTCCGTGGGCGTCCGAAGAGGTGATCAGATTTCGGCACAGATGATAAACAGTCGCGGGCGTCTCGACAAGGTCGAAGCGACTATCAGGCGCGGCGGGGCAGCAAACCCGGTATTCCGTGGCTGGATTTCAAACATTCAGGGGGGCTGACGGTGAAAATCGGATTGTTGTGATGCAGGGAACTCACGACGAATCGAGATTTTGCTCGTACGAGCGTGCTGGCATGAACGTTGCTCCCCTTTAAAGAAAGATCGTAGAAGGAGATTAGATCATGCTGTGGACAATTTTGGTGATCCTGTTGGTCTTGTGGCTCATTGGCTTGCTGGGGAATGTTGGCGGCAGCCTGATCCACCTGCTTCTCGTGGTGGCGGTGATCGTTCTGGTTATTAACCTGGTTACCGGGCGCCGGGCAGTCTAACGCGCGCGAGCGCTCCATAATTCGAGGTACAGAGCCGAAGGTTTCAGGTGTTTTCAGATAAATCCGTGTTTGCCGGACCTTGGTAGACACGGCCTTCGGCACTGTATCTCGACCCATGACACGGACAATCCCACGTCTTTTCACACGCGTTCCACGCAACGACGCAGCCGAGGTGTGGGCAGACTGCTGAACGCTTGTGAATCGCTCCATTCTCGTCGCGATACACCGCGATCTTCGATAAACCGTGGCGCATCACCGCGCCCTGCCCCGGCTTCAGCTCGTCTTCTGACTTTATATCTCCGGCCGTGACGTAGTCACTGTACTGTGCGGCAACGTTGATGTTCTCGCTGGCAAACTCCGGCGTCGCCCGCAGCGTCACCCGCGACGGGCTGTAGAGATCCGTCCAACGATTCTCGCGGTCTTGAATCAGATCCGTCAGCAACATTCCCGCGATCGTCCCGTGCGTCATGCCCTGTCCGGAATCGCCGGTCGCGATGAAGACGTTGTCGGAGTCAAGCGGATTGCGTCCGATGAACGCAAGATAGTCCACGGGCTCCATCACCTGGCCCGACCAGCGAAACTCGATGTCGCCGATTTGCGGAAAACGTTCGCGCGTCCAACTTTCGAGCCGGCCGTAACGTTCGTAACAGTCGCTTTCCTGGCCCGTCTTGTGGTCCTCGCCGCCTACGATCAGCACGTCGTGGTCGCCCACGGCCTGAACACGCACGTAGTGATACGGATCGAGAGTGTCCCAGTACAACCCGGTCGCAACCGAGCCTTTCGGGATCGACGCACCGATCACATACGTGACGTACGGCGCCTGCTTCGTATGGATGGCGACGCGATCGTTCACGGGCGTATTGGTAGCGACTACGATCGCCTCGCAAGTTATCACTGGACCAGCAGCCGTTTCGACGCGCGCGTTCTCTCCACCTTCGATCGTCGTCGCGTGCGTGTGTCCGAACAATCGCCCGCCGTCGCGCGAGATCGCGCGCACCAGGCCGTTGAGATACTTCAACGGATGAAACTGCGCCTGCCGCGGATACCGCAAAGCCGGCCCGGTATCAAACGCATCGAACGGCGCGCGAGCGACCTTTTCCACGTCCGTCAGACCAGCGCGATGTGTCGCCGCCAACTCGTCGTCAAGCAGCTCCTGCGTGTCCGGCGGAACCGCGAACAGAAACCCGTCACAGCGTTCGAAGTCGCAATCAATGTTCTCGCGCCGGACGATGTCGTTGACTTTTTCTATCGCGGCCGTATGGCTCTCCGCGGTGAGACGCGCGCCTTCTTCGCCGTGCAGTTTTTCGACGTCCAGATAACGATCGTCGAAAGCGTTGGTCAGATGGGCCGTCGTGCGGCCCGTCATGCCTCCGCCTATCGGACCATCGTCAAGCACGACAACTGAACGGCCTTCCTGCGACAGAAGATACGCCGTCGTCAATCCGGCGATGCCCGCGCCGATAATGCAAACGTCCGTGCGGACGGTGTCCTGGAGCCGCGGCGAGAGTGGCGTATCCGCCGTCGCCATCCAGATGGAATTACTGGCTTGCGAATCGTCTTTCATACAGAAATAAAGGGAGAGAGCCGGGCGTTTTCTGCGCTCGCCGTCCGAGCAGCCCAACTCTCTCTTTAAATAAAGATATGTCTCGCTACTTTGAAGGCGCCGCGGGAGCTGTGATGTTGACGTCTACTTCTTTCTTTCCACCGAACAACCTGCCGCCAAACACGAACAGCGCAGCCACCACGATGATTACGAAAATCACGAGGACTGCCACGACTCCAGTGCTTCCACTACCATTGTCTGCCATTTTTGTTCCTCCAAGTTGATTTGATAAGACTGCCGCGTTACCCCGCGGTAGTTTCACCGCCTAACAAAGTCAAAACTTCTCCCGTCACGTAACTCGAATCGACTTCCGATGCGAAATAGACGTAAGCCGGTGCGATCTCTTCAGGCTGCGCGGGCCGCTTCATCGGCGTGTCGGCACCAAACTCGGCGACTTCTTTGGGTTCCTTGTCTGACGGATTCAACGGCGTCCAGACAGGGCCGGGCGCAACACAGTTGACGCGAATTCCGCGTTCGACAAGGTTCTGCGCCAGCGATTTTGTGAACGCGTGAATCGCGCCTTTAGTCGACGAGTAGTCGAGCAGTTCTTTACTGCCTTCGAGGCCGGTGATCGATCCGGTGTTGACGATCGCGCTGCCCTCGCTCATGTGGGGCAGCGCGGCTTTCGTCATGTAGAAATAGCCGTAGATGTTTGTCTTGAACGTTTGGTCCCACTGCTCTTCGGTAACGTCTTCGATGCTCTTCTGATGTTGTTGAAAGGCGGCGTTGTTGACGAGGATGTCGAGCTTGCCGAACTCGTCGACCGTCTTCTTGACGAGTCGTTTACAGACTTTGGCATCGCGGACGTCGCCTTCGAGAGCGATCGCTCGTTGGCCTTCTGCTTCGACGGCGCGCATGGTCTCGTCGGCGTCGCGTTTTTCTGGTTTCAGAAAAGTGAATGCGACGTCAGCGCCTTCACGAGCAAAGAGCACGGCGACGGCCCGCCCGATTCCTGAGTCGCCGCCGGTGATCAACGCGACTTTCTTTTTCAGCTTGTTCGCGCCTTTGTAGAGCGGCGCTTTGTAATTCGGTTTAGGTTGGAGCTCCGCTTCCACGCCGGGCTTGGGTTGATGTTGCGCCGGCATCGGCGACATCGGCTGTTTGAGTTTTCCGCCGTTTCTTGGCATTACGTTCTTTCGCTGATCTGCGTTACCGCTTTTTGCTGCCGCCCTTCTTCCCGCCTTTGCGTGCAGACGCGTTGCTGTCTTTCTTGCCGCGGCCGCTCCCGCTCTTGTTGCCACCGCCCGAATCCTTATTCACGGTCGCCCAAGCGCGGCTCTTCGCTTCTTTCTTCGACACGCCACTGTCTTCATAACCTTCGGCGATGTGTTCAGCCTTGCGTTTTTGTTTGTCCGTGTACTTCGACTTGTCACCCCTTGGCATTTTCCGTACCTCCTCGCCTCATTGGTGAGCAAATTGCGTTCTACAGTGCTGAAACGCAGATCAAACTGATTTGCTAGTGCAGTTAGCGGTGCGGGTGCTCCGTAACTAAACAAACGGAAACGTTAGGCTGTACAGGAAAGCTACACTCGAGGAGGAGCGACAATGGCTAAAAACGCGACAAAAGGTAATCGCGAATTAATCGACACCGGGAACGACAAACGGTTCGTCAGGCGAAACGAGAAGGGGGAATTTGACGAGGTCGCCGACGTCGGACGGTCGCTTGCGCAGGATCGCAAGCAGGAGGCGAAACACAAAGTGCCGCCGGGCCAGGGTGATCGTGGGGATCAGAAAAAGCGATAAGCAGGAATCATTCGAAGTTTAGAAGCGGCGGGCGGTTCGCCTCTCGTCGCTTGTTTTTCTAAGTCGTTGAAAATAGTCGTTCAGCATTCGCGCATGGCATATCAAACACATCTGTTCTTCAGTGGCGGCGGCGTTGGATCGAATCACTGCGCCGCACCAGGTGCACACGACGTTGTAATCACGCCGATTATCTGCATTTCGAGGATTGATTTTATTCAACATGATCTTCTTCATTGTTCCGTACAGACAAATCTCGTTCCGGTTATTCCCGCCCTCACATGACAAAGCTTGAACGCCTCCAAACTATTGGTATTCGGCGACTGGGCAGCCCCAAACGCGGCTTCCGCTATCAGTCGCAGAATGGCCGTTTGACGAAAGCGGACCTGGAACGGATCCAAAAACTAAAAATTCCACCCGCGTGGGTGGACGTGGCGATAAACCCGGCGGCGAAAGGACGTGTGCAGGCGGTCGGACGCGATGCGGCAGGCCGTTGGCAATATCTTTATCACGAAGATCACACGCGCATTCAGGAACTGCGAAAGTTCAAGCGGATAACAAAATTCGCGCTGGCGCTGCCGAAAATGCGCGCCACCATCAGACGGCATTTGAACCAACCCGGCCTGGGCCGCGAACGCGTGCTCGCGTGCGTGCTGAGGATCATTTCGACGTGCTTCATGCGGCCTGGCAGCGAGGTTTACGCAAGTGAAAACGGCAGTTACGGCATCGCGACGCTGCGCCGCAAACACGTGACCGTAAAAGGCAACGTCGTCGAGTTTGACTTCCCCGGAAAGTCAGGTGTGCGCCAACAACGGCAGCTCCGCGATCGCCAGGTCGCGCGCGTGGTCCGCAGCACGTTGAAGCTTCCCGGTTTCAATGTCTTCAAGTTCGTTAACGAAGACGGCGCGGTCGTGCCAGTGACTCGGCGACACGTCAACGACTACATCAAGGAAGTGATGGGCGAGCATTTCAGCGCGAAAGACTTCCGCACGTGGGCCGGCACGCTGGTCTGCGCCTGCGCGTTGGCCCGCGAGTTTGACGGCACGCTGCCGCAAAGCTCGATGGCGATCAAGAAGCGGATCGTTGCGGCGATCAAAGAGACTTCAGAAGTGCTCGGCAACACACCCGCGGTCTGTCGCGGCTCATACGTTTGTCCCGAGATCATCCAGGCGTTCGAGAAAGGCAAAGTGATCAACGCCTGCGCCACTAAGCTCGACGATCTCGTTGCATTTCGCGGCCACGGGTTCCACAAAGCTGAACACGCGTTGCTCAGGTTCATGCGACGCAACGGATGGCACTAATCTTGCCGACTCTTAAACGGTGAAAGTTTTCTGTTCGGATATCAAGCAAACGGAGGGGATTTAAATGGAAGGTCCACTGAGAGGAATACTGGCAGGCGCAGCCGCATGGAAGTTCGGCGGCGGATGTATCTCCACCATCCTTATCTTCATCATCGTCTTTTGGGCACTCGGCTACGTGAATTGCT
The DNA here is from genome assembly GCA_035649995.1 of Pyrinomonadaceae bacterium. GTDB lineage: Bacteria > Acidobacteriota > Blastocatellia > Pyrinomonadales > Pyrinomonadaceae > PSRF01. The sequence goes on along the minus strand of DASRIM010000007.1, from coordinate 9,704 downwards.
GATTGAAAAACTTACCACGTAACCACCAGCTCTTCTGATTCCTGCCAGACAGGAAGATTTTGACGAGTGGCGCAGCGATAGAGGTGATCGGGCTCGGACAGTAACATTCCGGCGCCCATCACCACTGTCGTAATCGGATTTTCAGGCATGGTCGCGCGCAGGTTCAACTCGGTCTGCAAGCGCTCCTTGATTCCTTTCAACAGCGATCCGCCGCCGGTGAGAATCATCCCTGAATAGTAGATGTCAGCCACTGCTTCCGGCTGCGCGTCTTCAAGCACACGTTTGATGCCGGTCACGATGTCCGCCAACACCGGCTCCAACGCTTCGCGCACTTCTTCAGCCGTGATATGGACCGCGCACGCCGAACCATCGCTCAACTGTTTGCCGACGATCTCCATCTTGCGCTCGGCGGAACCAATCTCCTGATCGCTGAGTGCGCCGAGCTCCTTCTTGAGCGCTTCCGCGGTGTACTCGCCGATCTGCAAGCAGTAGTTCACACGAACGTAGTCGCGAATGCTGTCGTCCATCGCGTTTCCCGCCGCCGGCAAACTTACCGACGAAACCACTCCGCCGGAAGCGATGATCGCGATGTTCGTGGTCCCACCGCCGATGTCGACTACAAGGTGCGCGCGCTCGTCGTCGAAACTGATCCCCGCGCCAAAACCCGCTGCTAAACCCTCGTCGACAAGATCGATGCGGCTTCCACCCGCGTCGCGCGCGGCATCGCGAACGGAACGTTGTTCGACGGTCGTCGCCGAACCAGGTATTCCCACGACGTAGTGTCCGCGGCGAAATCCATCGGTAACGCTGCCGATGAACGAGCGCAACATCTTCTGTGTGACTTCGAAATTATTGATAGTGCCGCCGCGAATCGGGCGATGCACGTCGATGCCGCGTGGTTCCCGGCCCAATAGTCGTGCCGCTTTGTGACCTACAGAAACCACCTCGCCGTCGTAGCGATCGATCGCCACGACCGATGGCTGGTTGACGAGTAATCCCCGGCTCGGATGATAAATGAGTGTGTTGACAGTGCCCAGGTCTATAGCTAGTCCGTTTCTAAAGAACTTCTCAATGAACTTCATGGCGAACGGCTCCTCCTCCAAATTGGCAGGGTCCTACGGGAGCGAGTAGATTAAACTTCCGACGGCAAGTCGTATGCCTCGACGAAAGAAATGGATAACCTGGGGGATTCCTTTGTTTATAACAAAGAGCGATTACAACGAGGTTTCCAGCGGCGCATGACAATCATGCGGAGCCTTGCGTCGTCGTATCACTTCAGCGCATTCAAGATGACCTGTTGTAGATGACTCAGACGCGCCCGCAGGTCGCCGCCGAGATCAACGCGAATCACGCGACGGCCGCGGCTTGCAAGCGCGCGAAAGTCGCCAAGTGCCTGTGCCTGCTTCAGGATGCTGAAGCTGTACGGCTCGCCGGGCACTGGGAAATCGACCTTGTCGTCAGCGCTAATTTGGATGAAGACTCCGCTGCCTGGTCCGCCTTTGTGAAGTTGGCCGGTCGAGTGGAGAAATCGTGGCCCATAGCCGACTGTAGTCGCGCACTTCGTACGATCCCGTACGGCAGTTCTCAACTCCTGAAATGCGCGATCGGTTTCGGGAGTCTCTTCGATGTAATTGAGAAACGCGACGTAGTCGTGCGGTTTGATCGCGTGCAACTGCGATCGCACGGCGTCGTCAGCGGCGGCGGGTTTTTCTTCGTCCGGCAATTTACCCGTCTTCGTAAACTCGCTCAGCAACTCGCGGGTCGCGTCCTTTGCTTCCTGGACGTTGGGTTGATCGAATGGATTGATGCCGAGCCGCCAGCCGGCGCAGGCCGTTGCAAACTCCCACACGAAAAACTCGGCGCCGAGATCGTAAGTGTCGGTAAGCGTGCGTTGAATGATCGGATGACCGGCGCCGGCTAAACGATCCAACTGGAGCTTCGTGTCGTCCGCGACGTCGCCGACTGTTACAGCGACGAACACGCGATCGTCGTCATAAGAAGAAGGCTGACCGAGCGGCTCGCCGGCGACTGGAAGTATTCCTTTACCTTCTTTCCCTGTGCTCTCCGCGATCAGTTGTTCGATCCAGAGTCCGAGCGTTTCGATTTTCGGATCGAGCAGGAGCGTGAGCTTGTCGCGTCCGGCGTTGGCGCACTCGCCGAGGATCGTTCCCAACTTGAGCGCGTCGTTAGACGCGGCGGGCATCACGGCCGAACATTCCTGTTCAGCCTGTTTCGCGCGTTCGAGAAACTTGCGAATGTCGATCCCCATCAGCGCCGCGGGCGTCATGCCGAAGTACGACAACGCCGAGTAGCGCCCGCCGATGTCAGCCTGATTGAGAAACGTTCTTTGAAACCCGAGCTCGCCGGCGGTTTCGATGAGCGGCGAACCGGGATCCGTGATCGCAATGAAGTTCTCGCCGGGATCCTCGCGACGTTTGCTCAACTGGTCGTACCAGTACTTGTAAAAGACCGTCGGCTCGGTCGTCGTTCCCGACTTCGACGCGATCACGAAAAGAGAGTGATCGACGTCGATCTGATCGCGGAAACGCGCAATCACGTCCGGATCGGTTGAATCGAGAACGAGCAACTCCGGAAATCCGTTCTGGCGGTCAAACGTCCGCGCCAACACTTCCGGACAAAGCGACGAGCCGCCCATGCCGCACACCATCACGTGTTTGAAACCACGCCGCCGAATCACGTCCGCAAACTCGATCAGTTCGCCGGCGACGCCGATCATCTCGTCCGGCACCGTCAGCCAGCCGAGCGAGTTGCGTATCTGTTTGTGACTCGCGTCGTCGCTCTTCCAGAGCGAAGCATCCTTGCGCCAGATGCGCTTCGCGACGGCTGTTTCTTCAGCTTCGCGAAGGGCAGTAGTTAATCTGTCTGCGAGTGGACCGAGACGGAATTCCGTACGCTTCATAACGCCAACCTTGCTTTTAGAGTAGGAGTAAGCAGTGTAACATCGTATCCGTCAAACAAGGGGTTAAACGTCATGTCAACACAGCCGAAACAAGCACTGATCGTCGTCGACGTGCAGAACGATTTTTGCCCGGGAGGCGCGCTCGCGGTGGCCCACGGCGATGAAGTCGTCGAGCCGCTCAATGAATTAATCGACGAGTTTCTCGAACACGGGCGTCCGGCCTACAAGAGCCGCGACTGGCATCCTCCTTCAACGAAACACTTCGCGCAATACGGCGGCACGTGGCCGGTACACTGTGTTCAAAACACGAAAGGCGCTGAGTTTCATCCGCAGTTGAAAGACGACCCACGCATTCACGTCATCTCCAAAGGTCTCGGCGACACTGACTGTTATTCAGCTTTTGACGAAACTGATCTCGCAACACAGCTTCGCGACCAGGGCGTCGAAGAGATTCTGGTCGGCGGTTTGGCGACCGACTACTGCGTCAAAGCGACTGTGCTCGAGGGACTGAAGCAGGGATTTCGTGTGAAGGCCTTGAAGAACGCGATGCGCGCGGTCGATCTAAAGCCGGGCGACGGCGAACGTGCCATCGAGGAGATGCGCGCAGCCGGCGCCGACATCATCGACAACTAATGGCCACTCTCAATATCGATCGATACCACGCCGCCATGGGCGACGCGTCGTTCAAGGACGTGACGCGTCTAAGAAACGAACGTCTCAGCGACGCCGAAGCCACGTTCTACATCACGCAACGAAAACTGCCGTTCGCGCCTTGTCTCGGACACGAGCGCCTGGTTCGTCTGCTCGTGGACAGCCAGATCGATCGTCCGCGTCTGCGCTTTCTCGAACAGGATCGCGGCGGGCTAAAACTCTTCGCCAAAGCGATCGAAGACATTCAGTTCGTCGGCCGGATCCGGGCCGTGCGTCCCGGCACGATCGTATTCGCGCAGGAACCGTTCGCGGACATCACCGGCGCGTTCGGACTGACGCAGGCGCAGGAGATCAAGTTTGAGCACGCCTTCGATCTGCCGATGACGACGGCGAGCACGGCGATGCAGTTTCGCATGGCCGCCGGCGACGATCGCTGGCTCTCCGACTTCTCACTCCGCCGCAACGGCGACATCGAGCGCGCCGTCGACATCGCCGTCTACGCGTTTATCGGCGGCTTCAACGACACCTCGAACATGGAGGCCGCGCATCGTCTCGACATCCCTGCCGTCGGCACCGAAGCGCATTACTGGCAACAGGCCTACATCGAGTTCATGGAAGCACCGGAGATAGAGCCGCGCACCGGCAAGCCGAAACACTTCGAACAGGTAGCGTTCGAACGCTGGCTCGATGCAAACCCGAACGGAACGACGCTGCTGCTCGATACGATCGACGTCTACATGGGCGCGGTACACGCCGCGATGGCGGCGACTTCGACGGAATCACGGCGCCGCGCGTTCAAGGGATTTCGCGTTGACTCCGGCGACCTCGCCGAACTGGGCGATTGGTGTCTGCGATTCTTTGAAGCGAACGGTTTGCCGGGTCTGCGGCCGAACCTGACCGGCGATCTCGACGTCGCGAAAGTGAAACGCATCGTCGCCGAGTTTCCCGAAGTGGCCGGTTTCGGCATCGGGACGAAGTTGTCGAGTGAAGTGCCGGCGGTTGCGGGTGTGATCTTCAAGCAGTGTTTGATGAAAGATCGTCCGACGCTGAAAGCGTCCAATTCGGAGGAGAAGATCACGCTGCCCGGCAGGTTGCAGTTGTTTCGCGGCAGCGACGCGCGGGGAAACTACGTCGCCGACGTGATCGGGTTGGACAGTGAAAGTGTCGAGATTCCGGGCGCTGTCACAGTCGAACGATTGCTGGTCACGTTCTGGGAGAACGGACAGCACTCGGCGATTCCGTCGATCCTCAAGCAGAAAGTGTTCGTCGAGGAGCAGCGAAAGCGCTTCACTGACATCGACAAGTATCCCGTTAACTTGAGCGAGAAGCTACGAAGGCTGCGTGATGAGTTGGTAGCACGGATGAAGATTGACGATTCCGGTTGGCAGGATGTTTTAAAACAGATCCGTGTTACCTAGTCGCCGGAAGTAGTGCGCTCCGCGGGGATCTCTTCGGGCGCCGGTTTGCGGCGCCGGGTCTTTTTAATTCCCTGAAAAACAGTACCAAAGCCTTCAGCAAATCTGCGCCAGCGCGACGTCGCTTTCATATCGTCAAGCAGTGAATAGACCACGGGAGTCGCCAGCAACGTGAGCAGCAGCGACAACGACTGACCGCCGATTACGACGATCGCGATCGAACGTCGTTCTTCGGCGCCTGGTCCAGTGCCGATCGCCAGCGGCAACATACCCGCGACCAGCGCCAGCGTCGTCATCAGGATCGGACGCAAGCGATCGCGGTTGCCCTGCATGATGGCTTCGTAACGCTCCATTCCCTTCGCGCGCAGGTTGTTCATGTGATCGATCTGAAGGATCGCATTCTTCTTCACCACGCCAAACAAGACGAGCACACCCAGCGCGGAGTAGAGATTGAGCGTGTCGCCAGTGCCCCACAACGACAGCAACGCGAACGGCACCGAGAGCGGCAAGCTCAACAGGATCGTCAACGGATGCACGACGCTTTCGAACTGCGACGCGAGGATCATATACATGAAGATGACGGACAGGATGAACGCCCAGATAAACTCCGTGAACGTCTTCTCCAGCTCGCGCGCGCGGCCTGAAACCGTGGTCGTGTAGGCGATCGGTAAATTCATTTCCGCGACGGCGCCTCGCAGCGCTTCGATGCGATCCGCAAGCGCGTAACCGGGCGCGACTGAGGCGCGCACCGACACCTGCCGCTCGCGATCGAGTCGATCGATTCGCGACGGGCTGGTGTCGCGAGTGATCTTCACAAGGTTGTCGAGCCGGACCAGACCGCCGCGCGAAGACGGAACGTAGAGCCGGCTGATCGTGTCGACGTCGCGTCGATCCTCTTCCGTCAGACGCAACTGCACGTCGTAGTCTTCATTGATCTGTTCGTCGCGGAAGCGCGAAGCTTCTTCTTCGCCGCCGACCATCAGGCGCAGGCTCTGGGCAATGTCGGCAGTATCGACGCCGAGATCCGCGGCGCGCTCGCGATCGATCAACACGCGCAGTTCGGGCTTGTTGAGTTTCAACGTCGTATCGGCATCGACGATGCCGCCGAGTTTTTCCGAACGCTCGACGAGATCGTCGGCATAACCGGCGAGCGCGACGATGTCAGGGCCGCGGAAGACGAAGTCGATGTCGGTGCGGCCGCCGGTGCCGAAGTTGAACGAGCGGCCGTTGCGCACACTGGTGCGCATCGGAGCGTACTTGCGCATCACGCGACGCACTTCCTGCATCACGTCCTGTTGCGTGTAGTTTCCCCGGAACGCGTTTAATGGATTTCCATTCTTCGTCTCGCGCCATAGTTTGCTGACCGAGAAAGTGCGCTCTTCGTGTGGCGCGATGCGGACGTACGCGTCGCCCTGGTTCACGCCGCCGAGAAATCCGCCGCCGGCTGACGACAGCACCATCGTCACGCCGCGTATCTGGAGTATCTCTTTTTCCATGGCGCTCATGGTTTCGTTCATCACCGCGAGGTTCGTTCCTTCCGGACCATTCACGCCGACTTCAAACTCCGCTTCGTCGACGTTGGTCGGAATGAACTCCTGCTTCACCGCTCGATAAAGCGGAATGCTCGTCAGGACCACCGCGATTGCAACCAGCGCGACCGCCAAACGATGGCGCATCGCAAACGCCAGCATGTGCGTGTAACCCGCGTCGATCCAGCGATAGAAACCGCGGCGTGAAGACGGTGCATCGTGTCCACCCTTCGCGTCGCTGACGCGAATCAACCGCGAGCTCATCATCGGCGTCAGCGTGAAGGAGACCAGCAGGCTGACCATGATCGCGACCGCTGCCGTGATGCCGAACTGATACAGGAAACGTCCGGAGATGGACGACATGAACGACACCGGCAGAAAGATCACAACCAGCGAGAGCGTCGTCGCCAAAACGGCGAGACCGATGTCTTTCGTCGCTTCACGCGCCGCTTCCTTCGCTTCGATTCGCTTCTCTTCAATGAAGCGGAAGATGTTCTCCAGCACGACGATCGCGTCGTCAATCACCACGCCGACCATCAACACGAGCGCCAGCATCGTCACGCTGTTGAGCGTGAAGTTGAGCGCCTTCATCATGCCGAACGTCGAAATGACTGAACACGGAATCGCGACCGCGGCGATCAGCGTCGAGCGCCACGAACGCATGAACACGAGCACGACGAGACTCGCGAGAATACTTCCGAGAACGAGGTGCGTTTGGATTTCGTGAAGCGCGGCTTCGATGTAGCGCGATTGATCGCGAATGATTTCAACTTTGACGTCGTCCGGGAGTTGCGCGGCAACACGCGGCAGCGCCTCTTTCAGACCGTTGATGACTTCAACTGTGTTCGCGCCTGACTGGCGGCGAATGTCGAGCGTAACAGTCGGCACGCCGTTCAGACGCGAGAACGAGCGCTGCTCTTTCGTGCCGTCTTCGACGCGGCCGACGTCGCGCAGTCTGACCGGAGAGCCGTTCACGTTCGCGATCACGAGATTGTCAAACTGTCGCGGGTCAGTGAATCGTCCGAGCGTGCGAAGCGTCAGTTCTTCTTTGCCGGTTGTGACGTTGCCGCCGGGCACGTCGGTGTTTTGGCGTTCGAGCGCCTGGCGGATTTGCGCGATGGAAATCTGATAAGCGGCGAGCCGGTCGGCGTCAATCCAGACGTTGATGGCGCGGTCGAGACCGCCGACGACGCGCACCTCGCCGACGCCTCCGATGCGCTCGAGCTGCGGCCGCGCGGTTTTGTCTGCGAGCTCCGTAAGTTCTCGTATAGAGCGATCGGCGGTGAGAGCGACGGTGAGTACCGGCGTGCTGTCGTTATCAAACTTCTGAACTGTTGGCGGCGTTGCATCTTCCGGAAGCCTGCGGCCGAGTGTGTTGACGCGATCGCGCACGTCCTGCGCGGCTGATTCCAGATCGCGATCCAGTTTGAAGGTCGCGATCACCATCGACGTGCCCTGGCCTGAAATCGAACGAAGTTCGCTGATGCCGTCGACTGTATTGATTACTTCTTCAACCTGCTCCGTGATCAGCGATTCAACTTCTTCCGGCGCCGCGCCCGGCAGTCCGACGCGCACTGAAACCGTCGGCAGATCGACCGCTGGAAAACGATCGACGCCCAACCTGAAGAAGCCCGCCGCGCCGACGACGACCAGCGACAACACGATCATCGTCGCGAAGACGGGACGGCGGATACAGATTTCGGCGAGTTTTTGCATTCGTAATGTCTGTGGGAGCTTTAATCAACCACTTCGACAGCTTGCCCCGATTGCAGGTTGCCCGGATCGACGATCACTTTCTCGCCGACGCTGATTCCCGCAACGATTTCGGTGAACTCGGCATTACGGCGACCGGTAGTGATCGGCTTCTCCACGGCTTTGCCGTTCTGAACCGTTATCACCTTTTCGATCCCTGCAAACGTAACGATGGCGTTGTTCGGAACCGTGACGGCCATCTTCGCGTCGTTCGTCACGATCTCGGCGTGGGCAAATGATCCGGGCCGGAGTTTTCCATTATTTCGCACGTCAGCTTCGACTAACAGCATCCGGTTCTGTTCGGCGATGACCGGACTGAGCCGCATGATCTTGCCGAGGTAAACATTCGTGTCGCCTTCAACGGTCACGCGCACGTCCTGGCCGGTGCGCACCGTGCGCGACTCGCGTTCGGGTACCTCGGCCTTCAGCCGCAGCGGATCCATGCGAACGACGTTGACGACCGGCGCACCTGCTGCGAGGTATTCGCCGACGCTCGTGCGCTTTTCCTGAACGATGCCGTCGATCGGGGCCATGACGGCTGTGTCTTTCAACTGTTGTCGAGCAAGCGCGAGCTCCGAGCGCCGTTGGGCCAACACACCCTGACGGTTTCGGATCTCTTCGTACGCGTCCTGGTAACGTCCTTCGGCGACCTTGTAAACCGAAACCGCCGAATCAAATTCCGCTTTTGCAATCACGCCCTGTTCGACCAGCCTGGCCGCGCGATCGCGGTTGAATTTTGCTTCGTCGAGCACTGCGCGCGCCTGCCGCACGGTCGCCGTTTGCTCGGGATCGACGCGGTCGTCCGTTCCGTCGGGAGGCAATCCCAAACGCGCGCGCGCCTGGGCCAACGAAGCTTCCGCCTGTTGCACGCGCAAGCGGTAGTCTTCGGAATCGACGTGCGCGATTACCTGTCCGCGTGAGACGACGGATCCGAGATCCACCGAGAGCACGCGCACGCGCCCGGGAACTTTCACGCTCACTGTCGTTTGTTCGTAAGCGGCGAGTGTGCCGTTTGCGGTAACGGTTTCGCCGAACGGAGTCTCGGCGACGGCGGCGGTCTTCACCTGGCGCGCGGGTTTTGCACCCGGACCGCCCTGTTGCTGGCGCTGCGACGCCTGCGGATCAGCTTTGCTGCACGCTGCGAAAAATATTGCCGCCAGTAACAGCGGCACCCCTATCAGATAACGCTTAAAGTCCGACATCCTGTGCAGTTTAGCACGCAGGCGGGCCAAAGCTGGAATGTCAAAAGCCGCGCCTGATCAGGTACGACATCTTGATAAAAAGCGTCCGCGAGTTGCGCCGAAAACCCGGCACAAGCTGCCGTGTAAACGGGTGAAGAGTGTCGTAGTTCAGGTCGTCGTTATACCCGGCGTAGAAGGCCGTTCCCGGGCTCGGCGTCCACCCAAACAACGCCTGCGCGCGCAAACGCGAATCGAG
>DASRIM010000006.1:0-30002 GCA_035649995.1 Pyrinomonadaceae bacterium | reverse complement strand
CCGTCGCCGATGTAGGCAACGCCGACGAACTTCTTGTTCTTCAGACGCCCGCCGAGCAGGATGCCGGTCATTACCGGAATCATGTCGCCGAGGTGCGAGATTGGACCAATAAAGCCTTTCTGCATGTCGCCGAAGTGGATGTTGAGGTCCTTGCCGCCTGATGGGCCCCACGCTTTCGCCATGTATTGCGCGAAGATCTCTCGCGGGCGAATGCCTTTCACGAGCACGGCGCCGAGGTCGCGAATCAACGGCGTAATGAAGTCCTGCGGCTGCAACGCGTAGGCGCTGCCGACTGCTGTCGCTTCCTGGCCCAGCGAGCGAAACACGCCGCCGACAACTTTTGTTTGCCGGTAGAGATTTACCAGCCGCTCCTCGACGAGGCGCGTCAGTTTCAAGAAGCGATAGAGCTCGAGTAACTGTTCCGGCTTGAGCGTCGTTTCCGTGGCACAGCTCAACGGTTTGTCGTTTCCGGGCTTGTGCGGCGCGTATTTGGTGTTGACGCGCATCTGAAAACGCCCGCGCGGGATACGCCTGCGTTTGCGTTTGTCAGCGGCGCCGTTGTTTTGATCGGTTTTCTCTGCTTGGTCCATTGCTTAAATGTGTACCGCCAGATCGTGAACGCCTTCGGCCGCTTCCATCACGGCTTCCGAGATCGTCGGATGCGCGTGCATCGTTCGGCCCAGCTCGTCGGCCGTCGATTCGAGTTGCATCGCGACGCACGCTTCGGCTATCAGTTCAGTCGCGTGTGGTCCAATGATGTGTACGCCGAGAATCTCGTCGTACTTCTTCTCGCTGACGATCTTCACAAACCCTTCTTCCTCGCCGATGATGCGGGCCTTGCCGGAAGCCGAGAAGGGAAATTTTCCGATCTTCACGTCGTAACCCATCTCTTTTGCTTTCGCCTCCGTCAGACCAACGGAACCTACTTCCGGATCGCAGTAAGTGCAATTCGGCACGAGGCGCAGGTTGATCGGGCGAACGTCTTTCTGGCCGGCCAGATGTTCGACGGCGACGATGCCTTCCTTCGACGCCAGGTGCGCGAGCAGCGGAGTCGGTATGACGTCGCCGATCGCGTAGACGCTTTTTTCATCCGTTTGCTGGAATTCGTTAACCTGTATGAAACCCTTCTCGACTTTAATCTTCGTGCCTTCGAGGCCGAGCCCTTCCGTGAAAGGCATACGTCCCACCGCCACCAACAGCATCTCGGCCTCGAGACTCACTGGTTCGCCTTTCGAAGTCTTACCCGTGACGCGCACGCCGGTCTCGGTCTTTTCGAGTTTCTCGAGTTTCGTGTCGACCTGCGACTTGATGCCTCGCTTACGAAAACTGCGTTCCAGTTCTTTTGAAACTTCCTCGTCTTCGAGCGGCACGAGCCGCGGCAGCAACTCGACGATCGTGGTGTCAGCGCCAAATCGCGAATAGACGGAGGCAAACTCGACGCCGACGGCGCCCGCGCCCATCACGATCAGCGACTTCGGAACGTCTTTCAGTTCCAGAATGTGATCGCTGTTCACGACGTGTACGCCGTCAGTCTCGAATCCTGTAATCGGGCGGACGACGGAGCCGGTGGCGATGATGATGTTCTTCGTTTCCAGCGTCTGCTTCTTGCCCTCGGCGTCGGTCACTTCGACTTTGCCGGGTAGCGCCAGCTTGCCCGTGCCTTTGAAGACCTGCACCTTGTTTTTCTTCATCAGATACTCGATGCCCTTCGAGTTCTTCAGCACGACCTTGTCTTTTCTCTTTTGCACGTCGGCGAAGGCGAGTTGAATCCCGGACGCCTGAACGCCGAAATCGGCGGCGTGCTGCATCTGTTCGTAGACGTGCGCCGACATCAACATTTGCTTTGTGGGAATGCAGCCGCGCAGCGTACACGTTCCACCCAGCCGGTTATCTTTCTCGACGATTGCGGCCTTGAGGCCCAACTGACCGGCTCGAATGGCGGCTACGTAGCCTCCTGGTCCACTGCCGATAATCGTCACGTCAAACTGTTCGTTTGCCAAGGTATTCGGAATCCCCTCTTACGAGTGATAAGTGTTTGCAAGACCGGGCATTATAATCATTCGGCAGTCCCCGACCAAAAGCGGCCCAAAAGCGCTAGTGTCCTAATCTGAATATCCGAGCGTAAAAAAAGGGTGGGCTTTGGTAAGCCCACCCGCAAAGCTGCTGCGTACTTCTTAAACTAGAAGTTGAAACGAGCGGCGAACTGAATTTGTCGCTCGCGGAAGACGGTGTTGCCGGCCTCATTCGGAACTGTAAACGTCGGGTCAAACACGAGGATGGGCGTGCCCAGCGGAAGTGTCGGACCGACGGTCGTGCTCGCGGTCGAGATCGAATAGAGCCGGGTGCCACGATTCGTAACGTTCACTCGGTTGAACAGGTTGAATGCCTCCCCCAGGATCTCGAGATCAGTTGTTTCGGTAAAGCGGAACCGACGCGAGACTCGGAGATCAACATTTACCGTCTTCGGGAAGCGGAACGAATTGCGTTCGAAGATGCGGTTGTCGCCGCCCGCCCCGAGGATGCCGGTGCTAACTGCCGCGACAAGCGATTGACCGGCGCAGAAGTTATTCGCCGCATTACAAGCAGGTGCGTTACCACTTACTCCAGCAGAATTGGGCCGGCCGGATGCGATCTGCACGATCGGTGAAATCGTAAAGCCGTTGAATATCGCTCGTACTACCTTGTCCGAACCATCGCCGAAGAACTTCGGTTCCCACACAACACTCGATACGAATCGGTGCGGTATGTCGAAGTTTGTTCTTCCGCTCTCGAGACTGTAATCGAACGGGTTCAGCGGTACGTTGCCCGTCGTGAAGGTCTGCGATCCCTGTCCAGTGTCGGTCGCCCGGGAGAACGTGTAGTTGTTCTGGAATTGAAGTCGCTTGTGCAACCGGCGGTTGAGCTGAAGCACGAGAGCTTCATATTCGGATTTAATGGTGCTGCGAATCTCAGTGATTCGGGCGAAGTTAGAATCCGGTCGAACCGTGAAACGCGGAAGCTGAAAAACCTGTCCGTTGAGGTCGCCGCCGACTACCGTGTAGCGTGTAAATTGCGTTGGAAAACCCAGGTTTGTATCAACAAACGTGGGGAGCCTGCGACCCAGACTTACCAGAAGCGAAACAGAAGCGACCGTATTTCTCGCGATCTCCCGTTCCAAAATCAGATCCATTTGGTGAATCTGAGGATTGGCCATGTTCGGGGCGAAAACGATTATGTCAGGTCGCGTGGTGCTCGTCGGCGCCGTCGTTACCGTATTCGGGTATGTTGGAGAACCGGCTGTCGCAGGCAGGAAGGTGAACTGCAATTGGCCGCTGGATGAGCCGGTGTTGGTGATCGCGTTCGAGATCGTGGAGTTTATGATGCGGCCATAATAAATCCCATAGCCGCCGCGGACGGAAGTCTTGCCATCGCCCGTCACGTCATAAGCAAAACCAAAACGCGGTCCCCAGTTGTTCTTGTCCGACGGAAAGTTATTCGTCAGCGGCGCCAACGGGTTAGGAATCTGGGGCTCCGGAAGTCGTTCGTACTCGTAGCGCAATCCCAGGTTAAGCGTCAAACGCGGGCTTATGCGGATATCGTCCTGGATGAAGAAATTGATATCCGTGGTGGAAAACTTGAAAGCGGATGGTCCAAATCCCTGGTTATAGCTGTTGTAACGCTTTCCTGAAGGGATTGCAAAGTCGCTTATAAAGTCGACGATGTTGCTGTAGGAGTACGCGCCGCCTTCCTGAAAGAGATTGTCATTCAGGTCGCTGACGTGGTTTACGTCACCGCCCCATTTAAGCGTGTGATTACCAGCGGACAACGTCATCGTATCGGCGAACTGCCATCTTTTCTCATCAGGAAATGCGCGGCGTTCGAGGAAATTCGGTTTTCCGAAGGTAATGACGTTGGTGATGGCGACTGAAGGGGGTCGGCCATTTAGACCGGTGGTCGGTTCGCCGGGCGCGGGCTCCTGGCTGAGTTGGAATTCATTGTCACGACCGTATTGAAAGCGACCTTCATTCAGAAGGGTAGGCGACAGAGTCGAGGACAGGCGCAGGTTCAGTGAATCAACATTTACGAAGTCGTCGCCGAAACTCGCGATACCGCGGTTAACGACGGCCTGTGATTGAACACCTGCCGGTGACTCAGCCCTCAACCGGTTGTAGGTAACAGTGAAAAGATGCTTTTCGTTGATCTGCCAATCTATTTTGGGAAGGATAATGGTCTGGTCGCGCCGGCGTGGCACTTCACCAGTAAGTCCTTGCAAGAACGACAGAGCTGCATTGCGTTGGGCGGCCGTTACCCCTCGAGAGGTAAGCGTCGCGATGTTAGCCGCCGTTAGATTGTATGAACCCAGGATTTCCGCGGCCACGGCCGGGAACGTCTGCTTCTGCTGGTCAAAAGTAAAGAAGAAAAACAGCTTCTCTTTTACTATCGGACCACCCACCGCTCCACCATACTGAAGCCGGCGGTCCGTCGGTTTAAGCCCGACTACCTGAGTGTTGGGTGGCGTGCCGACGGTTTGAAAGCTGAAGGCGTTTCGCGCGCCCCACTTATTGTCACGGTCATAGAAAAACAGTGTCCCGTGAAAATCGTTAGTGCCGCTCTTGGTTACGGCGTTAACAACGCCGCCGGCGGCGCGGCCATACTCGGCCGAGTAGCTCGAGGTGTTGACCTGAAACTCTCGAATGGACGCCTGACTAATAACGTACGGTATACGTGTTCGGCCTCGCTCCTCAGAAAAGAACGCCTGATTGTTATCTCCGCCGTCAACCGTGTTGTTGTTAAGCAGACCCGAGATTCCCCGGAAGCTAATGAGACCGAAAGCTCCGTCAGGCACTGCGCCCGGCGTCAACAATGCGAAGTTAGACCAGCGACGGCCGTTGATCGGCAGTTCGTTGATCGACGTTTGGTTGATGTTGGTGGAGAAGTCCTGTTGCGTGGTGTTGATAACCGGCGCTTCCGCGCTAACGTCAACTGATCCAGTCACCGGACCTACCGACAACGCCATTTCCAGGCTCGTTTCGCGACCGATCTCGACCACCACGTTCTCTTGCGTGAGTGGGCTGAAGCCGGTCGAGGTGACCGTGACGGCGTAGCGGCCGGGTTGCAGGTTGGCTACCTTGAACCGTCCGGTGTCGTCGGTCGTGGCTGAATCTTCTTTGCTGGTTTCGACGTTACGCACGGTAACGGCGGCGCCAGGAACGACCTCTTTGTTTGGATTATTGACTACGCCGCCGATTGCGCCTGTCGTCGTCGATTGCGCCGCCGCAAACGTGCTGAGACCAAGCAGCAACAGGCATAAAAAAGAAAGCTTGAAGATTTTCGACATACTGGGGAACTCCTTAGGCAATGAGTTAACGTTAACGGCCCTCAGCCCCGCGGGCCGTGCCGGTGTTGTAGCCAAACTTGAGAGAGCCTGAAACAAATTCAGTAAGGATTCGACGATGGCGACTGCTATTAAGACGCGACTTCTATCACGCATCACGCGCTTTTCGCAAGGCTAAGTAACGATTGAAACTATTAAATCTTTCTGACGCATTTTGTGTCGACGAAAGCGAGGCTAGAAAGCCGTCTTAGAGCAATTAAAATTGGCAATACCCGTGCCGGATTTTCGCTGCTGCCGATCCGTCAGACCAAAGCGATTTATCCCAATACTTAACTTTAACCGCACGCTAAACTGCTGCTTAAAGTAAGCACAAGAATTTGGATCTTATTGGAAAATCAGGAGCGTCGATCAGATCGGGTTTCAGACCCTCTCGACTATCATCGCTATACCCTGACCGCCTCCGATACACGCAGTCGCCAAACCATAACGTCCGCCACGCCGGTGAAGCTCGTGCAACAAGGTCAACACGAGACGTGTTCCGGTCGCGCCGAGCGGATGTCCGAGGGCGATCGCGCCGCCGTTGACGTTAGTCCGCGAGCGATCCAGACCGAGCTCTTTTTCAACGGCCAGGTACTGCGCCGCAAACGCCTCATTGACCTCGATGAGGTCGATGTCGTTGAGCGAGAGTCCCGCCTTCTGCAACGCTGCGCGAGTTGCCGGCACAGGACCGATACCCATGATCTCCGGCTCGACTCCGGCGTACGCCCAACTGACGATTCGGCCCATCGGTTTCACGTCGCGCTGTTTCACAAACTCTTCGCCGGCGATGACGAGCGCCGCCGCGCCGTCGACGATGCCGGAAGCATTGCCCGCGGTGACAAATCCGTCTTTCGCAAACGCCGGCTTCAGCTTCGCCAGACCTTCGAGCGTTGTTTCGGGACGCGGATGATCGTCGTGATCGACCTGAACAGTTCCCTTGCGCGTCTTCACTTCAACGGGAACGATCTCCTCGCGAAGAATACCCGCATCGAGTGCTCGCTTTGCCTCCTGTTGCGAACGCAGCGCGTACTTGTCCTGTTCCTCGCGTGAGATTTCAAACTTGAGGGCCAGGTTCTCCGCAGTGCCCGCCATCGGCGTGTTGCAGTAGGTGTCGAGCAACGCGACCATCAAACTGTCTTCCAGTTTTCCCTGTCCGAGTGCGAAGCCGGAGCGCGCGCCGCGAATCACGTGCGGCGCCTGCGACATCGACTCGATGCCGCCGACCAAACACGTTTGCGCTTCGTCGAGCTGGATCATGTGCGCGCCGGAGACGATCGACTGAATACCGCTGCCGCAGAGTCGATTGACAGTTAACGCCGGCCGGTCGAACGGCACGCCGGCTTTGAGAGCGACGTGACGTGCGCCGTAGATGGCGTCGCCGGACGTTTGCAGCGCGTTGCCCATGACCGTGTGATCGATCTCCTCGGGGCTGATGCGCGTCGCTTCGAGCGCGCCGCGGGCGGCGACTGCGCCCAGGTCGATTGCCGAAATGTCCTTCAGCACGCCGACATATTCGCCCATCGGCGTGCGCTTACCGCCCAGTATGAATACTTCCTTGCTCATAGATTGCTTCCCTTGCTGCGAAGTCCGTTTCCTGAAAAAACCTCGAAGGTTAACAGACCGGCGCCGGCTCGGTCAAACTGGCAATGCGCCGGGCGATTTCGCTTGTGGTATCCTGTCGCCAGCTAGCTTTTCCCAGCCTCTTCGCCCGGAGAAAACCAATGAACGACCCCAAGAAACACCTTCCCCTAAGGCTTGTGATTATTGTGTCGCTGATGGCCATGATGGCGCTCCCCATCGCTATCGCCCGCGCCCAGGACAAGGTCGAGGACAAGGATCGAGATCGCGGCAAAATCATGCTGGGGCGAATCAAAGACCAGCTCAAAAAGAACTACTACGATCCGAAGTACCGCGGCATGGACCTCGATGCGCGCTTCAAGACAGCCGAAGAGAAAATCAAGACGGCGACTTCCGTGGGACAGATCTTCGGCATCATCGCTCAGGTCTTGATCGAGTTGGACGACTCTCACACGTTCTTCCTGCCGCCGGCTCGCGCTTACTCAAACGAATACGGATGGACTATGCAGATGGTCGGCGAGCGCTGCTTTGTTTCGTCGGTAGTCAAAGGCAGCGACGCCGAGACGAAGGGAGTCAAACCCGGCGACGAAGTGCTCCTTGCCGGCGGTTACAAGCTCGATCGGTCCAACCTCTGGAAGTTCCAGTATCTCTACAACGCTTTACGGCCGCAGCCTTTTATTCCCGTGGTCCTGCGCAGCCCGAGCGGAGAAGAGCGTAAGCTCGACTTGCTGGCAAAGCGAAAAGAGCACAAGCGAATGACGGACCTGACGAACTACAACGAATGGATGGACATAGTTCGCAAAGCCGAACGCGAAGAGCAAGTCGGACGCGATATGTTCAAAGCATATGGCGAAGAGTTGCTCATCTGGAAGATGCACGAGTTCGACCTCACGGATTCTCAGGTCGACGACGCGATGGGAAAAATACACAAGTACAAGACGCTGATCCTCGATTTGCGAGGCAACGGCGGCGGCTGGGTGACCACTATCAAGCGACTCGTCGCGAACCTCATCGATCACGACGTGAAGATCGGCGACAGCGTGACGCGCAAGGAAACAAAACCGGAGGTCGTGAAGACGCGCGGCGACAAGGTGTTCAAAGGCAAGCTGATAATTTTGGTTGACAGTCGATCGGCGTCGGCGTCCGAGGTTTTGTCGCGTACGGTCCAACTTGAAAAGAGAGGCACAGTCATCGGCGATCAAACGGCTGGAGCGGTGATGACGTCACGGCAGTTTTCGGATGAAGTCGGTCTCGACGTCGTGGTTTTTTACGGCGTCAGCATCACGGTTTCAGACTTGATCATGTCCGACGGACAGAGTTTGGAGCATCGCGGCGTGGTGCCGGACGAAGTTCGTTTACCGACGGCTGAAGACATCGCTGCCACAAGAGATCCGGTGTTGTCGTATGCGGCTTCACTGGCGGGAGTAAAGCTGGATCCGGTCGAAGCGGGCAAGTTCTTTCCGATTGAAAAGAAGCGCCCCTAGTTGCGATTAGTCAGCCGCTGAAGCGGTGTTGTTGCAAGTAGCGGTGCAGGAGCTCTTCGAGAAAGCCTTCGTAGGTGAACGTCTGGAGGTCGTAGACGGGACGAATCTTGTAAAGGATCGGCAGCGCAACTCTCCACGCCATCCATTGGCGCGGCGTGTCGCCGAGGTCCCAGCGGCGCCGTAGAAACGTCTCCACGACCTGGATTTCCGATTCAGTCAAACTATTCAAATTGGCGCTGAAGTCGACGGGCTTGAAAGAACGACGCAGCGCCGGGTCGCTCACCGGCGCCGCAAACACCTCCGCAAACGCCGGCGCCTCTGCTTCGCGTTCACGCACCACGACGGTCCCCGCGACCATATCGCCGACGCGCTGGTCCCGCGTCGTTGCAAACACGGAGATGAGGCCGATGGAATAGAACGGCGCCGGCATCATGTCGAGAGTGCGAAGCAGATTACGCACCGCTGCTTCCCAGAATGTGATCGGCCGCCCGTCTTCGCGTAAGACGCGCAGCTTCAACCAGCGCTTGCCCGGCGTTTGTCCGCTCCAAATCCACTCGAAGAACGCGAAGTAACCGGAGAAAGTCAGGAACAGCAACAGGATCATGATTGCGTAGACCCACTTCGGCGCGGATTCGAAGGCGCTTTGAAGGATCTCGACGTTTGCGAGGATCGTGGAGGCGATTGCGATCAGGCCGAGAGCGACGAGCTGAATCGTATGATCGACTGCGCAGGCGAGGAATCGATTTCCGATCGACGCGAGTGCGAAGTGCAGCGGCACGCGCTCGGGCGTTTCGATGATCAGCGTTTCTTCGGTTGCGATGGCCGTCGACATCCGTGTTATTCAAACTGAACTTTGACAAATCGACGTTTGCCGACTTGCAGCGTCGCTGACATTCCCGGTTTCCAGTTCATCGTCACGTCCGTAGTTTGCCGCTCGCCATCAACATAAACCCCGCCTTGCTGGATAAATCTGCGTGCTTCAGCTTTCGATGCTGCCAAACCAACAGCAACCAGCAAGTGTGAGATGGCCCATTCGCCGTGTTGAACTGTTCGTAGCTCTATGTTCTCGGGTGTTTCCTTGTTGCGGAACCTCCGTACAAACTCCTCTTCAGCAGCATCAGCATCAGCGTTTGTATAAAAGTCGGCGACGATTCGCTTGGCGAGGTCGGCTTTGATGTCGCGCGGATTGCGATCGCTGGCGCGCAGCGACGCGATCTCCGCAGGCGAGAGATCGGTGCAGAGCTCGTAGTAGCGCCACATCAAGTCGTCCGTAATCGACATCACTTTGCCGAAGATCTCCTGCGGCGGCTCGCTGATGCCGATGTAGTTGCCTAAACTCTTCGACATCTTTTGCACGCCGTCAGTCCCCTCCAGCAACGGCATGATCATCGCGACCTGCGATTCCTGTCCGTACTCGCGTTGCAGGTTGCGGCCCATCAACAGGTTGAACTTCTGGTCCGTTCCGCCAAGCTCGACGTCTGCTTCTAACGCGACGGAGTCGTACGCCATCACGAGCGGATACATGACTTCGTGAAGCGCCAGCGGGCGGTTGTCCGCGAGCCGTTGTTGAAAATCGTCCCGCTCGAGAATCTGCCGCACGGTGACGTGCGAAGAGAGACGCAGAAATCCGGCGGAGCCCATCGAGTCCATCCAGCGTGAGTTGAAGTCGATAACTGTCTTTTCGGGATCGAGCAGTTTGAAGATCTGCTGCTTGTAAGTTTCGGCGTTGGCGTTGATCTCCTCGCGCGTCAGTTGCGGACGCGTGACGCTCTTGCCGGACGGATCGCCGATCATTCCCGTGAAGTCGCCGATCAAAAAGATCACAGTGTGGCCCAACTCCTGGAACGCGCGCAGTTTGCGGATCACGACGGTGTGGCCGAGATGAATGTCGGGCGCGGTTGGGTCAGCGCCGAGTTTCACGCGCAACGGTTTGCCGGTCTTGGCGGAGCGCTCGAGCTTCGCGCGAAGTTCCGGTTCGCGAATGATCTCGATCGTTCCTTTTGAGAGGTATGAAAGCTGTTCGTCTATCGTCATCACTGTTGGCGTAGCGCCAGCACCGAGGCCAACGCTTCCGGATACAATATGTGTTCCTGCTCCAGAATTCGAGAGGAAAGTGATTCCACGGTGTCGCCGTCCAGCACGGGAACGGCGCGCTGGGCGATGATCGGTCCGCCGTCGAGAGTATTGTCGACGAAGTGGACGGTGCAGCCGCTGACTTTGACTCCGTGTTCGAGCGCCTGTCGCTGCGCGTCGAGTCCCGGAAACGACGGCAACAGGCTCGGATGGATATTGAGGATGCGCAAACTGAAAGCGTCGACGAAAAACGGCGACAAGACGCGCATGTAGCCGGCGAGACAGATCAGATCGATGCGTTCCGCGCGCAGGACGGAGACGATCTCCTGTTCGTGTTCTTCACGTTGACGGCCGCGCCTTTCGATCACCAACGTTTTTATTCCGCGCTCCTGGGCTGCGTGTAATCCTTTTGCGTCGGGTTGATCGCTGATGACGAGCGCGATTTCGGCATTCGGGATTCTGCCTTCGCGGACGGCGTCGGCGAGTGCGACCATGTTTGATCCGCGGCCGGAGATGAGTATCGCGATCCGTGTCGTCATTCGATCGAGACCGTCCCGTTGCCCTCAATAACTTCGCCTATCTCGTAACACGGATTGACGTGATTCTTGATCGCGGCGACGTTTTCGCGCGCTGTGACGACGACCATGCCGGCGCCCATGTTGAAGGTACGATACATCTCGCTATCGGAGACGTTTCCAAGCTCGCGAAGCAGATCGAAGAGCTGCGGCACGGGCCACGAGCCTTTTCGGATCTTCACCGCCGTGCCTTCGGGCAGGATGCGCGGAATGTTGTCGGTTAACCCGCCGCCTGTGATGTGGGCCAGGCCTTTGATTACGCCGGTGTCGAGCAAAGCGTCGAGTGGTTTCAGGTAACTGAGGTGCGGCAACAGCAACGCTTCCGCCGCTGTTAACTGCAACGACGGCAGTTGCGTGTCGGGTTTGTAGCCGGCGACTTCGAAGAAGAGTTTCCGCGCGAGCGAGTAACCGTTTGTGTGCAGACCAGCTGATGGCAGCGCCAGTAGAACGTCGCCGGCGGCGATCGTTTTCCCGTCAATAATCTTCGATCGATCGACGACGCCGACGATAAATCCGGCAATGTCGTACTCGCCTTCCTGGTAGAAGCCCGGCATCTCGGCTGTCTCGCCGCCGAGCAGCACGCAACCGTTTTCACGGCACCCGTTGGTCACGCCTTCCACGATGCTCGCAACGACGTCGGGCGACAACTTTCCGGTCGCGATGTAATCGAGGAAAAAAAGCGGCCGCGCGCCCTGAACGAGTATGTCGTTGACACAATGGTTGACGAGGTCACGGCCGACCGTGTTGTGAACGCCGCTGACGAAAGCGATCTTGAGCTTCGTGCCGACGCCGTCGGCCGACGCGACGAGGACCGGCTGGGCCATGTTTGGAAACGCGCCGTCGAACATGCCGCCGAAACTGCCGATCTCTGAAAGCGTGCGCTGGTTGAACGTCGTGCGCGCCAGCTCTTTGATTCGATCTGTGGCTCGGGTCGCGGCGTCGATGTCGACGCCTGAGTCAGCGTATGAAATGGGTTTCGTCATTTTATCTTCACGGTTCAAGAACAGTCAGGAAGGGGGCAACGCCCCCGCCGTCTGAGCGGGGGCGCGCTTCGCTTTGCCCCCTTCCAGACTTGTTCTGTCTGTTTGATGCTTTCCCTCAAAACTCATTTTTGTTCAGTGGCGGATTTGCGCGGTCGTGGCGGCGGGCCGAAGTCGCCGTAAGCGATGAACCCTGAGCGCGTCGAATCGTCTTTTTGCGCCGTGCGTCCGGTCCAGAGATCCTCGGCCGCTTCTTTTGCTGTTTTCACTGCGACGTCGTTCTGTTTCCCGCGCGTCGAAAGCGTGATCTCGCCGTGCAGATCCGTGCGATAAAGTTTCAACGCCGGATTCACTGCTCGCAGCCGATCCAGCACGGCTTGCGACGGATGACCGTAACGATTCCACGCGCCGCAGGAGACGATCGCAAACTCCGGTTTCACTCGATTGAGGAAGTCCGCCGACGAAGCGTATTTCGAACCGTGATGCGCGACTTTCAAGACCTGCGCCTCGAGGTTCAGATCCTTCGTCAGCAGTCTGTGCTCAGTTTGATCTTCCGCGTCGCCCGTCAGCAGCATTGAAAACGATCCGTAATCCAAACGCACGACGATCGAATTGGCGTTCGGTTCGTTGCCGCCCGTCTTCATCTGCTCTTTCGTGAACAGCGGCTCCGATGGCGCGAGAATCGTGAGCAACGCGCCGCCGCCGAGATCGATCTTCGTTCCGGGTTGCGCCTGTGCATAGTTCGCCCCGCTCGCGCTAACGCCGGCTTTGTAGTCCTCGTAGAACTTGATGATCGAAGCAGGCTGCCTTGCAGACGACCGCTGTCTCGGCGTGGGTTGCGGTTGTCCTCTCGACGATTTCGGGGTAGCGACTGGCTTTGGCAGAAGCTCGGGAGGAATGCTCGGCTGCTGTCCGTTGTCGATCACGTTCAGGACTTTCACGGCCTTGAAGACTTCGGCGGCGCCGCCGATATGGTCCGGATGCGGGTGCGTGGCGATGAAGTAGTCGATCTGCTGAACGTTATTGCGCTTCAACGCTTCGACGACGGCTTTGCCTTTCGTAGTGTCGCCGGCGTCGATTAGCACCGTCTGACCCGACGGCGAGGAGATCAGGATCGAGTCGCCGTTGATTGGCCCAACGTCGAGAACGCGAATGACGAGCTCGCCTCCGGACGCCGGCGGCGGCTGCTTCTTCCACCACGGATAGACGTACTTCCAACCGAGAAAGCCGGCGCCTATGGCAACGGCGAGAAGCACTGCAATCGCGCAACCACAGCCTCGCCTGACTCGTCGTCCCACTCAGTAACCTCTGATGAATTATGGTCGGGGCATCCGCAACGTTTGTGGCGCAAAGTGTGGAGCATCGACGGCATTCGACACGCGCAACACGGTCGGCACGACCGAGTAGTCGCCTTTCGCGTACGCCGCCAGCACTTCCTTCGCCTTCAAGACGTCCCAGATCGACTCGCGGGAGATGGTCTGTTCCAGCATCAGCACCAATCGATCGCCGCCTTTCGGCTTGAACGCGATCGGAGTTTTCAAAGTGAAGCTCTTCTTCGAGTAGGGCTCAAGTGAGAAGCCCTCCGTTCTGCTTGCGACGGGCAGCACGGTGTTGTTCAAGTCGATAACCGCGAGTGAATATCTCATGCCCATCATCTTCGAGTCGGTGCTGTTTGAAAGAGAGACTCTCAAGACATAGCCCTTGTCTTTCCTGACCAACAACGCTTCGTGAACGCTCACCGGCAGATCGAGCACTTGAAAGATCTCGACGGGAAGATTGCCCGTTTGAACCGGCGGCGCGGCCAGCGCACTGCAAACGCATATTGATCCGAGCATCGAGATCAACAAGCATTTGCGCCACCTGCCGAGCATTTTGTTTTAGCTTTCGGCGGCCACTGATTCGTGGTCGCGTTCCCACATCGTTTCCGCTTCGTTGGTGATGCGCGTCGGGTATTTGCCGTTCCAGCAAGCGACGCACGACGAGTCTGCGCTCAAACCCGTCGCCGCGATCATTCCTTCCAGCGACAGATACCCGAGCGAGTCAGCTTCGATAAACTTCCGGATCTCTTCCACCGACATGTTCGCCGCGATCAACTCCGACTTGTTAGGCGTATCGACGCCGTAGTAACAGGGGCTGATCGTCGGCGGGCAACTGATACGCACGTGTACTTCGCTCGCGCCCGCTTCGCGCACCATGCGCACGATCTTTTTCGACGTCGTGCCGCGCACTATCGAGTCGTCGATCAGGACCACGCGCCTGCCGTTGATCAGATCGCGCACGGGATTCAGCTTTATGCGAACGCCGAACGAGCGGATCGACTGCCGCGGTTCAATGAACGTGCGTCCGACGTAGTGATTACGCACCAATCCAAAACGGAAACTCAACCCGCTCTCCGCTGCGTAACCGATGGACGCAGCCACGCCCGAGTCAGGCACCGGCACGACGATATCGGCGTCAGCAGGTTGTTCGACGGCGAGCCGCCGTCCCATTTTGTGCCGCGACTCGTTGATCGACCGGCCGTAGATCAACGAATCAGGACGCGCAAAGTAGACGTGCTCGAACAGACACATCGAGTGCTTTCGTTCGGGCAGCGGATGCGACGAGCGCAAGCCGTCCTGATCGACGACGATCATCTCGCCGGGTTCGACGTCGCGAACGTATTGCGCGTCAATCAGATCGAACGCGCAAGTTTCGGAGGCGACGACCCACGCGTCGCCCAGGCGTCCGAGCGCGAGCGGACGAAAGCCGCGGCTGTCGCGAACCGCAATCAGCTCCTTCGGCGTCAGGAAAAGCATCGAAAACGCGCCTTCAGTTTCGCGCAGGACTTCCGGTATCGCCTCGCGTACCGACGAACGCGAACGCGCAACGCCGTGCAGCACGACCTCCGTGTCGGAAGTGGACGAGAAGATCGCGCCCTCGCGTTCGAGCCGCTGCCGTTCCTCGCGCGCGAACGGAAGATTGCCGTTGTGACAAATGGCGATCTGCCCATGCTGGCAGTTCACCAGAAACGGTTGCGCCTCGAGAATGGACACTTCGCCGGCGGTCGAGTAGCGCACGTGACCGATACCGCTCGCGCCGCGCAGGCGATCCAGGTGCGTCTGGTTGAAAGCTTCCGAGACGTGCCCCATCGCGCGTTCCAGGCGCAGCTCGACGCCGTCAGACGCGACGATGCCGCACGATTCCTGACCTCGATGTTGCAGCGCGTACAAACCCAGATACGTCAGGCGCGCCGCGTCAGGGTGCCCGTAAATTCCGAAGACCCCACACTCTTCACGCAGCTTGTTAATCTCGATTTCGGTCAATGAAGTTGTCCTAATTCTGCGTTTGTAGTTGAAATTTTTTCCACTATACACAAAACTAACGACTGATGCCGAATTCTATGATGCGAACTTACTCCATCGCGTTTTTAATTACGTCCATCCTGTTTATCTCGTTGTCGGCCGCGGCCGTCGAGCCGGCCGGCAAGGCGCGCACCGCGCAGCAGTTGTATCGCCGCTACTGCGTCTCGTGTCACGGAACGGACGGGCGATCCAAAACCTCGAAAGGTAAATATAGTCACGCACGCGACCTGACAGACACGCAGTGGCAAGACGACGTCACCGACGAGCGCATCTTCAACTCGATCATGAACGGCCGCAGCGTGCGTGGCAACATGCCGGCGTTCAGCAAAAAATTCAATGAGAAGGAAGCCGAATCGCTCGTAAGCTTCGTCCGCAGGTTCAAGGGTTAGTTCCATAAGGACGCCAGGTGAAATTAGCTTTCACAGTTCGTGCGCTCGTTATCGCAGTGCTACAGGCGCTGCTGCTGCTGTCGCTTGTGGCTGCCGGATGGTTGATCTATCGAGAACTTCCGGCCAACGCTTCAGGCGACCGATACAGTCGCGGCACCACGACGTTGCAGATCGTCCTGCGGCAACCTGACGGTGCGGGTTCCGGTCTGGACGTTCCGATCAACCTGTATCCGGTCGACATCGTTGCGGTGCGTCACGAGTTTTTTACTGAGCCGCGCGCCGGAAAGCGGTTCGAAGACTTTCTCAAGGAGCGAATGAAAGGCCGTTCGCCCATCAGCGCGCGACTCGATAAGCAAGGTCACGGAGCCGTGGCCCTGTCGCCCGGAAGCTGGTGGCTTCACGCGACGCTCGGCGGCGACGAACAGCTCGAGTGGCGTCTGCCGGTCAAGGTTACGGGCGATAAGCAGATCGTCGAGCTCACTTCACAGAATGCGTACACGAGGAGTAAGAGTTTTTAAGTGCTCGCCCTCCGTGTCGATAAAAAACGCCTCGCTCTTCGCGACATCGTAAAACCCGGCAACCCGGACGAAGCACTCGTGCGCGTGTTGTTGTCAGGCATCTGCAACACGGATCTGGAGATTGCGCGCGGGTATGCAGGCTTCAACGGCACAATCGGTCACGAGTTCGTCGGCGTCGTGGAAAAGGGCGCCCTGGCTGGACAGCGCGTCGTCGGCGAGATCAACGCCGGTTGCGGAGAGTGCGATCTCTGCCGCGCTGGTGATCCACGACATTGCGCGTTTCGCACGGTGCTGGGGATCGTCGGCCGCGACGGCGCCCACGCCGAGTTTCTGCAACTGCCGTCGCGGAACCTGCTGCCGATTCCTGACAACGTCGCCGACGAACACGCCGTGTTTGCTGAACCGCTGGCCGCTGCGTGCGGCATTCTGGAACGCGCGCCGGTCAGCAAGGACGAACGGGTCGCGGTGATCGGCGATGGGAAACTCGGTCTACTCTGCGCCCAGGTCGTTGCGCTAACCGGCGCGCCAACGCTGCTCATCGGCAAGCACGAGTCGAAGCTGCGGATCGCGGCGAGACGCGGCATCGAAACGTCCGGGCCGAAGGAAGCGGCGAAACGGAAGCGCGAGTTCGACGTCGTTGTGGAAGCGTCAGGTGCGGCGAGTGGGTTTGATCTCGCGCTCGATCTGCTCCGTCCGAAAGGGAAACTGGTGCTGAAGTCGACTTTCCACGGGACGACGGAGATAAACGCCGCGCGCGTAGTCGTCGACGAGATCTCGATTGTCGGCTCCCGCTGCGGGCGCTTCGCTCCGGCGATCGATCTGCTCAAGCGAAACGCGATCGACGTGGATAGTCTTATCAGCGAGGAGTATCCGCTTTCCCAGGGAATTCACGCCATGAAACGCGCCCGCACGAGAGGCGTCCTCAAAGTCCTCCTCCGCTCTTAACGCGAATCTAGTAAATCTTCGGATAAATTGCTCGCAGACTGCCCTTTAGCTATACTCTAAACCTTTTTCGAAAGGTGGTGGAACATGTTTGACCCGTCTGGCAACCACACGACAGCACAAGAGCGGCAAATACTGCGAAAGCTTCGAGTTTGGATCGCCGCGCTCGCGGTAGGCTGCCTGGTAGCGGGCATCGGCATCGGTGCGATGCTGTCCGGCCGGCCGACCGTCGCGCAGAACGATCTCCAGATCGCGCGCGCGCCTGAAGCTCTGTCTGCTTCGTTTGCCGAGATCGCTCGTCGCGTGGAGCCCGCCGTCGTCAACATCGAGACCACGCAGGTCCAGATGGAGATCAGCGAAAAGGATGAAGACAAGGAAGACGAGTCGAATCCTCTGCTCGACATGTTTCGCCGCCAGCCGCGCCGTCCACCGCGTGGCGTCGGCAGCGGTTTCATCGTCAGTCCGAAGGGCTACATCCTGACCAACCACCACGTCATTGAAGACGCAACGCGAATCAGCGTCGGTTTGCAATCGGGTGAGAAGTACACGGCGACCGTCGTCGGAGTTGATCCTGATACGGACGTCGCCGTGATTAAGATCGAAGCGCCAAGAGATCTACCGACCGTCACACTCGGCGATTCCGACGCAGCGCAAGTCGGCGACTGGGTGCTGGCGATGGGTTCGCCATTCGGCCTGGATCAAACCGTCACGGCGGGAATCATTTCGAAGAAAGAACGTGAAAGCCCGTACTTCAGCGTCTTTCAACGCTTCTTACAGACTGACGCGGCCATCAATCGCGGCAACAGCGGCGGACCGCTCGTCAACATGCGCGGTGAAGTGATCGGCATGAACTCGCAGATCGCGACGTCCACCGGAGATTACAACGGCATCGGCTTCGCTCTGCCGGCCAACGAAACGAACTTCGTTTACAAACAGCTAATCGCGCAGGGCAAGGTCAAGCGTGGCTATCTCGGTATCACTCTGGAGTCAGTCCATAACGAGTTCGCCAAAGTTTACGGTCTGGCCGAGGCGAAGGGCGCAATCGTCACCACAGTCGCCGCTGAAGAAAACGGACTGCCGACGCCGGCGACCAAAGCCGGTCTTCAACAGAGCGACATCATCGTCGAGTTCGAAGGCACGCCGGTGCTCAACGCGCAGGACCTGATCCAGCGCGTGGCCAGCACGCCGGTGGGACAGGAAATCACGCTCGTATTCCTGCGCGACATCAACGGCAAACTCGAGCGCAAGACCGCGAAGGTCGCATTGGGTGAACGGCCGCCGTCACGCGAGTGGGTCGAGCCGCCGAAAAACAATTCGAAAGCTAACCCGAAAGGGAACGCGCTGCGTCTCGGCATCACGCTCGCGGAGCTGACGCCGCAACTGCTCGCCGACCGGCACCTGACTGGCGTTCAGGGCCTGTACGTCAAAGAAGTCGATCCGAATGGATTGATGGCCGAGCTTCGGTTACAACCGGGCGGCGCACCGGCGATGGCCGAGGGCGATGTGATCAGTCGCATCAATCGCACTCCGGTGAATTCGCTCGCGGACTTCCAACGCGTATTGAGCACCCTGAAAAACGGCGATCCGATCGTGATGAACGTCACCAGGATCCAGCGCGATGCGAAGGGTGATCGTCTGATACCGTTGATCGTGCAGTTCACGTATCAATAATCGATCGTATCCGACAAGGATTTATGGCTCAGGCAAAGAAGGCAATCTCTAAAACAAGCGGGAAGCTCTCCGCTCGCAACGCGGCGCGTGCGGCCGTCAAGACTTATCACAACTACATCGACGGCGAGTGGGTCGCCAGCCAGTCAGGCGAGATGTTCGAAAACATCAACCCGGCTGACACCCGCGACATCGTCGGGCGCTTTCCGCTTTCGACGAGCGACGACGTCAACGCCGCCGTGAACGCCGCACAGGGCGCGTTCGACCGCTGGCGCAACACGCCCGCGCCGAAACGGGCGGAGCTGCTCTTCCGCCTGGGCGAGATACTGATCCGCAACAAGGAACAGTTCACCGCCGACATGACCCGCGAAATGGGCAAGGTGTTGAAAGAGGCCGGCGGCGACGTTCAGGAAGCCATTGATTGCACTTACTACACCGCCGGCGAAGGACGCCGCCTTCACGGCTTCACGACACCGGCCGAGATGCGCAACAAGTTTGCGATGTGCATCCGCCAGCCGGTCGGACTCTGCGGCCTGATCACGCCGTGGAACTTTCCCATGGCGATCCCGTCGTGGAAACTGATCCCGGCGCTGATCTGCGGCAACACCGTCGTGCTCAAACCCGCGGAAGACACTCCGCTTTCGACCTACAACCTCGTGAAGGCTTGCGAAGAAGCGGGAATTCCGCCAGGCGTCGTGAACCTCGTCACGGGCTACGGCGAGACCGTCGGCGCCGCGATGACCAATCATCCCGCGCTGCGCTTGATCTCGTTTACAGGTTCGACTGAAACGGGCCGCCTCGTCGCCTCCGCGTGCGCCGAACGCAACGCGATCTGTTCGCTCGAAATGGGCGGCAAGAACGCGATTATCGTCATGGACGACGCGGACATCGATCTCGCAATCGAAGGCGCCATTTGGGGCGCCTTCGGCACGTCAGGCCAACGTTGCACTGCTTCGTCGCGCCTCGTCGTTCACAAAAAAGTCTACAAGCAATTCGTCAGCAAGCTCGTCGAAGAGACGAAGGCGCTGCGCGTCGGCAACGGCGCCGATCCGAAGACGGACGTTGGACCACTGATCAATAACGACGCCGTCGAAAAGGTGATGAGCTACGTTCGCATCGGCCGCGACGACGACGGCGCCAAGCTCGCTTGCGGCGGCAAACGTCTCAGCCGCGGCGACTATGCCAACGGCCATTTCGTAGAGCCGACAGTTTTCACTGATGCCACTCCGGACATGCGGATCTCGCAGGAAGAGATCTTCGGTCCGGTCACGACTGTAATCCCAGCCAACTCACTCGAAGATGCGATTCAGATCGCCAACGGAGTTCGCTACGGCCTCTCCGCCGCGATCTACACGCAAAACGTCAATCGCGCTTTCAAAGCGATGAACGAGATGTACACCGGCATCTTCTACGTCAACGCTTCAACCATCGGCGCCGAAGTTCATCTTCCGTTTGGCGGCACGAAGGCGACCGGCAACGGCCATCGCGAAGCCGGAACGCAGGTGTTGGATATTTTCTCGGAATGGAAGTCCATCTACGTCGACTTCAGCGGCAAGCTACAACGCGCGCAAATCGACGTCGAATCGCCCCAGTAATCCGTATTTCTTTTAATACGTCGTATCACAACTAACTGGAGAACAAACCTTGATCGTCGGTCTGCCTAAAGAAATCAAAGACAACGAATACAGAGTCGGATTAACTCCCGCGGGCGTGCGCGCGCTCAAAGACGCCGGCCACGAAATTCTCGTCGAAACCGACGCCGGCGCCGGCTCTGGTTTCGAGAACTCACTTTACGAACGCGCGGGCGCAACCATCATCGATTCGGCTGACGACGTTTGGGCCAACGCCGAAATGGTCGTGAAAGTGAAAGAGCCGATCGCGCCGGAATACCCGCGCATGCGCGACGGGCAGTTGTTGTTCACGTACCTGCATCTCGCTCCCGATCGCGAGTTGACGCGCCAGTTGATCGAGCGGCGCGTGACCGGCATCGCTTACGAGACGATCACCGATCGACGCGGGCAGTTACCGTTGTTGACACCGATGTCGGAAGTTGCGGGTCGCATGGCGATCCAGGTCGGCGCGCACTATCTCGAAAAGATGAGCGGCGGACGCGGTATTTTGCTGGGCGGCGTTCCGGGTGTGCCGGCCGCTCGCGTCGTGATCATTGGCGGGGGCGTGGTTGGGACTAACGCGGCGAAGATCGCGGTCGGCATGGGCGCGCATGTCACGATCATCGACAACAATCTCGATCGTCTGCGCGAGCTCGACGACATATTCCTGTCGAAGATATCGACGCTCGCGTCGAGCGCTTACATGATCCAGGACGCGATCTCGGAGGCGGATCTGATCATCGGTGCCGTGTTGGTCAAAGGCGCGGCGGCGCCGACGTTGATCACGCGCAACATGTTGAAGGAGGTTCCGAACGGCGCGGTCATCGTCGACGTCGCTGTCGATCAGGGCGGCTGCATCGAGACTACGCATCCGACCACGCACTCCAACCCGACTTACTACGTCGAAGGCGTACTGCACTACTGCGTCGCCAATATGCCGGGCGCTGTGCCGCGTACCTCGACGTTCGCGTTGACAAACGCAACGCTGCCGTACGCCGTGAAACTCGCGAACAAGGGTTTCCTTCACGCCATCGCGGACGATCCAGGTTTGAAAGAAGGTGTGAATACGTTTGCGGGTGAGTGTACGTATGAGGCGGTCGCGACCGACCAGGGAATTCCGTACGTTTCGCTTGACGAGCTGATCGGTGTTTCAAACACGGATCGAGCGAATGCAGTCTAGCAAGTTCTCCGGCGAGATAGGCTTGGCGAGAAACGCGTTGGCTTGTTCGGCCTCTGCATTGTTGGGGTCGAGGCCGCTGAGCAGGATGATCGGCAGGTGGCTGAGACTTTGGCTGCCCCTCACGAACCGGCACAACTCGTAACCACTCAGGTTCGGCATCACTGCGTCCGTGATCACCAGGTCTACGCTCGCGTTCAATAGAAACTTCATCGCCTCCAGGCCATCCGCGGCGGAGACCACTTCGTATCCGGCGCGCTGGAGCGTCACCTCGAGATAGCGTCGGAGGGCGTGGTCGTCCTCGGCAAGGAGGACGCACCGAGTCTGTCCCGGCGTTTCCGCGGGGTGCAGTAATTGTCCTCTTCCTTCGTTAATTTTCTCCGGTGTGATCATCGGGCCGTGCCGCAAAAGACTTTCAAGGCCGTGAGGTCTCAGAAGGTCGACAACGCCGAGGAGAGCTCGACTCGCCGCAAGCAGATTAGACCGCCCGCCGTGCGATTGTCAATGTTTAACCACAGAAGGCACAAAAGCCACAAAAGGCACAAAACTGAGTTTTCAAAAGGGGAGTATCGACATCTCCAAAGAGCCTTTACTCTCCTTTTAGAATCTTTTTGTGCCTTTTGTGGCTTTTGTGCCTCTTGTGGTTAATCGATGAAAGTGCGGTGCCAGAGTTCCAGGCCTAAAAGCTGGAAAACGTGGAGGTTATAGTCTTCCCGGCCGGAAAAATTCGCGTCCAGGACCCGTCTGACCTCTTTCGGGCGAAACAGGCCGCGGCGCTTCACCGCTTCCTCGGACAGAAGGTCGTCGATCATCGGGCGCAGCGCCCCGCGCAGCCATGACCGGATCGGCGCGCCGAACCCGGCCTTTCGACGCCAGATCACGTCCCTGGGCAAGACGCCTTCGAGCGCCCGCTTGAGCACGTACTTCCGCTTCAACCCGTGCAGCTTCAGTCGCGGCGGCATTCGCGCCGCCATCTCGATCATCTCGCGATTCAGAAACGGCACTCGCACTTCGAGATTTGCCGCCATCGACGTCTTGTCCGTCGTCATCAGGTTCAGGCACGGCAGGAACGTCTTGAGATCGACGTACAGCAGCCGATTCAGCGGCGCGGCATCGGCGACGCGCGCGAAGTAAGCGCGATGTTTGTCGTACGGATCGTAGTCGCGGGTCATGGCGCGCCACTCGTCGGAATAGAGACGGTGCTTCATCTCGTCAGTGAAGTAAGTGCCGTACCCGAGATAGCGGTCCTCGAAATCGAGCGCCGCGCTGCGCGCAAACTTCTTCGCGTTGCGCAGCGGCGCCGTGAACTTTCCGGGCAGTCCGCCGGGCAAGGCGCCGGCGACGGTCTTCATCAACGGACGGCGCAAGAGCTGCGGCACGGGATCGAAGGCGGAGGCGATCTTCATCGCCATCTGTCTCGGATAGCCGGCGAACACCTCGTCGCCGCCCATTCCGGAAAGCATCACCGTCAGTGTTTCGCGTGCGGCGCGCGAGATGAGGTAACTCGGAATCGCCATGTCGATCGGCGGTTCTTCCATGTGATAGACGAGCTTTGGCAACAACTCCGCGACTGACGGCTGCAACATGATCTCGTGATAGTCAGTTTGCAGTTGCTCGTTGACGCGGCGGGCCCAGCGTACGTCGTCGGGAATGATGTCGTAACGCAGGTCGCGGCTCTCGATGCCGGCGGTGTAGGTGCTGATGCGGCGGCCGTTGACGTGTCGTTGCATCAGCGCGGTGATGCCGGAAGAGTCGATGCCGCCGGAGAGAAACGAACCGAGCGGAACGTCCGCGACCATCTCCATCTTCACCACTTTGTCGAGTGTCTCCAGCGTTTGGTCTCGCCACCAGCCTTCGTTTCGTCCCTCTTCGACGTGCGTGAACGAAACGTCCCACCATTGGCGCAGGGTAATCCGGTTGTCACGAAAGTGGAGCAGGTGGGCCGGAGGAATGGTCTTGATGCCTGCGAACAACGTGTTTGGATCGGGCGACCACAGGAACGTCAGAAACTGGTGCAGCGCTTCCGGGTCGATCACCGGCTTGACGAGTTTCGATGCGAGAATCGCTTTGATTTCCGAGCCGAAGACAAACGACGGCGGCGCTTCGTTCGTGCCGGGAACGAACGCGTAATAGAGCGGCTTGATGCCCGCGTGGTCGCGCGCGAGAGTCAACGTGTGCTCCTGGTTGTCCCAGACGGCGAAGGCAAACATGCCGTTGAGGTGGTCCATCGTGTCCCAGCCCCACTCGACTATCGCGGCGAGCAGCACTTCGGCGTCGCTCTCGGTGCGGAACTGATGGCCTAACGCGCGCAGTTGTTCGCGCAGTTCGCGGTAGTTATAGATCTCGCCGTTGAAGGTGAGGACATAGCGGCCGTTATGCGAAAGCATCGGCTCATGACCGCCGGGGCTGGTGTCGATGATCGCGAGCCGGCGATGGCCCAGGCAGACTTTTCTGCCCTGCTGATCGATCGGTTCGGAAGTCCAGATGCCCTGATCGTCGCGCCCACGGTGCTCGATCGCGTCGAGCATCCGTGTAATCCGTGTTTCAGGCTGGTTGCTAATGATTCCGGCAATGCCGCACACGGTTAAACCTCAAAAACACGCTGTTCACGTAACGAATCAAGGACACGAAATGTGGCGCGAGTTGTCGCGGCCAGTTCGTTAACACCGATCGGGGGTTCAGTGGTTTGAAGAACGCTGGCGCAGATTTGTTTGACTTGTTCCTGTTGGCCCTTGTCCTGGGCCTTCAACGTCACTTGCTCCTCGCGCCCGTTTTTATAGAACGTCGCGCGGCGAAAGTCGTCCAGCACACAACTCCTGCCTGAGCCGAATATCTCGATGCGTTCTTTCGCGAGCGTCTTGTCGCCCTCGCTGAGATAGGCGACACAGCCGTTCGAACCGTCGGCGAATCGCAACGTGATGAAAACGGAGTCAGCGTCAACTGTCTTATCCGACTTCGCGCTCACCGACTCCGCAAAAACGGAGACCGGCGCGGCGCCGGTGAAGAACTGCATCAGGTCGATGAAGTGACAGACCTCGCCGACGATGCGGCCGCCGCCTTCGAGCGCATCCTGCGTCCAATGCTCTTTCGGAATGCGGCCGGCGTTCACGCGATAGAGTATGGACAGCGGCGTGCTGCGGCCGGCGAACAACTCTTTCGCCTGGCGAGCGAGTGGCGAGAAACGACGGTTGAAACCGACCATCAAGCGGCCGGACGAATTGGCCGCGGCTTCGAGCACGTTGTCGAGTTGGTCGTCGTCGAGCGCGAGCGGCTTTTCGACGAAGACGTTTTTGTTTCGTTCGAGAGCTTTGCGCGCGAGCTCGGCGTGCGAGTCGTGTCGCGTGCCGACGACGACGAGGTTGATATCCGGATCGTCAAGCACTTCTTCCGCACTCGAAACAGCGTAGGCGAACCCGAAACGCTTGCCGACGTCGTGCGCTGATACGCCCGTGGCGGTGGCGATCGAGCGAAACTCAACGCCTTCCGTTTTGAAGTGCGGCAACAGCATCGCAGGTACGTAACCGCCCGCGCCAATCACGCCCAACCTGATCGCCTTCTCGACGCGCTTCGCGTTCAACAGCACGCGCCGATTGACGTCACGCTCCGGATCGTAATTGAGTACGACGCCGAGATACGACGCTGTCGATTCCGCGGAGATCAAGTCATACGCGCGTTCTGCTTCGTCGATGCTGAAGCGATGCGTCGTCAGTCGTTCGACGTCGACGCGTTTGTCGTTCACGAGCTCGAGAAAGCTTTCGATGTTTCGTTTTTCAGTCCAACGCACGTACGGAAGCGGATAGTCGTGACCTCTTTCTTCGTACTCGGGATCGTAACGGCCTGGTCCATACGACATTGAGATGATCAGCTTCAGCTCGCGGCTGAAGAATGGTTGGCGTGGAATGTCGAGGCCGGTCATGCCGACGACGATCACGCGTCCCTTCAACCGCGACACTCGCGCCGCCAGTTCGACGGGTTGATTCGAATCGGTCGCCGCGGTGATCAGCACTGCATCCGCGCCGCGCCCGCGCGTCCACTTGTCGATCTCGGCCGCGGCGTCATCGCTGGAAACAACGGCACGATCCGCGCCGAGCTCCGTCGCCAACGACACGCGCGCCGGATCGAGATCGAGCCCGAACACGCGGCATCCGTTTGCTTTCAGAAGCTGGACCGTGAGTTGGCCCACGAGCCCCAGGCCGATGACGACGATCGACTCGCCCAGCGTCGGCTCCGCGAGTCGAACGCCCTGCAAAGCGATCGCACCCAACGTGCCGAACGCGCCGGCTTCATAACTGACCTGCTCCGGAAGATGAACGCACAGGTTCTTCGGCACTGACAGCACTTCCGCGTGCGAAGCGAAACCGACACCCGCGCACGCGACGCGATCGCCGATGTGAAACTCAGTCACGTCTTCGGCGACGGCCGTTACGACGCCTGCCGCGCTGTAACCCAACGACTGCGACGCCGCCATCTTGTCGCGCACCGACGCGAACGTGTTGAGCAGTCCTTCATTCTTCACCTTGGCGACGACGGCCTTCACGAGATCCGGGCGCTGACGCGCCTCCTGGAGCAATCCTTTGCTGACGAGTTCGACTGAAGCACGCTCTGTTCCCGCGCTGATCAACGAAGCGACCGTGCGCACCAGCACGCGGCCGCGTTGCAACGCAGGCACCGGCACTTCGCCGACGAACGGTTTACCGGTTTTTCTGTTTTGCAATACCTGCTTCATTTGTGTTGCAGCACGCGTTCGATCAATCCGCTCACCCACTCGGCGCGCGCGTCCCACGTTCCACCAGCAACAGCATCCTGTCGTCGTTTACCCGCGGCCGGATCGCTCTCACGCAGCGCATCTTCGACCAGCGCGATGAAGTCGCTGCGCGTCCGCGCGATGCGCAGCACGTCACGCATCGGCTCGTACTCCGGCAGCGGCGAGATAACGACCGGCTTGCCTGTCGCGAGGTACTCGCGCACCTTGATCGCCGAGCCGTAACTCGTGAAAGACTGCTCAGTTTCCCACGGCAACACGCAAACGTCGAATCCCGCCGCATAACGTGGCAGATCCGTGTACGGCACCGGCGGCAGAAAGTGCGTGTTGGGCAATCCTTCTATCTCCAGTCCGCGCGACTTGTTACCGATGAAGATCCACTGCCAATCCGGCCGTTCGCGCCCGGCGCGTTTGATCAGCTCCTGGTCCACCAGCCACGGTTCGATCGCTCCGAAGTAACCCAGACGCGGGTGCGGAATGCTTGCGATCTCGGGCGCGACACTCAGCCGGCCGTTCCCGACGTGCCGCCAGTGCTCGAAGTCGACTCCTTGTTCCAGGAGGTACGAACGATCACGCCCGCGCGTCGCCTCGTCGAAAAGTTTTCGTCCGGAATAGAAGACGAGGTCGGCGGCGTCGATCGCGTGTTCGTGGAGCTTGCGAATGTGCGCCGGATCCGTAGCGTGGTCCATCGTGTTCGCATCATACTTGTCCGACACGTGATAGACCACTGCCGACTCATCGAGCGTTCCGATCATCTCGGCGGCCGTGGGAATGGCGATCCAGAGAATGGGTTTCGAGAGTCCGCGGCTGCGGGCAAGCCTCCCGATCTGCGCGCTGATGGCGCGGCGGTTGATCGAACGCGCCGCGGCGCTGCCGAAGAACGGCAGGCTCGCGGGCGAGACGACGGTGATGCCGTCCTCCGTCTCCCGCGCGAGTTTGGAATAACTGCCGAGCTTTCGTTTTATGCGCGGAAGCAGGTCCTTGTGGGCCAGGTTTGGCAGCCCCATCGAGATCGAGTTGACGAAGATGACCTTGTTTCCGGCGCGCGCAAACTTGCGCATCAGGTGGGCCTTGGAATGCGGATGGTGGTACCACCAGTCCTCACCGCCAAAGCAGATAATCGAACGATTGAGCAGCATGCCGGAAGCGACTTAGTCTTTCACACGCGCGACGCACAAGCCGGAGACGCCGAATGGCAGGTTCAGGTAACGCAGGATCGTGCTCTCGGCGCCGAGTATTGCGCCAAAGACGCGGTTGAAGGCCGGCACGTTGATGCTGTTCTCCGTTGCGGTCCTGATCCCCGTCAAGCGCATGAACTGCCGCACGAGCAGAATCGGAAGGAAAAACGTGATGTTCGCGTAGGTGCTGCGCTCGATCTCAAATCCCGCCTGCTCGAGTACGCGCCGCAGTTCAGGCAGTCGATAACGCCGCCGGTGATTGCTGACTTCGTCCTGCAAACCCCACAGGAACATGAACGTCGGAACAAACAACAGCACGCGCCCGCCGGGCCGCAGGACGCGCCGGAACTCGCGCAGTCCCGCGAGGTCGTCGTCCATGTGTTCGACGACGTCGAACGCCGTAACCAGGTCGAACGCGCCATCGTCGTACGGCAACTCTTCACCGGCGCCCAGCCTTACCCGGTCCAGTCCACGCTCGCGACAGAACGCGAGCGCGTCTTCTGAAACGTCAACGCCCTCCGCCTCTCCATACTTCGAAAGCAGCAACAAGTTCGCGCCCGTTCCGCATCCGACGTCGAGAATGCGCGGGCGACGATCAGTCACCTTGCGGCAGATCTCTTCGACGAAGCCCGCGATGATGCGGCGGCGCCCGATGTACCACCAATGCGATTGCTCCACCTCGTAGAGAATCGGATACGTGTGCTCCATCATTTCGCGAGGGAGCGGGTTGGTGATGCTTTTTGCGTCGGTGGTAAAACTCATCGATTTCGTATCTGTAACAAACGCTGTAATAGAGTGTCGCCCGCCAGGCCCGCAAACACAAACAGCAAACCGTGCATCGGCAGCACGTAACGAATCTCGGTGTGCGCGGCGGTGCCGGGAACGAGATAGTACAGTATCGTTACGAGAAAAACGCCCGTCGCCAATATGTCTCGACGCGCCGCGAGATAGATTCCTAACGCCGCCAGCGGCAGGAACAGATACCGCGTCACGCTTTGAATCATCCCCAGCACGTTCACGCCGAGCGCTACGACACCGCCCTGCCACGCCAGCGGCAACGTCTTCGCGCTCGTCACGTTGAAGCCGGCCACGCCGCAATATGGTACCGGATCGCCGGCGACCTTCAGCATTCCCCACATGCGTCCGAGCATCACGCCTGCGTACCACACCGGATGCTGTTTGATGAAAGCCATCGATTCTCGCGTCCGCTCGCGATCGCGCCGGATGCCGTCGGGCCACTGCGAATCGAACGGCACATTCGGCGGCACGCCCATCTTCACGCGCTCGTGCTCGATCAACTTGTCGTCGCCATAAAGGAACCCGTGTTGCCGTCCGAGCTCCGTCTCGCCGAGGCCTTCCCATAAATTGACGCCGATCGTTCCGCCAGTCGGTGTGAAGTCAGGGAAGACGAGGTAGTTACGAATGACGATCGGGGAGATCACCAAAGCCGTCGCAAACATCACCGCCGCGCCCATGATCACTCGACGTTTCCACGG
This sequence comes from Pyrinomonadaceae bacterium, assembly GCA_035649995.1. Lineage (GTDB taxonomy): Bacteria > Acidobacteriota > Blastocatellia > Pyrinomonadales > Pyrinomonadaceae > PSRF01. The sequence goes on along the minus strand of DASRIM010000006.1, from coordinate 878 downwards.
CGCTTTCGCGACGATCAACAGCGCGATGGCCCAACCAACCGCGAGGTACAGCGGGTTGACGCGAATCCAACACGCAACGCCAAGCATCACTCCCGCGCCGAGCGCCAGCCAAACGCTGTTGCGTTTCGCGCCGAGCAGCAACAACCAGTTTCCCGCCAGCACGAACCACGTCGTCGGCGCGTCAGGAGACGGATATGCGCCGTACATCGCGAACAGCGGCGACAGTCCGGCAAGAAATCCCGCCACGGCGCCGGCGCGCCATCCAAACGCCGTCACCGTGATGCCGGCGATCAACACGAGCGACAGGACCACGTCCAGGGCCCATTGCACGATCTGCGCCGAATACGCGGACCAGTCAGCGGTAAACGCGTAAACGACCGCCAGTATGGCTGGATAACCAGGTGGATACTGCGCGAGATCCGTGCGAGTCGGGTCGTCGATCCAGAAAAGGTGCTGGCGTCCTTCGAGAATCGCGCGGGCTTGTCGATCGAATTTCGCGTAGGAGCCGGTTTGAAACCAACCGGGATCGTTGAGATGTGCGCGCATGAACTGCAACGTCAGCACGCGAACACCCAACGCCATCACGACGAGGAGCACTAGGAGCAGAATTTTTCGCGTTGAGGCGCGAGACGCGAGCGGGGCGAGGTCGCTAGACAACAGCGTTCACCTCTTCGCTTTTGGCCGCCTCTTTCTTCCGTGCAAACCCGAGCCGTTCCTGGACCACGTAAAGCGGACGGCGCTTCACTTCCGTGTAAATGCGGCCGAGGTACTCGCCGATGATGCCGAGTGAAACGAGTTGAACTCCGCCCATGAACAACACCGCGACAAACAGCGACGCCCAACCGCGAGTCAAATTCTTATCGAGCATTCGATCGATG
>DASRIM010000005.1:0-7505 GCA_035649995.1 Pyrinomonadaceae bacterium | reverse complement strand
CCGGTGCGAATCTCCGCTGCCTGCGTACGATGAGCAAGCAGTGCGAGCCCCGCGGCTGCCGCCCACGCCGGGCTCTGAATGTCTTCAATCAACCCGCCAAAACGATCGCGTTCGGGATAGCCGAGCCGCACCGGCGCGTCGAATACCTGTTCCGCGATCTCTGTCATGCCGTGCAGCAGCGCACCGCCGCCGGTGAGCACGACGCCACTCGAGAGTTGACGTTCCCAACCCGCGTCTTTGATCTCGTCGGCGACGTGCATCAACACCTCTTCAGCACGAGGCTGAAGAATGTCGCAAAGGATCTGTCTAGAGAGTTGACGAGGCGGGCGTCCACCGACGGAAGGCACGTCGACCAGCTCGCCGCGCTCCATGTCGCTCAACGAACTGCTGCACGCGCAGCCCACCGTGCGTTTGATCTTCTCGGCTTCCGGGATCGGGGTGCGCAGACCGAAGGCGATGTCGTTGGTGAAATGCGAGCCGCCAAGTGGGAACACGGCCGTGTGCTGGACCGCGCCGCGCTGGTAAATAATCAACCCGGTCGTCTCCGCGCCGACGTCCACCAGCGCGGCGCCAAACTCTTTGTCATCTTCAGTTAGCGACGCTTCGGCGGCCGCCAACTGTTCGAGGACCATGTCCGCGACGACGAGTCCGGCGCGATTGACGGCGTTGATTGCGTTCTGTCGCGCGGTGACCGGGCTCGTCACGATGTGGACCTTCACCGCGAGGCGCGCGCCGATCATGCCGACGGGATCGTTGATGCCGTCCTGATCGTCGACGATGAACTCCTGCGGCAAGCGATCGACGATCTCGCGTCCTGCCGGAAGTTGAATCGCGCAGGCGGAGTCGATGGCGCGGCGCACGTCCTCGGCGACGATCTCGCGATCGCGTCCGGAGACTGCGACGATCGCCTGCCCGTTGAAACCGAGGATGTGTGATCCCGCCAGGTTGATCGTTACCTCTTCTGCTTCGAGCCCGCTCATGCGTTCCGCGTCTTCAACTGCTTTCTTGATCGCGTCGACCGCCGCGTCGGGGTTGACGATCACGCCTTTGCGCAGACCGCGCGCTTCCGCTTCTCCGATTCCTACGACTTCGAGCAATCCACCTTCACCCGGCTCACCTGCGATACACGTCACTTTGCTTGTCCCTATGTCGAGACCGATTGTGTGTTGCGTACGCTTGGCCATGGGGGTGTGCTCCGTTTGCGATCTCAGGTCTCAAATCCGAGATCTCAGATTCGTCTACCGTCGAACCGACTCAGATCCGTCAGCGATGGTCTGATTGCCGGTAACCAAACCGACGATTGCTCTCTTTCCCTGTGATAGATCGATGTAACTGATGAGTGGACCACGAGTCGTCTGGCGCTGCGCGTCGAGAACGTTCAGCGCTTTCTGAAGACGCGTGCCCTGGTCCTGCGAGCCGAGGCGAACTTCGATCTGCGAATCGTCGCCCGCGAGCTGCACGCGCACGTCGCGCAGGTCGAGTAAGTTCACTTCGCTGATTCGTTCGGAAAGCGATTGCGCTTCCCACTCGCGCTGCAATTCGAGAAATCTCTTGATGCGTGCGCGGTTCTCTGTTTGCGCCGCAGCCGAGTCTTCTTCGTTCCAACCGCGCAGAAAGAACGCCGGCATCTGATCCGTCGGCGACATCTCGCCGAGATAAACCGCGTCGTCGTCTACCCAGATGAAGCGGCCTGACGAGGTGCGGACAACGGCCTGCGGCTGGCGTTCAGTGATGCGGACGCGAATGCCGTCAGGCAACACGCGTGTGACGATGGCAGTACGGACCCACGGCAAGCGCTCGAGGTGCTTGCTGACCGATTCGAGATCCGCGCGCCACACGCCTGTCTCGCCGACGTCTCGCAGCACCGACGCCTTGATGTCGTCGTTCGAGGCACGCACCGCTCCGCGCGTCTCGACCTTCTTCACCTGAAAGAAATCTGCCGACGCCGCGGCTCGATAACCGACCAGCGCGACCAAACCGAGGACCGCAACCAGCCCGATGCGAAGCGCGAGCGGAACGTAACCGACGAGGGATCGCAAACGCGTCGCGATGTTCACACCCGGCTCGCGATCGCGGCGCGCGGGCCGTTGGCCTGTGCCGGATTTCGCTTTACCGATGCCGGTGCGATTACCCACTTTCTGAGCGATGACTTGATCTTTCACTGCGCTACTCCTTCTTCTCAGTCGGTGGTGGTTCGGGATTGGCGCGCCAGAGCTCGACTTCGTACTCCAGGTCGATCCCCTGTTCGCGTTTCACGCGCTCGCGAATCTCTTCCGCCAGCGCGAGCGCATCTTCGGCGCGCGCGTTCTCGCCCTCCGTGACGATGAAATTAGCGTGGACCGGCGAGACGATCGCGCTGCCCCGGCGCTGTCCTTTCATTCCCATGTCGTCGATGATCTTGCCGGTGCCGATCGTGCTGGCCGGCGGGTTCTTGAAGAAACAACCAGCGGAACGAGCGCCGTGCGGCTGCGTCGAGAGACGGCGTTTTTTTGCGTCGTCCATTCGGGCCTTGATCTGTTCGGGATCGTCCGGCGTGAGACGCAGCGTCGCGCCGAGCAACAATTCGCCGTCTTTGAACGACGTGTGACGATAGTTCCACTCGACGGTTTCGCCGGGGACGTCTACGACTTTACCGTCGCGCGCCACGCGCACAGTTTCCGTCACCGTCCCGATCTCGTGATCGAACGCGCCGGCGTTCATCCAGAGCGCGCCGCCGACAGTTCCCGGAATCCCGCCGAGCCCTTCGATTCCTGAAAGCCCGGCGCGAGCGACGTCCACACACAAACGCGGCAGCGAATACCCGGCGCTGACCCAGACCCGATCGCCTTCAATGCGCACGTCGCCTTTCAGCTCGCTCATGTTCAGCACGACGTAATGATGATCGTGATCGTCGGCGAGAACGTTGCTGCCGGAGCCGAGGGCGCGCCAGCCGATACCCGCCTCGTCCAACTCGTAAACGATCGCCGCCGCTTGCTCTTCAGTCTCGGGCGAGATGACCCAATCGATCGCGCCGCCGACGCGGAGGCTCGTCAACTCCGCGAAGCGACGCCCGCGTTCAGCGCGCACACCGAGCCGCGCGGCGATCTCTTCGAGCACCGCGTCGCGTTCCGCCAGGTTGTTTTCTAAATCGTTCAATTAAGACTCTCGCAATAGATTCAATAATTGATCGGCGACGCGATTGACGGTTCCGGCGCCCAACGTCAAAACGAGATCGCCGGCCTGAACGCATTCACGCAACGCCGGCGCGGCGTTTTCGAGCTCGCCGATGTAGTTGACGTCTTTGTGACCGAAGCGCTTGATCGCGTTCGTCAACGCTTCGGCGGTCACGCCTTCGATCGGATCCTCGCTGGCGGCGTAGATGTCGGTGATGAACAGCACGTCAGCGTTGTTGAACGAACGCGCAAACTCCTGCATCAGATCGTTCGTGCGCGAGTAACGATGCGGTTGAAACAGAACGACGATTCGCCTGCCGCCCGATCCGAGTTTCGCCGCCGCGAGCGTCGCGCGGATCTCGGTCGGATGATGCCCGTAGTCGTCGACGACAAGCACTCCGTTCACTTCACCTTTCGCCTGAAAACGCCGGCCCGCGCCGGTGAAGTTGTGCAAGCCCTCGACGATCTTTTCGAACGGCACTTCCAACTCGAACCCGACCGCGATCGCGGCGAGTGCGTTGTAAACATTGTGTACGCCCGGCACGCGCAGGACCATCTCGCCCATCACGTCCGAGCCGCGCCAGACGTTGAAGCTCGATCCGAAATTGCTGTCGTGGCGAATGCCATGGGCAGAGACGTCAGCCTGCGCGCTGAAACCGTATGTCAGGCGGCGGCGAACGAGCAGCGGAATGATTGCCTGGACGTTCGGATCGTCGAGGCACAACACGGACGAACCGTAGAACGGCACTTTGTTGACGAAGTTCGCGAAGCAAGTGCGGACGTCGTCCATGTCGTGGTAGTAGTCCATGTGCTCGCGATCGATGTTGGTGACGACCGCGATGGTCGGCGTCAACATCAGAAACGATCGATCGCTCTCGTCCGCTTCGACGACCATCAGGTCGCTCGTTCCGAGGTGCGCGTTCGAACCGAACGCGCCGACGACGCCGCCAACGACCATCGTCGGATCGAGACCGGCGTGTCCGAGCACGGTCGCAACCATCGAAGTGGTGGTCGTCTTTCCATGCGAGCCGGCGACCGCGACGGTGTGCGGCTTGAGCCGCATCAACTCAGCCAACATCTCGGCGCGCGCAATCACGGGAATCGAACGCCGCTCGGCCTGGATGATCTCGGGGTTGTCGTCGCGCACGGCAGTTGAACGGACGACGACATGCGGCTGTCCGACGTTCTCCGCGCTGTGACCTTCGAAGAACTCCACGCCGAGTCGCTGGAGCCGATCGGTGACGGCCGATCGCTTCAGGTCTGAACCGGACACGCGGAAGCCGAGGTTGATCAGCACCTCGGCGATGCCGGACATGCCGATGCCTCCGATACCGACAAAATGGACGTGTTGAATTCTGCGAAACATTAACTAATTAATTCCTCGATCAAGTTCACCACACTAACGGCAGCATCACCATGCGCTAACTTGCGACTCGCTGCTTCCATTCGATTCACTTCTTCAGGAGAATCCAACAAAACACGGATCTCTTTCGCTAATCGCTCCCCGCTCAAATCCTGTTGCAAGATCATCTTCGACGCACCCGCCGCTTCCAGCGCTTCCGCGTTTTTCCGCTGGTGATCGTCAGCCGCGAACGGAAACGGAATCATGATCGACGCCTTGCCGGCGGCGATCAGTTCCGCCGTCGTCGTCGCCCCCGCGCGACAGATGACGAGATCCGCCGCCGCGAAGTCAGCCATCATGTTGTCAATATAACTACTCACGTTCGCTTGTTCATTCCAACCGGCGGCAGCGTACGCCGTCTTCACCTTGTCAAAATCCGCCGGACCAGTCTGGTGCCTGATGCGCAACGCCGGCCGCAACTTCTCCAGTAACGGCAACGCCGCGATCATTCCGTCGTTGATCGCCCGCGCGCCTTGTGAACCGCCGAAGATCAGTATCGACAGCTTCCCCGGCTCCCGTTGCTTCGGCGGTATCTCAAAGAACTCTCGCCGCACGGGATTTCCGGTCACGATTCCCTTGCCGCGGAAGTAAGGCAGCGCCTGCTCGAACGAGACCGCCGCGCGATCAACGAACCGGGCGAGCATCCGGTTTGTCATACCCGGCAGCGCGTTCGATTCCATCACCAGCGTGCGTCGCTTCCTGAGCGCGGCCATCATCACCACCGGCCCGGAAACATAACCGCCGGCGCCGACGACAACGTCCGGCTTGAACTGCCGAATCAGGCCCAGTGCCGAAACAAAACCCCTCGGCAACAGGACCAGCCCGCGCATTCGCGCCACCAGCGTCACGTTTTTCAAGCCCGCACTTTCAATGAGCGACAACTCGAATCCCGCTTGCGGGACCAATCGCGTTTCGAGCCCGCGCGAAGTGCCGACGAAACGCACCTTCGAACCGGCGTCGCGTCGCATGATCTCCTGGGCCACCGCGATGCCCGGATAAATGTGTCCGCCAGTTCCGCCGGCAGCGATCAGTACTCTCATTGTCAACGATCAAAACCGCGTGCGTGGTCCAGACGCCGCGGCGACTTTCAGTTGCTTCTGCTCGCGAGCCTTTGTCTTCACGGTGTCGAGCAGTCCGACGTCGAGTGAACCGCTCGCGTGCTGCGAGACGTTGAGCAGGATGCCGACGGCCGCCAGCGTCGGCACCAGCGAAGAGCCGCCGTATGAAATGAACGGCAGCGGAATTCCTTTTGTCGGCACCAACGACAGCACCACGCTGATGTTGAAAAGCGCCTGGGCCACGATGCTCGCCACGATCCCAAGACTCAACAACATGCCGAATCGATCCGGCGCGAGCAGTGCCGTCCGCACGCCCCGCCAGAGAAACAACGCAAACACCGCGACGACCGCCAGCGCTCCGACGAGCCCTAACTCCTCGCCGATCACGGCAAAGATGAAATCGGAATGCGCGAAAGGCAAGTACAACATCTTCTGCTTTCCTTGCGCGAACCCGAGACCGTTCGACCCACCCGATCCGATCGCGATCAACGACTGCACCACTTGAAATCCGGCGCCCTGCTGATCGGCCCACGGATCGAGAAACGTGACGAGACGCTTCAACCTCCACGGGACGAAAATCAACAAGCCCGCGGCCACAACTAACGCCGGCGCGGCCGCCATCGCCAGGTGCAGCACGCGCGCCCCGGCCGTGTAGATCACGACTGTAAAGATCAAAACCAGCATCATCGCGGTGCCGAAGTCCGGTTCGATCACGACGAGCAACGCGAGCCATCCCGTCACCACGCCGCACGGCACAAACGTCCGCCAGAGATCACCTTCTTCACCGGCGCGCTTTTCGAGGAAGTAGGCGAGAAAAATGATCAGCGCGAGTTTCGAAAGCTCCGACGGCTGCAGCGAGAAACCGGGAAACTTCAACCAGCGATGCGCGCCGTTCGTGGCGCTGAACGCAAACACGCTCATCAAAGCGATCGTGCAAAGCAACAGCGAACCGTAGACGAGCCGGCGGCTCTTCAGTTGCTGATAGTTGAACTGCATCATCAACAACATCACGCCGAAGCCGATCGCCACCCAGACGCCCTGCTTAATGACGTAGTAAAACTGGTTTCCGTTCTCGCGTTCAGCGATGACGGCCGAGGCGCTATAGACCATCACGACGCCGAACAACGCGAGTCCGGTCGTCGCAGCGAAGAGCCATTTGTCTGGAGCCAGTTTCCGCGCCATTTGCTTACTTCAGATCCCCAACCGCACTTTTGAACACGTTCCCGCGATGCTCGAAACTCTCGAACATGTCGAAACTCGCGCACGCGGGCGCGAGCAATACCACATCCCCGGGTTCAGCAGCCCTGAACGAACTTGCAACCGCATCGTTCATATTCGACGCGAATTGAACGGATCCAAAGCCACCCAATTCATTCGCGATCGTCTCTGCGTCTTCACCGATCAATACGAGCTTTCGCACTTTCGTCTTCACCAGCGACGCCAACGGTTCGTACGGCGCCTTCTTCCCTCGCCCGCCGAGAATCAAAACGATCTTCCCCGCGTCTTCGGCAAACGCTTCCAACGCTTTCAGTGTCGCGTCAACGCTCGTCGCTTTCGAGTCGTTGTAAAACCTGACGCCCTCAATCTCCGCGACAAATTCGAGCCGGTGCTCCACCGGATTGAACCGTTTCGCAGTCTCCGCCATCGATGCGGCGCTCGCGCCCGCCGCGATTCCCGCGGCAAACGCAGCGGCGACGTTCTCGACGTTGTGCAAGCCACGCAATTTCAATTCATCGACGTTCAGCAAAACCTGATCGCTCCGATCGCTTCGATCGGCATAGACCAGCTCTCTACCGCGCAAGAAAACTCCCTGCTCCAACTCTTTCCTGACACTGAAATACATAATCCGCGCGCGCAATCCACTCGCCCATGACGAAACCGTCTCATCGTCCG
>DASRIM010000004.1:0-9923 GCA_035649995.1 Pyrinomonadaceae bacterium | reverse complement strand
ATGCCTTTACACCTGAGTTTAAAGGCTTCCTTGTGAAGATCGAGAAAGCCTAGAAAGGAGGGCTCACATGGCCAACCCGCGAACCTTTCAGATACAGGAAATCTCGGCCCATCCAGGACCGATTCCCGGCCAGGACGCGCGTCGCGAGGCGCCGGTCTGCAAGTACATCGACGTGACAACCTGCATCGGTTGCAAAGCGTGTGAGGTCGCCTGCGTCGAATGGAACGATCATCCGTTTCGCGAAACTGTCTTCGACGATAGTTATCAAACGATGCCCTCCACGGAATGGAACTACTGGAACCTGATCAAGTTTGTCGAACACGAACGCGACGGCAATCTGATGTGGTTGATGCGCAAAGATCAATGCATGCACTGCGAGGATCCCGGATGTTTGCGTGCGTGTCCCGCCGATGGTGCGATTATCAAGTACCAGAACGGCATCGTTGATTTTCAACAGGAAAACTGCATCGGGTGTGGTTATTGTATTTCCGGTTGCCCCTTCGACATTCCCAAGTTTCATCCGAAGACGAAGAAGGTTTTCAAGTGCACGCTCTGCTCGGATCGCGTGGGGCAGGGACTTGAACCAGCTTGTATCAAAGCGTGTCCTACGGGTTGTCTCCGCTTCGGAACAAAACAAGACATGGTGCAGATTGCGCGTACGCGGGCAACACAACTGCAAACGCAATCGGGATTTGCAAACGCCGGCGTCTATGATCCCCCGTCTATTGGCGGCACGCACGTGATTTATGTACTGCACGACATTACGAGGCCCGAACTTTATGGCGGTCTACCTTCTAATCCGGTCATTCCACCGTCGTACACGGTCTGGAAGTGGTTGGCTAAACCGACTGGGTTGCTGTTCGCCGGTCTCGGCGTGCTGGCGGTTTTCTTCCATCGCCTCACGGCTGGACCAAAACTGCCGCAGCCCGAACCTGAGCCGGTCTTGACACGTCACGCAGACGAAGTAGACGCAAGTAGGAAGGAGAAGCCATGAGTACTTCCGTGGAGCGTTTTGATGAGAAGGCCGAACGCGAATTTGGCCGTTACGGCCGTACTGTAGTACATCGAGGCGAACTACTGCGGCATCCGGTTTATACCCGTGTACTGCATTGGCTCGTCGCTATCTCCTTCGTTCTTTCCCTTCTATCCGGTTTTGCGATCTATTCGCCGTGGCTCTATCGCTGGCTCACTCCGCTCTTCGGAGGCGGCCCAATGACGCGCTTCCTGCACCCGTGGTTCGGTCTTGCATTCACGATCGCGTTCTTTTTTCAATTCCTGAATTGGTTTGCGCCAATGCACTGGACCACGTCCGACAGCAGGTGGATGCGTCGATTCAGGGCCTATGTTTCCAACACGCAGAGAGTCGAGCCAAAGGACGTAGGATTTTTCAACGCGGGTCAGAAACTATATTTCTGGCTCATCGCTCTGAGCGCGGTTCTTTTTCTAATCACCGGGCTGTTGCTGTGGTTCGATCACGTAGTTCCACGTTGGGTGGTCGCTGTCAGTTACGTGGTCCATGACTTGAGCGCGCTGGTGATGCTTGCCGGCTTCATCATCCACATCTATGAGGGCACGGCGGCGCAGCCTGGCACGTTTCGATCGATGATCGACGGCACGGTGAGGAAAGAGTGGGCCTGGACACATCATCCAGCGTGGTATGAGGAGGTGACCGGGCGTGATGCGCGCGACGACTACGAACGTGCGCGTGAAGAGCAGCAACGAGGAGCACGTCATGATTAAGCTGAGTCGTCTGTTTGTATCGACCGCTTTGTGTCTGTTCGTCATCCAGTCTTCCTCGTCAATCTCATACTCGCAGTCAAGTTCTTCAAACTTCGATCGGAATTCGGGTGTAACGAAACCTGAGAAATCGACCGAGTCGATTGCACCCGCGACAGCGCCTGAAAAGAAACCCGGCGTGATCGCGGATCCGCTTGTACGCGTGCTGATAAGCAAAGGTGTTTTGAACGATGAAGAAGGACGGTCAATCAGCATTAGTGGAACGCCATCCGAGCAACGGAATCGTCTGGCCGTTCTGTTGCGTGATAAAGGCCTGCTTTCAGCCGCGGAGTATGAGGCCGTACGAACTGTCGCTCCAACGGAAGATGCGACTAAGACAGTTGCGTCCGCAGTAGAAAGTGCGGCGCCGTCAACGGCGGCGACTGAAAGCACAACGCCGGCGACTCCTCAAGCACCGGCTCAGATTGCGGCCGTCGCTCCCGTTCGTCTCCTGGGTATTGAATCCCCCAAACGCGAGGGACTAATTCCTGATATCAAGCTGGGAACGGGAGCCAGGATCAAACTTTACGGTTTCTTCAAAACCAGCATCATTCACGATTCATCGTCACCGCAAGGCAACGATTTCCCGTTGCCGTTACTCGCTGGAGACACTGGTCCAAACGGTTCTCCGGAGTTTCATCTCAAAGCGCGCGCCTTTCGCTTTGGCGCGAATTTCGAGTGGGTTGATCCGGCTCCGAAAACCGCCATAACCGGGAAGATAGAGTTTGATTTCGAAGGAAATTTCGCGCGCGCTAATAATCGAAATATCTCTTCAATTCGTTCGAGCCATCCTTCGATTCGACTCGCCTGGGTACGCATTGATAGAAGGCTTTCAGAAAATACGACGGGCTTCGTACTTCTGGGACAGGACTGGACCCCTTTCGTTTCGTCTACCCTGCCAAACACGATCGAAAACACCAATTTCGGAGGAGTTGGGTATGGAGCGGCCTATGAGCGCGCTCCTCAAGCCCGCTTTGGCTTCAATTACGCGGTGGGCGGCTCTCGAGCGCTCGCCTTCCAGCCGGAAATCGCCATTGTCCTTCCAGCATTCGGAAACTTGCCGGCCAACGTCGCGGATCAGTTAGGGTTTGGCGAACGACAGGGGGCTGATTCGGAACAGCCGGCGATTCAAGGACGCTTTGTCACGCAGTGGCAATTTGACAGAGCACCCGGTGTTGTCCCGGCCCAACTGATTGTCAGCTTCGAACACGGACGCCGGACTGCCATCGTCACAGCCGCGAGTGTACCGGCCGCATTCCGATCGGCATTTCCCAGTGGTGCGGAAGTAAGCAGCGATAGCAATGGCTACTCTGTCGAATTTCAATTGCCCACACGCTTTGTAACGGCAGTCGGCAAATATTACAGCGGCTCAGATCTGCGCTTCTTCCTTGCGGGCCAACTACTCTCAAACTTCAACGACACGGCGGGCCTGACTTCAACCGCAACCGCCAGCTCGATTGATGGTTCATCTACAGTTGTGTTTGGTTTGCTGAACGGCCAACCGGCTGTAGCTCCGCAAAGACCAGTGCGCGGGCAAGGAGGATTCGTTCAGCTTGGGTTTCCGCTTTCGAGGATCTTTGACGCAGATCCGAACGGGCGCAATGCCGGATGGACTGCTTATCTTTATTACGGCTTTGATCAGGCCACGGCTCGCGATGCGCGGCGCTTCGGTCCGCGCGGCGCAAGAAGCGATCTATTCTCGGGTAATGTGCAATACAAGTTTAATTCGTTCGTGACCTTCGGTTACGAGCAGGGACTCTACCGCACACACGCGACGGATCGTTTTGGCGCCTTACCTCTGTTTCGCGGGATTCCAAGCTACACGACACATAACATCCGCTCGGAGTTTGCCGCGATCTTTTCGTTCTAGAGTTGCCTTGAAAGGCGCCGTAGACTCCAGAGCCACACACCTGATCCGCCGGGTGTAGGGTTGAGACAATTATGAAATACGATTTTCTCGTCGATACCTACGAAACAGAACGCATTAAAGTGATCAGCGTCTGGAGTGAGTTTGAGGACGAAGATCTTCCGGTGCGACCGCGCGATGGTGATCCCAGGGGACGCAGCGTGCACGAACAGATGGTCCATCAGTGCGTGAGTGAGGATCTCTGGTTTCGCACCATGCTGGGCATCGACGTGGGCGCACCACCTTTGCCGCAAGAGGAAACTCGTTTGATGTTCATGAAACGGTATGCGGAGGACAGCCAGAAACGCCTGATCGCCTTACGCGAGAAGCCGGAAACCTGGTGGGAGGAAGAAACACAATTCTTTGATGTGCGTCGTCCACGCGTGTGGGTCATGACGCGGCGCCTGACGCACACTTCGCACCATCGGGGGCAATTGATGGCGATGCTTCGCATGTTGGGCCATGACCTCCACAGTAACTATGGACCTACCGCGGATACGGGCGGCCTGATGCAAGACCATGCGCCAACTATCTATGCTTACGCCAGCCTGGATGACCTGTTCAAAGGAGAAGCTGCGGGTGGCGCGAAATCCGAACTACCCGGCACATCCGGTAAACCAGTCACTGAGCGGCCCAACAAATAGTCACTCTTCGACTTCAGAAGCGTCGTCGAAATCGTCGCGCCAATTCATGTCAACTCCTTATCGCTGCGTAGTGCCAGCATTGAACGCCGGTTTCCTTTCTTTCAACTCTTTGACTTTTTTTCCTGATCCTGACTTTATGAGACGATCGGAGCACGCCTGTCGTTAAGGAGAGCCGCCAACGGATTGAACTGCCCGGTGACGCGAGCGAAGTGTCAGTTCATGTCATTCGTTCAACCCAGAAACCGCAGGAGTACTACGATGCTCCCGGACTCGTCAGGAAGATCGAGCAGGAGTTGAAGGGTAGTCACTATGGCATCGGCGTTGGAGCGAAAGACAATGAAGCGCGTGGGAGAGTACGCGACATTCTGAAGTCGCACGGCGGACACTTCATCAACTACTACGGACATTGGACGGCTGAGTCACTGGAACCGTGATCCTGTTGATTGGCGTAATGGGCGTCGGCGGGCTCGGGTGATTGCTTTGACGTACCTGTCGAAGTGAAGAAGAACTGAGCGTCATTGATCGAGCTCCCGAAAAATCAAGAGGTCTTGAACGCGGGCGCCAGTAGCGGCTCTCGACATTTTCATTCTCCCGATCAAAAATGGCCGAGCGCGTTGAACCCAGGTACCTCTCCCTAATACCGACGACTCGGAGAACTCTCAATGAACCACAGACTCATCTTTGCCCTGCTGGTATCGTTCTGTATTTTTGTCTCTGGACTCGCCCAGACAAAGCCGTCCGACCGACCCTCCGACGACAAGGACGACGTCGTCAAAATCACAACCAACCTGGTGCAAATCGACGCGGTGGTCACCAAAAACGGTAAACCCGTTACGAACCTCACGGCAGATGATTTCGAGATCTATGAAGACGGAAAGAAACAGACGATCACGAGCTTTGCTTACATCTCCAATATCTCAAACGTGCCGAGCTCTGGTTCGCGAGATTCTGCTCCGCCACCTGCGTCAAAGAAAGACGAAACCAGCGTTCCTCCGGTCGGTCCGATACAACGCGACGTAGCGAGACGCACCATCGGTATCGTGGTCGACGATCTCGGCATCTCCGCTGAAAGCATGGCCCACGTGCGCAGTCAGGTGCGAAAGTTCATCGCTGAACAGGTCCAGCCAAACGATCTCATAGCTATTATCCGCACTGGCGGCCAGATGGGCGCGTTGCAGCAGTTCACCAACGAGAAGCGCATGCTGAACCGCGCGGTGGAACGGCTGCGCTGGAATCCTTGCAGTCGTCTCGGAATGGCGACCTTATCGCGCGAAGAGGATCCACGAGCCGGAGGCTGCTTTTACAACAGTGTCGAGCAAACATTGAAAGCCGTGCGATTCGTCCTGGACGCAATGGGCCAGCTTCCGGGCCGCAAGTCGATGATCCTCATGTCCGACGATATACCGATTCGCAGAGAGGAGGCTCGCACTGAGGGAGCAGAGCAAGTGTTACTCAGCGACGTGAGGAATTACGGCGGCTGGTTGCAAAAGCTCACCGAAACAGCCATCCGCTCTTCGGTAGTGATCTATTCAGTCGATACGCAAGGGTTGCAATACACGGGAATCACAGCGGCAGACGCCGTCCCCAGCAGTATTTACACGACTGGCGGAGTGGGCAGTGTTCCGGAACGTTCAGCGCGGCTCGGCAGTTTGAGTAGCTCGCGGTCACGAGTGTTGCAGGAGCGGCGGGAGGGCAGTTTGCGACTCGCAGAGCGAACCGGGGGTTTTCAGATTCATAACTCAAACGGCTTTCAACTCGATCGCATTCTGGAAGATCAGAGCGGTTATTACCTGCTCGGTTACCGGCCCTCGGCGGAAACCTTCAACCGGAAATTCCATCAGATCAAAGCGAAGGTAAACCGATCGGGAATGACTCTCCGCACGCGCTTCGGTTTCTATGGTGTTACTGAAGAGGAGGCGAACCGCACACGTCCGACGATCACCGACCAGACCAACCTGGCGCTGCTCTCGCCATTCGGCGCGCAGGATCTCGAGCTCGAGCTGAACTCTTTCTTTTCGAACGACAAGAGCGCGGGTTCAATAATTCGCTCCTTTATTTATCTCGACCCGGCGAGTCTGAGCTTCACTTCCGCCAATGGACGCCGCGAAACGCCGCTCCAATTGCACGGCGTGGTGTTTGGCGACAACGGCGTAGTTATCGATCGTGTCAAACGTGACGTCGTGCTGAGCCTGGCGGAGAACGAGTACCAGCAAGCGTTGCGCGACGGCCTGCGCGACGCCGTGCGTCTCAGGTTCGACCTACCCGCCAAAAACCCGGGCTCGTATCAAGTGCGAATTGCAGTGCGCGACTTGACGTCGGCCAAGATCGGTTCGGCAGGACAGTTCGTGGTAGTTCCGAATCTCAATGATAAGGGTTTACCGTTGTCAGGAATTGTATTGCGAGAGACTAGTCAAACATCTACGCCGGCGGCCGCCATGGCAATTCCTCCCGCCAGACGCTTCGCGGCTAATACGAATCTCTACTTCGGGTTTATGACGTACAACGCTTCAATCAGTCCCGCAACGCGGTTACCGGACCTGATGATGGAGACGAAACTCTTCCGCGACGGCAAGATCATCGGTTCACCGTCTCAAACACCAATCGAGATCAAGAATCAGTTGGACCTCTCACGTTTGTTCATCAACGGCGCATTCCGTTTAGCTCCGGATCTCGAACCCGGTAACTACTTTCTTCAGATCGCAATTACTGACAAAGCGTCACGAGACAAGCAGCCCTCGAGCACACAATGGGTAGGCTTCGAAATCGTCAAATGAGTTTGCGTTTTTCGCGAAGTCGGTGTAATTAGTTTCCGCAATTTTCAGGTACCCTCGTTGAGCAGCCTGTTCGTGACCCTCACGTCTTTAGCGGCCGCGAATTAAACGCTCAGAATCTCTAAATAAGGACGCATATCTCAAATGACAAACGCCCCCCTGACGATACCGCCCGTTCGCGAGACGCTCCAGAGTCACGGCGAAGCGCCGCTCCCAACCAGTTCGCTGTATTTCCATCGCTCGAAGCACACCAGAGAGGATGGTGTCGAGCAGAACGTGATCGCCGGAGTTAATCTCGTGTTCAAGGCTGGACACCAAAACAATCTGTATGACGCCTTCAACATTCCGCGCACGCAAAAGCTCGATCCAACAAAACTCCCGGCGCGACGAGCGATCCTCATAGCCTGCGACACTCTCGAGATCTATGGTGAGTTGTCGCTGCCCGAGATCGAAGTAGCTATCTACGCCCGCCGCCTCGTCTTCAAAGAACAAGGCAGCATCAACACATCCCCGCTGAACTGGACCATGGACAAGGCGGCTGACTACGATCCCATTCAGAAGAAGGGCGGCGACAACGGAGCCGAAGGACGCAACGCCGGCAACCTCGCAGTGTTCATCAAGGAGATCGAGGAGCAGTCACACGACTCAAACAAGCTGTTTATCTGCCGCGGCGGCCGTGGCCAGCACGCGGGCCACGGAAAGAAGGGGGACGACGGCGATTCGATGGTGTGGGTTCCGACTTTCTTCGATCAGACGTACGCGCACCACTACAATAGATACACCGTCACCTTCCCCAATCCCTGCGTGTTCGCCACCTGGAGATGGAAGTGGGGACCACTCCCGCTCGATAGCGGCCAGCGCGGAGAAGATAACTGGCCGACGAGCGGGAAGGACGCGCTCGAGCCCGGCCGTCCCGGCTCTGGTGGAAACGGGGGTTCGTGGGTGTCGAACCGGCAAGACCTCATCGCGCGTCTCGACAATACCGCGGCCGAACCGGGCGACAAGGCACCCGATTGCCCCGGAGGTAAGGCCGGAGATCCGAGCACGGCGACCCACTACGACCTGACAATTAAATTCGACGCGTTTAGCGACACTGCGGCAGGCGCAGACATGGACCTGCGCGAGACGAGATACACGAAGGCCGGCATCGGCTATACGGCAAAGGCTTCAACCAGCGGGAGCGGAAAGTCCGCTGCGCCCAGGACCATTGATATCGCGAACGCCTGGGTCCATCCGCTTCAGCTCGAGTCCGTGCTGCGATACGCGCGTGACGCGTTTCTCGCCGAAGCACGCAACGATTTGATCGCGCTCCTTACTCCGTACGAAGCTGCCCTCGCCGCACCGCGGCCGGCAAGTGCAGACAAGAGCATTCCGTGGACCGAGAACGATGCCGCGCAATGGAACTCCGCGCAGACCGAAGTCGCCACCATGTTGCACCGCTTGCGCACGCAGCTAGACTACTTTGGCAACCCTGCGGGTTACATGCCTTTCCTCTCACTCCAGGCTACGTTGCGTCTTTACGACCTCGATACCAAGGACGCGCTGCGAACCCTGATATTAGCGAAGTGGGTAGCGGACGAGTCCAATAAAGCCCAGAGCGCCGCCAACGCCTTCGGCAGTGCGATCGAGCAAACCAACAAAGACACCGCTCGGGTCGCGGAACAACTTGTTCAGTCGGAAGCGAGGATGGAGAGCATCGATCACGAATTGACCTCGATTCAAAACCGGCTCGAAACCTTGTCCAGGAACCTGGAGACGCTGAGGGCCGATCTGCTCCGAGAGGCTTCTAATAACCTGGAGAAGCAGGCGGCCATCAAGTTCGGAGTCAAGATGGCGGCTGCTATTTGCCAGGTTATTCCGGTGGGCCAACCAGTGCTGGGAACGATCGGCAAGCTAGCCACCTTCGCCGCGGATATCAAGGAGGAAGGGGTTCCCGACACGTTGAGCAAGATCGGCGAAACCATCAAGAAGGCCCGCGAGGGCGCCTCGAAAGCCAAAAAAGCGAAAGACGAAGCCAAGAAGCCGGCAAAGGATCCCGCGAACGCAGAAGAAGCAAAAAAGAAGGCGAGCGCGTGGGCGACGGCCGGGGATGGGCTTGGGCCGGCGCTCTCGATGGCCGGCAATGCAATAGGCGCCCTGCACGTCTCGGAAGAGGAGATCGAGGTCGAGCTCGCCAAGCTGATCGCCGCAAGTAAAGCGTGGAAGGACATGGTCGACCAGATCCGTACCCTGAACGAAGACAAGGCCAGAGTCTTTAAAGAGCTCAGCGACGTGCTACAGGCAATCGGCGATGGTTACGCTCGGCTCGCAAGCAATGCCGACGCGCTGGTCACTATGTACTCGGAACGCGATCATGCGCTTGAAAAGCTGAGCCCTGAAGCGAACCAGGTTATTGCCCGCCTCGGACAAGCAGCCCGGCTTTCACTTCAACAAACCCTGTACTTGTTGGTGAAGTCGTATGAGACAACCGTCTTCAAGACGATCGACGTCGACTGGGGCCTCGACAAAGTCCTCGACAAGATCACCGAACTTCTAAAACCAAACACGGGCTTCAACCCCGACACTATTACCAAGTTTGCCGAGTCGGTGGCGCCGCTATTTGAAGCAAACAAGAAGACGATCAAGCAGAGCCTGCTCAAGGACTACGGATTCTCCGATATGGGGAGCTCTGCGCTGGAGTTTGGTTTTACGACGAAGGAAACGCCGGACATTCTGGATCAACTCCGGCGCGGCCGCACGCTCGTGATCAACCCGCTCTTGTACGGATTGATCCTGCCGACGCAAGAACGAGGGAAAGCAACCAAGTTCGAGTGCAAGATTACGTTC
>DASRIM010000003.1:0-6465 GCA_035649995.1 Pyrinomonadaceae bacterium | reverse complement strand
TACTACTTGCGTCCAGATGAAACGAGCGTTTCGTGAGTTTGCTAACGGCGTGGCCTGGAAGACGCGGCTGTTCAGCGCGTCGAACGGATCGTGTCCGGCGAAATCGTGTTCGCGACACCAGGCGAGGAGTTGATCGTACGCAGTCTGAAAAGGATCCGTCACCTGCTGTTAACCAGCGTCTCGATCCGTCGCGGCGTCTCGACAAAGCTCTCGTGCCATAGTTCGAACA
This sequence comes from Pyrinomonadaceae bacterium, assembly GCA_035649995.1. Taxonomy (GTDB): domain Bacteria; phylum Acidobacteriota; class Blastocatellia; order Pyrinomonadales; family Pyrinomonadaceae; genus PSRF01. Next base: position 6,236 of record DASRIM010000003.1, on the reverse strand, counting down.
TCAACAACGTCCAGAGCAGCTTGCGATGGTTCGCGACGCCACGCTCATGCTCGTCTTGCAATCGCGCGACGTATTGCGGATTGAACACGCCCGCTCGCCGCACGCGCTCGGGCGACAACAGGTCTCGCGCCAGCGGCCGCAGCTTAACTTTCAACCACTCCGCCACCGGCACGCCGAAACCTTTCTTGCCGCGGCGCGTGACAAACGGCGGCAACATTTCGCGGACCGCTTTCTTCAAAATGAATTTCGTCTTCAAACCGCGCAGCTTGTAGTTGCACGGCAACGACGCCGCAAACTCGGCGACCCGCGGATCGAGAAACGGTGCGCGCACTTCCAGCGACACGGCCATGCTCGCGCGATCGACCTTCGTCAGGATGTCTTCCGCGAGATAAAAGCTCGTGTCGACGCCCTGCATGCGCGTCACGAGATCGTCGCTATCACATTCCGCCGCAACTTGCCGCGCCTCGGCGTAGATGTCGCCGTCGGTCGCGCCAAGCACTTCAGCCGTTAACAACTGCCGCTGCTCCTCCGGCGTGAACGAACCGAACCAAACATGATGCCTCGCAACCTCGTCGTACTTCGCGCCGTTTACAAACCTCAGCGCCTTGTAATCAAACGACAGGTTCTTCGTCTTCACAGGCAACAAACGCACCATTGGTTCGACTAACCCTCGCCGCAGCAGTCCCGGAACGTGCTTGTAAACTTCGGCCCAACGATGTCCGGCATACATCGCGTAACCCGCAAACAACTCGTCGCCGCCGTCGCCGCCGAGCGCCACAGTCACGTGTTTTCGCGTGAAGCGCGACAACAGATACGTCGGCACCAGCGACGGATCGCTGAACGGTTCGTCCATCCAGGCGCCGATCTCGCTCACGAGGTTTGCCGCCAGGTTCGCGCTCAACCGCTCTTCGTGATGGTCCGTGCCGAGAAACTTCGCCACTCCCCGCGCATACGCCGACTCGTCGAACGACGCTTCGGCAAACGAGATCGAAAATGTTTTCACTGCTTCTGACGACGCGCGCACCGCGAGCGCCGCCACTGTCGACGAATCAACCCCGCCCGAAAGCAGCACGCCTAGCGGCACGTCGGAAACCAAACGCATCCGCACCGCGTCAGCCATTAGCTCTCGCAACTGCTCCGCCGCTTCCTGTTCACTCGGAACGGGTTCGGCGGTCTTGTAACTCAGTTGCCAGTAGCGTTCGACGCAAACGCGTCCATTTTGCAACGTCAACTTGTGCGCGGCGGGCAGCTTGTTGATGCCTTTGTAGATCGACAACGGCGCCGGCACGTAATCAAAGGAGAGATAGTGCCGCAGCGCCTGAAGGTCGAGCGACGGTTTGCACGCCGGATGGGCCAGGAGCACCTTCGGCTCGGAAGCAAAAAGCAGCGTGTTTGCAAAGACGCCCCAGTAAAGCGGCTTCTCTCCGAAACGATCGCGCGCAATCAACAGCCGGCGCCGCTTGCTGTCCCACAACGCGAAGGCAAACATGCCGTTCAGCTCGCGGAGCATGTCGTCGCCATACTCCTCGTAAAGGTGCGGCAGCACTTCCGTGTCCGACGCGCTGCGGAACGAGTGTCCCCGCTTCTCGAGCTGCAAACGCAGCTCGCGATAGTTGTAGATCTCGCCGTTGAGAATTACGGCAACCGACTTGTCTTCGTTGAAGACGGGCTGTTCTCCGGTAACGAGATCGATGATTGCGAGCCGTCGCATGCCGAGCGCGACGCCATTTGTTACAAACAAACCTTCCGAGTCGGGCCCGCGATGGACCATCCGCTCGCACATCGCGTGCAGCAGGTCGGTTGCGCCGTCGGGAGGAGGCGCGTGTGAATCAAGATTGGCCCAACCGGTAATTCCGCACATGTTGTTTCAGGACTTGTCGTTCTTGAATCCCAACCGTTCGCGCACCGCGTAAATCGCTTTGGCCTGCGACTCGTGATACGTGCGCACCAGCATCTCGGCCAGCAGGCCCATCAACAGGAATTGTACGCCGACGGCAAACATCACGATCGTCAGGATCGGCAGAGGCGTCTGCACGAAGTCGGCTTTGTGAAAGATCTTGAGAAAGACGGCGTAGAGTCCCGCGAGCAGCGAGATCGCGAAGGCAAATACACCGAACGAACCAAAGACGTAAATCGGTTTCGTTTGATACGAAGCCATGAACTTGATCGTCATCAGATCGAAGACGACTTTGAGCGTGCGCGAGAGACCGTATTTCGATTTGCCCATCGTGCGCGCGTGATGCTTGACCGGAATCTCCGTGACGCGCGCGCCGGCCCACGAGGCGTAAATCGGGATGAAGCGATGCATCTCGCCGTACAAGCGTACGTCCTGCAACGACTCGCGCCGGTAAGCCTTGAGCGAGCAGCCGTAGTCGTGCAGCGGCACGCCTCCGATCCACGAGATCACGCGGTTCGCGATCATCGACGGGATCTTGCGCGTGATCATTTTGTCTTTGCGGTTCTTGCGCCAGCCGGAGACGACGTCGTATCCCTCGTCGAGTTTTTGTAGCAGACGCGTGATGTCAGACGGATCGTTTTGCAGGTCCGCGTCCATTGGAATCAGGACTTTGCCGCTGGCGGCATCGATGCCGGCGGCCATCGCCGCGGTCTGTCCGTAGTTGCGGCGCAACGCCACGACGCGGACGCGCGGATCCAGTTCGGCGATTTCGCGCAGGATCTTCAGGCTGCCGTCAGTCGAGCCGTCGTCGACGTAGACGATCTCCGCGGAGCGATCGAGCGTTTTGAGTGCTTCGTCGAGTTTGGCGTGCAGCGGCAGGAGATTCGGTTCTTCGTTGTAGACGGGAAGAAAGATCGAGATTTCCGGCGCGGCGGTTTCAGAGGCAACCCGGTCCAGTTCTCGCGATAATCCTTGTTCGTCAAGAATCTTCATGCCGCGGTTATTCTAGGACAAATCTCCTCGGAACCAATCAACAAACTTCCGCAGTCCTTCCTCGATTTGTGTTTGCGGGTTGTAGCCGAGCAGCTTTCGCGCTTTCGTGATGTCGGCGAACGTTTGCGGGACGTCGCCGGGTTGCGCCGGCTGGCGATCGATCACGGCGTGCGCGTCGAGCTCTTTTTCGAGCAGCGCGATCAGTTCGCGAAGCTCGACCGTGCGCGACTCGCCGAGGTTGATGACTTCGTAGTCGCTCTGGTCGTAATTGATAGACGCGACGACGCCGTCGATGATGTCGTCGATGTAGGTGTAATCGCGGCGCGTGGTGCCGTCGCCGAAGACCGGGATTGGTTTGCCTTCGCTGATCAGACGCGCGAACTTGTGGATCGCGAGATCGGGACGCTGCCGTGGTCCATACACAGTGAAAAAGCGAAGACAGACGCAGCGGATGGCGTAAAGATGCGAGTAGCTGTGGCAGAGCAGCTCGCCGGCGCCTTTCGTCGCGGCGTAGGGTGAAATGGGTTGGCGGATCGGATCGTCTTCGCTGAATGGAACCTTGGCGTTGATGCCGTAAACGGACGACGACGAGCCGAAGACGAAGTGCTTGATGCCGCGTTGTCGTGCGAGCTCGAGGAGGTTGAGCGTGCCGTTGACGTTCGTTTCGTTGTACAGGCGCGGTTGGTCCAGCGAAGGCCGGACGCCGGCGCGCGCCGCGAGATGAACGATGCAATCGAATTGAGTATTGGCGAGTGATTGTTCGAGTGCGGTGGCGTCGCGGATGTCGGCTTCGACGAGTTGGTAACGCGGATTATTTAAATGCGCACGGATGTTGGCGCGTTTGATATCGGGCTCGTAGAAGTCGTTGAAGTCGTCGACGACGGTGATCTGTTCGACGTCGCTGTTCAGTAGGCGATCGACAAGATGCGAGCCGATGAAGCCGGCGCCGCCAGTGATCAAGATCCGTTTCATTCGTGGTTCACTTTGTAGCATAGATCCACAAATGCCAACCCCACCGCGATGCGAGTTGTGCTTCGAGCGATCGAGGAAGAATCGCGCCAACCAGAGGTATCCATCGTTTATTCAAGAAGTACGTTCGTAACTCCACCCTGGCGAAGTTTTTAAACAGCTCGCGTGCTTCGTTTCGCGAGTAGACGCGGGCCAGCGGATTACCCGCGCCGTCGGTGTTCTGGCTGAGAAATTCCTGCGAACCGAGATACGCTGAATCCGATCGCAAACGGCGCGCGTGTTCGCGTAACGAATCTTCCGGTTCGCCGGTGACGAGGCGGACGAATGCGATTCCCGGGTTCCATCTGAGTAAGTGAACGCCGGCGCGGCGGAGCAGTGAGATGTTTACGCGGTAGTTGTATGAGTTGCGATGGTAAAGCATGACGACGGCGCGTCCGCCGGGACGCAGTACGCGATGAATCTCGCGCACGGCCGCGGCGGTGTCGGGCGTGTGATGCAGCACGCCGTGCGAGTAAACGAGATCGAACGAGTTGTCGGCGAAATCGAGCCGTTCGGCGTCAGCGATGCGGAACGTACCCGGAAGATTGAACAACTCGAACCGCCGGCGCGCGAGATCGACTGCTGCTTCCGTCAGATCGATTCCCGTGTAATCGGCGCCGGCCTGGGCAAACTGAGCGCCGTCAGTGCCGAGGCCGCAACCGACTTCGAGTACGCGCAGGTTTTTGGCCTCGCTGAACCCGGCAGCTTCGGGAATGTGCCACTCTTTTTCGTAGCGATGTTGTTCGACGAGTTCGTAGAACGCTCGCGAACCCGGTTGCGCGTCGGCAAACTTCGTCCCGCAGGGATGGGTCTGCCAGAACTCACGGACGCGATCTTTTAGTTGGGCGTTTGACTGCGACATTCTGAAGCGGTGGAAGGATAGCAGTCAGGCAAGGGCCGCGACAAAAGGAGCACGTATTGTAGACTTCCATCGCGCGCCCTTGCTCTAGCCGAGCGGCGGCTTCATCAGGGAGTCGCTTACTCTGATATGCTCCGCCGTCTTGCGCCTCGGGCCAGCCGTTGCTGGGCGAACTGCCTGAGGCGCAAGAGCGAAGGTCGTTGGGGTGAGGTACCCAAGTCCGGCTACGGGACACCCACCTATCCCACCAGTTGATGTTGCCCCCTCTCTCAACTGGGCCGGACCAAACGCCTCACGAGAAGCTCGATTAGAAGATCTCGGTTCTTGCCATTCTTCAGACTTGCTCATAGAATCTCGCAGCCCGTCTAACAGCAGCGGCGCTTGACGACGGCGCGAACTATACTCACATAACGCCCAGAAGTCCTTAGACGAAAATCAAATAGTTATTAGTGCGTTCTCAAAGGGACTGATGCCTCATAACAACACTCTGTACTACGAATTTGGTCCTTACCGTCTCGAACTGGCCCAACGCGTTCTCACGCGCACCGGTGAAATGGTCGCGCTCACGCGCAAGGCTACTGAGATCCTGATCGTACTCGTCACTAACGCGGGTCAACTTGTCGAGAAGGATGAGTTGTTGAAGGAAGTTTGGCCCGATACGTTTGTCGAAGATTCGAATCTTACGCAAGCGATCTTTCTGCTCAGACGAACTCTCGGCGATGAGCGCGCGGAACCGAAGTACATCGAGACTGTGGTCCGGCGCGGGTATCGATTCGTTGCCAATGTCAGGGCTGTTCATGCTGGAGATAACGGTTCTGATTCGGAGAATGGGCTCGATGGTGAGGCTGCGGCGTCGCCGCCGCGTACTATGGCAGTTCTCCCCTTCGTCAATGCTACGGGTGACTCTGAGGTTGAATACTTAGCAGATGGGCTGACGGAGACTTTCGTCAACAATCTGGCGCGTGTTTCGAAGCTGCGGGTGATGTCGCGCAGTGCGGTGTTTCGCTACAAGTCGAAGCAGTTGGATCCGCGGGTGGTGGGGAGAGAGCTTGGTGTTGGGGTGGTGCTGGTTGGGCGGCTTACGTCGCATCGGCCGGGTATTTCGATTGGGCTCGAACTGGTTGAGGTTGGTAGTGGGTGGCAGATCTGGGGTGAGAACTTCGAGTGTGAGATCAAAGATATTCTGGAGGTCCAGGACGCGATCACGCGGCAACTGCTCGCTGCTCTGAAGCTGAAGCTTAGCGGCGAGGAAGAGAAGCGCGTGACGACGCGTTACACTGAGAGCGCGGAAGCGTATCAGGCGTATCTGGAAGGGCGTTATCACTGGAGCAAGTACACTCGGGGCGGGATTGAGAAGGCGATCATCCACTTCCGCCAGGCCATCGAGCACGACCCCAACTACGCCCTCTCCTACGCCGGCATCATCGACTGCTACCTCCGCCTCGCCACCAACTACCTCCCCCCTGAAGAGGATTTGCC
>DASRIM010000002.1:0-6141 GCA_035649995.1 Pyrinomonadaceae bacterium | reverse complement strand
GAGCTCGAAGATCCGCGATTAACCACGGTAACCGTAACCGATGTTCGTCTCTCCTCCGATAAACGGGCCGCTCGCGTTTACGTCACCGTTGCCGGCGACGAGGAGGAACACAAAACGGCGCTGTCTGCTTTGAAGCACGCTGCGCCGTACGTTCGCAAGCAACTCGGTCTTTCGTTGAATCTGCCCCGCACGCCCGAGATTCATTTCGTGCGCGATCGCGTCGAAGAGGAAGGCGAGCGAGTCGATCAATTGCTCGAACAGATCGAACGAGAGTGGGAGAGACAAGGAAAGGATTAAGATCGGAGATCTCAAATTTAGATCTCAGATCTCAGACATATGCTTAGTCAAGTAGTCGAGCTGATCGAAGCAAAGCGTCGTTTCGCGATCACCTCGCACATTCGCCCCGACGGCGACAGCTTAGGGTCGTCGCTCGGTCTCTACTGGTTGCTGCGCGCCCTCGATAAAGACGTCGAAGTCATCATGCGCGATCCCGTGCCGCACGCGTACCAGCAACTGCCTGGCGCAAGCGACGTGCGCGTCACGCCCGCAGTCGATCCCGGTTACCACGCCGTCTTCGTAATCGAGTGTTCCGACATCACGCGGCCCGGGCTCGCGGATCTCGAAAAACAGTTCGTCGTCAACATCGACCACCACTCGACGACCGCTCTCTTCGGCACAATCAACTGGATCGACTCCACCGCCTCCGCCGTGGGCGAGATGATCTACAACCTGTGCAAAGCGACCGGCGTTCGCGTCACGCGCGAGATCGCGGAGTGTGTCTACACCGCGCTGATCACCGATACGGGATCGTTTCACTATTCCAATACCACCGAGCGCACGTTCAAAGTCGCGTCCGAACTAGTTCGCACAGGCGTGAAACCGGCAAAGACCGCGGAGGCAGTGTTCGCGAGCTATCCGTGGAGCCGCATTCAGTTGATGGGTGCGGTCTTGTCGACGGCGAGACGCGACGAAACGGGACGCGTCGCGTGCATGCGCCAGTCGCTCGACATGCAGCGCCAGGCAGGAGCTTCGGACGAAGACGCTGACGGGTTCGTCAACTATCCGTTGACGGTTGGCGAAGTCGAAGCCGTTGCGATGCTGAAAGAGTGCGAACCGGGAATCTATCGCACCAGCTTGCGGTCCAAGGGCGACGTGAACGTCGCGAAGGTCGCGGAGAAGTTCGGCGGCGGCGGACATCGCAACGCCGCGGGCTGCACGCTCAAGGGAAGCTGGGAAGAGGCCGAGAACGTCATCGTGCGCCTCTTGCAGGACGCAGTGAAGCGAGCGAACGGCGACATCACTGAAGACGCGCTGAAAGAATCCGTCGCCTGATCAGTCAAATCCGTGCCAGCCTCTAACTTAGCAAGGAAATACAAATGGCGCCGCAAGGACTACCAGGAGCAGACGCGCGGACTCCTGATGGTCCATACCGGCAACGGTAAAGGCAAGACCACTTGCGCGCTCGGACTGATGATGCGCGCCGCCGGACGCGGCTTGAACTGTTGCATGATTCAGTTTATGAAATCGCGCAACGACCGCTACGGCGAACACGAGTCGGCCGAAAAACTCGGCATCGAAGTCCACACGATGGGCGACGGCTTCACCTGGGACACCAAAAACCCCGAACAGGACATCAAGACCGCACGCGAGACGTGGGCGCTCTGTGTCGACAAGCTGCGCTCCGGCGACTACGATCTGCTCGTGTTTGACGAACTGGTCTACGTGCTCAGCTACAAAATGCTTCCCATCGAAGAGGTGCTGGAAGAACTTCGCTCGATCCGCGCCGCGCAACCCGCCTTGCACATCGTCGTGACCGGGCGCGACGCCCCACCCGAACTCATCGAAGCCGCGGACCTCGTCACCGAAATGACCGAGATCAAACACCCGTTTACCGCGGGAATTCGGGCCCAACAGGGTATCGAGTTCTAACCACACCCTTTTTGTGTTAGGCTTGCCGCCATTCCTATGGCCTGGTTCAGTAAGAAAAACAAGCGCATCGAGTCCGTTCCGCCCGAAGAACGCGTGGTGAAGACTGAAAACGTCTTCGTCAAATGCGACGGCTGCGAGGCCCATCTTTACAAGGGCGAGCTCGAGGACGGGCTTCAGGTCTGCAAACACTGCGGCCATCACTTCCGCATCGGCGCACGCGACCGCCTGGCGTTGCTGTTTGACGACGGCAAGTACGAAGAGATCGACGGCGAGGTGATCTCGATCGATCCGCTTGGATTCGTCGACAGCAAACCCTACGCGGAGCGTCTTACTCAGGCGGCCGACTCGTCCGGCATTCCGGAAGCGATCATCAGTGGCCGCGGCACGGTCGGCGATCATCCGGTCGTCGCCGGCGCGATGGACATGTCGTTCATCGGCGGTTCTATGGGCTCGGCTGTCGGCGAGAAGGTTACGCGGCTGATCGAACGCGCGATGCGCGAACACAGCGCGGTCGTAATCTTTTCCGCGTCCGGCGGCGCGCGCATGCAGGAAGGCACGCTGTCGCTGATGCAGATGGCCAAGATCTCAGCGGCGCTCGCGGCCTTCGACGAAGCGCGTTTGCCGTTCATCTCCGTCTTGACTGATCCGACTACCGGCGGCGTGACGGCGAGTTTCGCCATGCTCGGCGACGTCATTCTCGCGGAGCCGAAGGCGCTGATCGGGTTCGCCGGTCCGCGCGTTATCGAGCAGACGATCCGGCAAAAACTGCCAAAGGATTTTCAACGCTCCGAGTTTTTGTTGGACCACGGCATGATCGACGACATCGTGGATCGACGCGAGTTGCGCAACCACATCATCAGGTTGCTGAACTTCATGATGAACCCCGAGATCCACGGCGAGTCCGATATCGAACGGGCCAGGCGGCGCGCGACTTCCAGAAATTAAACCGCAGATGCATTTTGAAGACGCGGTCAAGTATCTCTTTGGCCTGGGCCATGAGATTCTGGCGCTCAAACTCGGCCTCAGAAACACCGAGCTCCTCCTCGAAAGTCTCGACAATCCTCAGTTCGCTTATCCGGCGGTTCAGATCGCAGGCACCAATGGGAAAGGCTCGACTGCCGCGATGTTGGATTCCATCTGCCGGGCGGCTGACATCAAGAGCGGGCTCTACACGTCGCCTCATCTCGTCTCGATCACCGAGCGCATTCAGATCGCAGGCAAACAGATCGGCGAAGAAGATTTCGCGCGTCACGCGACAACAGTGCGCGACGCGTCGCAACGTTTGCTGGACAGCGGACAAATCGACGCGCTCCCGACGTTTTTCGAACAGGTCACCGCGATCGCGTTGCTTGCGTTTCGCGAAGCTGCCGTCGAGCTGGCGATTCTCGAGACAGGATTGGGCGGCAGGCTCGATTCGACGACGGCGGTGAAAGCGAAAGTCGTGGCCGTCACGCAGATCGCGATGGACCACGAACAGTACCTCGGCGAAACGATCGAGAGCATCGCCGCCGAGAAGGCCGCGATCATTCGTCCGGGCGTGACCGCGATCATCGGGAAACAACAACCCGCCGCTCTGTCCGTCTTATTGCAGCGCTGTAGAGAAACGGGCGTGGATCCGGTTCTCGCGGATTCCACGAATGTCGAACGGATCGGTTTACGCGGCCGGCACCAGGTTGAGAATGCAGCGGTCGCGATTCGAGTCGCCGAGAGTCTCTCGATCCCGCGCGACGCAATCGTGAAAGGCATCGAAACGGCTCGGCATCCAGGGCGCCTCGAGCTCGTCGAGCAGGAACCACCGATTCTGCTCGACGGCGCGCACAATCCTGCCGGCGCTGAAGCATTGCGTGATTATCTAAACGAATTTGGTCGTGGGCCGCTGACGCTCGTCTTCGGCGCGATGAGCGACAAGAAACTCGAGCGCATCGGCGAGATACTTTTTCCGCTCGCCGACCAGCTCATCCTGACGCCGATCGAGAACCCGCGTACCGCATCGCTGGAAACACTTTCCGAAATCGCGTCACAATTTGCTCGCGTGCCCGCCCTGGAATCCAAAAACGTCGCAGACGCGATGCGAATCGCCCTAAGCGTCACGCCCGCGAGCGGGATGATCTGTGTCACCGGGTCGCTCTATCTGATTGGAGAATGGAAACATGGAACTGCCAAAAATCATCAGCAGCCAAAAGGTGTTTGAGGGCCGCGTCTTCAACGTCACCGTCGACATCGTGCGTGAAGGCGAACTGACTTACCAGCGCGAAGTGGTCCATCATCACGGCAGCGCCGTGATCCTGCCCGTCTTCGACGACAACACCGTGGCGCTCGTGCGACAGTATCGCCATCCCGCGGTCCGTTATCTTCTAGAAGCGCCCGCCGGCACACTCGCCGATGGCGAACGCCCCGACGCCGGCGCCGCGCGCGAACTTCAGGAAGAGCTCGGGCTCACTGCGGGTCGAATGGAGAAGCTGTCGGAGTTTTTTGTGTCGCCCGGATTTTGTGAAGAGAAGATGTGGGTCTTCCTCGCGACCGAGCTCACCGAAGGCCAACAACAACTCGAAGAGGACGAGGTCCTCGACGTGGTCCGTATGCCGTTAGCCGACGCGCTCGAAATGATCACGAGCGGCGAGATTCGGGACGCCAAAACGATCATCGCCCTGATGCTTGCGGCGCCGCGCGTCGGTTCATCGATGTTCGAGATCGACTACCCGGCAGTTTGATAGTTTGATTTGTGTTTCCAAGTCTCCTACACTCCACTGACAGTGATTACTAACGAGAATTCGCAGCAAGGGACGCCGCTCGCCGACCAACCAACAGGCCAACCAACAGGCCAGCCAACAGGCGAGCCCGCAGGGTTTCCGGAACGAGCTGTTCGCGACGACCTGCTGCCGCCGTCCGCTGACACTCGCGGGTTGCAATGGCGGGAAGTGCGCAACGCTTTTCTCGTGTGGATCTCGAGTGTGCTGTTTTTGCTGTTCATTCCGGCTGTCGTCGCACTGCCTTACGTAGCATATAACTGGATAAACTTCGGCCCGCCGCGCCCTGAAGATCTCGCCAGCGACAAGACGCTCATCTTCCTGTCGATCATCGGCATCCTTCCGACGCACCTATTGACGCTCGGAGTCGTGTGGCTGTACGTGACTCAGAGCGGCCGGCTGCCATTTTCCCGGATGCCGGGATTTTCGTGGCCGAAGAACATGAGCCCGATGCTGACCACCGCGCTCGGCGTGTTGCTGGCGTTCGTGTTGCTCGCGATCGGATGGGCGGTGACGCAGGTTTTGGGTGGCAACAAAACGCAGTTGGACTTGCTCGTCGAAAGCTCTTTGCCGGCCCGCTTCGCCACCGCATTCGTAGCCGTCTTCACGGCGCCGCTGGCCGAGGAGTTGATCTACCGCGGCGTTCTTTATTCAGCGCTCGAGCGCGCGGCCGGCGTCGCCGTGGCAATCGTCGTCGTGTCGCTGCTGTTCGCGGGCGTCCACGTTTTTCAGTACTCGAACAACATCGGTGTGATCACGGTGATCACGTTGCTCAGTTTCACCCTCACTCTCGCACGCGCGTACTCAGGTTCGGTCCTGCCGCCGTTCATCATTCACCTTGTTTTCAACGGCATCCAGTCGCTGGTTCTCGTCCTTTCGCCGTTTATCGACAGTAGTCTTCTGGAGAAGGGCGAGCAGGTTACGCCGACGACTCCGGGCTTCGAGCTTGCCGGTCAATTACTCGGTCACTTATGTCGTATGACGTAGTCGTCGTGGGCGGCGGTATCGGCGGTTTGACCGTCGCTGCTTTGCTCTCCGCGCGTGGTGCGAAGGTGTGCCTGTTCGAGAGAAATTCGCAGGTCGGCGGGTGCGTCGCGCGCGTCGAATTTGGCGGACACGACTTCGAACCGGGAATGGGGCTCTACAGCGGATTCGGGCGCGGTGAGATCTACGAGCGAGTCTTCTCCGAGTTGCCGGTCGATCTTCCTCGAACTTCCCTACTACCGGGTAGCGATCGGTTCTACTCGATCGAGGGTGGTCCGGCGAGTGTCGCCGAACGGTTGGCGGAGTCGATCAAGAAGAGCGGTGGGACGCTGCGACTGAATGGCCCAGTGCTGCGGCTGGCCTACGATGAGCGCGGCGAGCGTGCCGCCGGCGTGGACCTGTTGAGCGGCGAGACTGTGATCGCCGGAAAAGCGGTCGTCAGCAATCTGACGGTCTGGGACACGTACGGAAAACTGATCGG
>DASRIM010000001.1:0-11947 GCA_035649995.1 Pyrinomonadaceae bacterium | reverse complement strand
CGGACCGCGAAATCAGGGTTCGCAAGCTGCGCACGAAGTTTGTTCTCCTCGGTTTGAAGTTTCTCCTTCTTTTTCTGCAACCGCTTCGTCTCTTCCGCGAAGTCGACCAGGCCTTCGAGCGGCACGGCGACTTCGTCCGTACTGGTGAGTAGAAACTTCGCCGACGCCCTCGGCGCATTCAGATTCGCGGAGATGTCCGTCGTCGACGCGCCTGTGAGACGTTTGATCTGGTCCGTGTTCTCTTCGAATACCTTGCGCAGATCGGGATTCGAGATTCCAACGAGCACCGTGATCCGGTCTGACGGTTTGAGGTTGTGTTCGGCCCGAATGTTTCTGACTCCCGAGATCAACGCGATGAGCAGTTGCATTTCGGTTTCTGCTGCTTCGTCGATCGCGCCGGCTTGCGGATACGCCGTCAGCATCACAGTAGGCTCGGCATTTGAATACGCCGCGTGGTGCGGCTTCTCGCCGGGCAAGCGCTGCCACAACTCTTCCGTGATGTACGGCATGAACGGGTGCAACAGACGCAGCGCTTGTTCGAGCACCGTCAGCAGACGTGAGCGAGCTTCAGTCCTTCGCGAAGTGTCGCTGTCAGACGTGACGTCTGCTTTCGTTAATTCGATGTACCAGTCGCAGAAGTCGTCCCAGAAGAAGTGATACAGCGTTTGCACGGCCCCGTGAAATTCGTAGGCGTCGAGTGCGGCGTTCATGTCGCGCGCCGTCTTGTTGAGCCGCGAGATGATCCAGCGGTCGTGCAGCGCGAGGTTCGCGCTGGTCTGTAACAGTTCAGGCTTTACGCCGGCGCCTTCAGAGTAAAGCATGCAGAAGCGGGCGGCGTTCCAAATCTTGTTGGCGAAGTTGCGGTACGACTCGACTTGTTTTTCGTTCCAGCGCGTGTCGGTGGTGCCGACCTGCGCGAGCGTCAGACGCGTCGCGTCAACGCCGAACTTGTCGAACACGTCGAGCGGATCGACGCCGTTCATTTTAGTCTTCGACATGCGCTGGCCCTGGCTGTCGAGAATCGTTCCAGTGACGAAGACGTCGGCGAACGGCTCCTTGCCCACGAACTTGAGGCCCGTCATTACCATGCGCGAGACCCACAGAAAAATGATGTCGCGGGCCGTCACGAGGACCGACGTGGGATAGAACGTTTTTAGATCGACCGTTTCGTTGGGCCAACCGAGCGTCGAGAACGGCCACAACGCGGACGAGAACCAGGTGTCGAGCACATCCGGGTCCTGCGTCAGCTCGGTGGTGCCGGCTTTCTCGCGCGCCTCGTCTTCTGAGCGCGCCACGATCACTTCGCCTGACGGCGTGTACCAGGCGGGGATCTGGTGGCCCCACCAGAGTTGCCGCGAGATGGTCCAGTCGCGCAGGTTTTCGAGCCAGGTGGTGTAGATCTTTTCGTACGGCGTCTCGGGAACGAAGCGCGGTTTCTTTTCACGAGCCATCAGATCGAGCGCGAGATCGCGTAACTGGTCCATCTTCATGAACCACTGCGTCGAGATCAAAGGTTCGATTACCGTCTTACAGCGTTCGCATTTGGAGATCGAGAATTCGTAGTCGACGACTTTTTCGAGCAGCCCGAGTGATTCGAATTCTTCTATCACCTTCTCGCGGGCCTTGTAACGGTCGAGGCCAGCGAAACGTTCGCCGGCGCCGGGGGTCATCCTGGCGTACGGATCGATCACGACGACTTGCGGCAGGTCATGACGCAGGCCCATCTCATAGTCGTTTGGATCGTGGGCCGGTGTGACCTTCACCGCGCCCGTGCCGAACTGCGGATCGACAAAGTCGTCGGCGATGATCGGAATCTCGCGATCCGTGAGCGGCAGCAAAACAGTCTGGCCTTTTAGATCCGTGTAGCGTTCGTCGTCGGGGTTCACGGCCACGCCGGTATCGCCGAGCATTGTTTCGGGGCGCGTCGTTGCAACGGTGATGCGGCGATCGCTGTTCTTGATCGGATACTGTAGGTAGTAGAGCTTACCGGCTTGCGGAAGTTTCTCGACTTCCAGATCCGAAAGCACGGTTTGGTCCTGTGGGCACCAGTTCACGATCCGGTTGCCCCGATAGATCCAGCCTTCGTCATACAGTGCGACGAAGACTTCACGGACGGCCTGCGAGAGGTCTTCGTCCATCGTGAACTTCTCGCGCGACCAGTCGACTGACGCACCTTCGCGGCGCATCTGTGTCGTGATTTGTCCGCCGGATTCTCGTTTCCACTGCCAAACGCGTTCGACGAAGAGCTCGCGTCCGAGGTCGTGACGCGACTTGCCTTCTTTTTTCAGCGCGCGCGAGACCATCAGTTGGGTGGAGATGCCGGCGTGGTCCATTCCCGGGAGCCACAGCGTTCTGTAGCCCGACATCCGTTTGTGGCGCGTCATGACGTCCATCAGCGTGTGCTGAAGCGCATGGCCCATGTGGAGCGACCCGGTGACGTTGGGAGGCGGGATTGCGATTGAAAAGACCGGCGCCTGTGGATCCTGATTGATCTCCGGTGCAAAATACCCATTCCTCTCCCACCGCTCGTAATGATTCTGCTCAGCCTGCTTCGGGTCGTATTGTTTCGGAATATCCATGCGTAATCGTCGTGTTGCCGCGAAATGTTATGCGCAATGTCAGCTTAACTGCTTTGCGCGATTGTAAAGCATAGAGTCAGGATGTCCATCGCGGCCCATTATGCAATCAAAATCATTCGTTGAAAAATTCCGGGGCAACTGGTAGGTTAGCCGCTGCAATTCTCTGGCAGAATCTCATTCGACTGGAGTTTCTTACCTCCGGCTTCGATTAACAATCACAACGGCGTTGGGGTCCTCTATGCCCAATCCGCAGAAAAAGTCCAAACAACAGATCCTCGCCGGCCGCGAACCCGTGAGGGTTTCCGAGCTTCGCAACCTCGTCGGTTCTAACGAGCTATGCAACGTCGCCTATCAAGAGGCAATTTACAAGTGGGGCGCGTATTTCCAATCTCCCGTCGATAAGGTAACCGCCACCCAGAAAGATTTTTTCACGTTCAACGAACGCGGCGGATTCCAGTGTACAGATCAAGATCCGGAGCACAAACAGGCGCTGAACAATTTCCATAAAACAAAAAAGATGCTTTTCCCTAAACTCAAAGCCAGCGACCCGGATCTCGAAGATTGGCTGCGTTCGGGGAAACCACTTTCAGTAGAGAAGGTCGACCTGGTGCGGCGCACGCTGTTTGCGAAAGGTTCGAAGCTGACGAATGAATCACTGTTCGATCAGCCGATTTGCCGGTTGGTCCATACCAGTCAACTGCGTCGCGACCTCGATTACCAGGTCCCTTACCAGTTAACCCCCGGCCAAATAAGACTCATCGACCCGGAAGAAAATCCTAACGACAGAACCGACCTGGAATTTCTTCGCAGAAACCAAAGGTGGTATTGGGGAGTTTCGGAAACGTTTCAAAGTTTAATAGCGCTCTTTGATTCAGATCTCGGAAACACCGCGAGTCTAAAGCCACCGCGGCAACATATGACGAAGGAATTCATCCGTTTGAAATGCGCCGAAGAGAAGGAGATGAAGTATCTTGCGCCACACCAATTGAACAAGTCTTCGCCGCTGCGGTTCTGGGCGCCGCCACCGGCTTTCGCTGGTTCGGTCTTTCATATGCTCTTCTGGCGATCTGTGATCACGGGCCGAGATCTATTCGGGCGGCAGGTCATTGTCGATGGAAGTACTGATACGCCAGAGAACAGGGCGAAGAAGTATTTCGTTCTGATCAACTGGTTCAATGCCGCTAAGTTTCGCCTGGCCGATTATGAACGGCTCTTCGAAGCCTTAATGGCCATAGCTCGGAGGCTAGCCCACAAATACCCGTCATCAACGCCTCTGCACAAAATCAAAGATGACATGCCGCTTGAAGATGAACCCGAAGGATTGCTGTATCCCAGCTACTTTGCAAACAGCAAGGTTAGATTTCCGCGCTTCCAGAAGATTGATCTTGTGTTTCCCTTCGAGAGTGTAAGGTCCAACGTTTGGGAATTGGCGTGGGAACATCAACAAGGAAAAGAAGAGACAAATCATGCGACAACAATTGGCGACCTCTTGATCTTCCTGCGCGACAAGGCACTGGAAATCATCATTTGGTCGCGGTACCAGATGGAGATCCGCTCTGTAGGACTGATCCCGATTCAGCATCTCTATCACGTCGAACTCAGGGATAACGGCATCAAGGCGATGAACGACCTTGCTGGTCTATGGAAGAGAAGGAATGACGGCCGGCGATCGGAAGCAGAGGTAAGAGCCGCGATTAACGAGCGGATGAAAGGGGCGATCTTCCGAAATGAGGTTGACGACTGGGTGCAGCTTCGTAAGGTTTACGGTGGAACCTATCGTCAAATTCACGACCGAAAAACGTGGGATGATATCCAGCGTCTTAGCAGTCCGCGAATAGTGCCGGACGACGGAGCTCAATATGAAATCGAAGAAGAGACTTCCGAATACGGGTCTCAAAATAAACCTGCAACAAATCATGGGCGAGATGTACCCGACTCGACTTGAATGTCTCGAGCCGATGATCTGGTACTACCAATGCATCAATCAGAGTATCTCGCATCTGGCGGGTCGCCCGGGTTTTGAAGACGATAAGCAGTTTGCGCGCATGTCGCCGGAGGAAGTCAGAAGTTTTCGCCGCTACATAAATACGGATCTCGACAATCTGAGCCTTGAGTTTTATTTGCAACGAGCCCAATGGGCCGTGGAGTGCTCGAAAAAGGGGACGATCCACGACGAGAGTGCGTTGGAGAACCCGCCGCGCCATCCCTGCAGAATGAAAGGCGGCTTTGGACTTATTGCTGCGAGTGGCGAGGAATCTGTTTACACGTATGAACAGTTCCTCGGGGAGACACTTCCAATCTTCGTCGCGATCCACAACCACCTGACTTCCATAAATCGGGCCCTTGGTAATCTCTATTACTACATAACTGAAGTTCCGTTCTCGTCGTTCACGCCGACGGGAAAAACAGAGATCCTTCACATGACGAAGGAGCTCGAGAGACTTATGTTGGGTCTGCTGGTTGCCACGCACTTACAGCGAAAGGAACGTTGGCAAACTGATCTGGTGAACTGTCTGGTGTCGTGTCGGTCTGACTGTTATCGTTTTCTGGAAACGATTCCTCGCTATTACCAGAACCACCGAATGAGACTGGTGGTTTTCCCAATCGACCCGGTTCCGGCACGGATAGATCCGTACATCGAAGAGAACCGTGAGAGATACGAACCGCTACCGCTTAGTTGTGTACCATGGGCCGCCGGCGCTTATCTGGACTTCCTCGATACTTATCAAAGCATTGCGCATCATCTGAGGGCAGTCATCGTGTGGGCCATACGCCTTTACTCGTTGTGGTACTTCGTACCGCGGCGATATCTGCGTCACATCTCGCCGATGGCAGACTGAGTCGCAAACCAGTTGTTTGGCCAAGAAACTATTTGGCTGAGCGCTCTTCGAGTTGGCGCTTGATTAGGAGCTCGGCCAGCTCGGGGACGACTTCCCAGGCGATTTCGCGGATGACTTTGTCGGACATCAACTCGACGGCCCGGCGGGCGATGGCGTCGATCATCTCGGGTGAGAGTTGATCGAGGTTAACCGAGCGATCGCTTGCGACCGCAGCGGCCGGCGGCGTGTCCGTGGTGGGGAATTCGGTTTCACCAAACACAGGGACGGGGTCGGGTGTGAGCTCAGGCGGCACCGAGTAAGTCTCCGGCTCCAGTGTCTCAACTTCGCGTGCCTCAACTTCGCGTGCCTCTACTCCATGAGCCGCTACTCCATGAGCCTCAACTTCCCGCGGCTCGACTTCCTGATAAGCAGACTGATAACCCGTTTCGTAATTTGATTCGTACGCGCCCGGAGCAGCAGCTTCCTTCACTTCGGGCTCGACAAACGCGCGCATCGGCGCGGCTTCGTATGCGGATCCCCACGACGGCGCCGGCTCATACGCCGATGACTCGCGATCGTCGTCGAGCTCGAGTACGAAATCATCGCTCGCCGCTCCGCGCGCAGGCTCCAACTCGCCAAGGTCCAATAACACGTCCGCTGACTCACCTCGAGTCTCGCTCTTGGTTTCCGGGATTCCAGGTTCCATTCTGCCCTCGTGTTCTAACGTTCCCTCTGTTTTTGACGACTGCATGTCGCTAAGCACAGCTTCCAGCCGCGCTGACGGTGTAACGTTCGCCGGCGACTCACTAACGACGGGTTGCTCGACTCTGGGCAGAGTGTCGGCCATCGGATGGCCTTCAAGCGGCAGCGTATCCGCCGTCGTGATCTCCAATTCCTCTGTGCTCAACCGCGGTTCCTCGGCCGGCTCTTCCACCTTCGGAAGCTCCGCCGTCGCGGCCTGCTCGAGAGGCTTCTCGACAGGCGGGCTGCTTACGAGCGCTCCCACTCTGTCGATCAGTCGTCGTATCGATGAAAATGGTTTCGTCAAGATGTCATCCGCGCCAACTCTGCGCGCCTCCACTTCGTCGAACGGCTCAAACGAGCCAACGAGCAGCATCACGGGAATGTGCTTGAAGTGCTCGTTTGTTTTGACGTATTCGCAGACCTCGTAACCGCCGGGAGACGGCATGTGAATGTCCGCGAGCACTATATCCGGGGCAAAATCCGAGAGTTGATCGATTGCCTCCCGGCCATTGCCGACAGCCAGGACTCGCACACCTTCGTCAGCAAACGTCAGGTCAATAACTTTCTGAATGGTGGCCGAATCATCGGCAAGTAGGAGTTTGCGTCCAGCTAGCAATGCCAGTCCCTTTAGCTGAATTGCACCATCGGCGGGGCCTAGTGCGGTTTGCACGGATGGCGCGGGCAAGTCGTCACGCAGCGGGCCTTGGAACAGACCTCAGTAGGAAACCTAACACCCGCCGTTACGGGCAGTCAAGAGTTTAGTTTTTCACCACTATGTCGTCGGGGGTGTTGGGTTTGCCGTCCGGCCCGAGCGAGCTGAGGGAATAGGCGGTTTGCTCACCCTGGTACTGGTAGGGCCGGGACCACGGATCCAGACGGATTACACGGCTGAGGTATTTCGGGCTCAAGTGGTCAATCAGGACCGATCCTTTATCGGAAACTACGAAGATCCCGCGGTCGCGGCGATACGAATCCAGCGCCTGGGCGATCAGCGACAACTCCTCAGTCGCCATTGAGCGTTTGAGTTGATCCATCGACGAAACGATTCCTCGCACGTCGGTCCAATCGCGATTCCGGCTCTTGATCGCCACGACTTCCCAACCGCGCCGCTCGCGTGCAAAGCGAAAGTCGAGTTGAACCAGCGCGTCGATCAACGCCGTCGCATCGGAGGACCCCAACGCCAATCCGAAAGGCGAGACGTCTCGTATGCGAACGTCGTCGGAAGGAAGCGTGACGCCAAACAGTCCCGCCACCAGACAACGGGCGCGCTTCGTCGTCAACTCCGCCGCGTCCGCGGTGCGCGCAAACTGCGACGGCGCATCACATTCGTCATCCGCAATCTCGACGTTCATCGCCCGCGCGATCACATCCAGCCGTTCCCACCGATCCTGACCGGTTCTGACTTCACTTAATCGCCAGCGGCCATCGTGCTGCGTCACGCGAAACACCAGGTGCAACTCCGCAGTCGCCTCCGTGCCGTCAATCCGCTGCACGCGCACCGAGTCGCTCGGTAAAGACATACCGGCCGCTGTTTGAATGGCTTTTCGAGCCTGACTTGAACTCAGGTTCTGGTAAGCAACCGTCAGAAACAAACAGAGATAAAGAAGATGGCGCGGATTCAACATCACTCGGCCGGCTGTTTGCCTATCAACATTTGCAACATGATTTGCAGTTGCGCCGTGGTGAACGGCTTGGGCAGGAAGACAACCGCGCCCGCCGAAAAACTGTCAGACGACAGCTTCGGATCCTGTTCCGCGGTCATCATCATCACGGGAATGTTTTTCAACCGCTCTTCCGCTTTCATAAAGCGAACCAACTCCGGTCCGGTAATGTGCGGCATCACGACGTCGAGGATCGCCGCCGTGAAGTCGGCATCGGCCTGTAGTGTCTTGTAGGCCTCGCGTCCGTCGCGAGCCGTCACGACAGTGAAGTTTTCCTTCTCGAGAATCGTGGCGATTAGCTTCAGGATGGCCGGATCGTCGTCGGCCACCAACATCCGCCGCGTCTTCTGGTCGTCGCTCCCACCTGTGACGTTGTCGTTGTTGTCCATGTGAGTGTGTCCCTCTAAACAGTGAGACAGAGTCGTTAAATCTCAACTGCGCGGCAACTCTCGCCCGACTTCATCGACAGCTCCGCGGCAAGCTTGATCGCGGCCACCATGCTCGAGTGCTCGGCGACGCCCTTGCCCGCGATGTCAAAGGCAGTGCCGTGGTCCACTGAGGTCCGAATAAAAGGCAGACCCAGAGTTACGTTGACCGCCTCGCCAAACGACAAACACTTGACGGGGATCATGGCCTGATCATGATAACAGGCAATCACCGCGTCGAACTCGCCGCGCGAGGCGCGCAGGAAAACGGTATCAGCCGAGTAGGGTCCTTGTACATTAATATCTTCGAGCCGCCGGCTGGCCTCGATGGCCGGCATGATCTCCGAAGCTTCTTCGACGCCGAACAAGCCGCCCTCTGCGCCGTGAGGATTCAACGCCGCGATCGCGAGCCGCGGCCGTTCCATTCCCCACCGCTGAAGCTCGCGGTTCGTCAGGTTGACGATCTTAATAATTCGATCGCGTTCGACCATGCGAATCGCTTCCGCGAGCGGCACGTGAGTGGACAACAGGACGATGCGCAGGTTGGCGGCGACGAACGCCATGGCGCACTCCTCGGCGCCGGTGAGATGTGCAAGAAACTCAGTGTGACCGGGAAAACTGTAACCGCCGAGAAACAACGCGCGCTTGTTGATCGGCGCTGTGGCGATGGCGTCGACGTTGCCGGCGGCGCACAACTCGACGGCGGCTTCGATGTACTCGGCCGCGGCTTTACCCGCGGCGCCTGATTCGATGCCGGGCTCGATGGAGCCGGTGATGTTGTCGAGGTGATAGATGATCGGTTCCGAAAAGTGTTCGGGAAACTCTTCATCTTTGCGAATGATGTCGTAGCCGGACTGGAGATCGAGAGTACGTGCGGTATGGGCCAACAACTGCGCGTCGCCGATGATCACAGGGACGCAGATGCGTCTGATCTCTTCTTCAGCAACTGCTTTGAGCACCACCTCCGGGCCGATGCCGGCCGGGTCTCCCATGGTGATGCCGATACGCGGCAAAACTCGCCGGGGTCGAGGACCCCCGCTTGTTGAGCTATGGTCTGAGTGTCGCATTGCTTGAGGCGACGCACTTGTTGTCCAGGCAAAGAAAAAACAGGGGCGAGGGCTGCTGCTTAAGTCTTCCTACGCGCTGGCGCTTTCAACCCGCTCGTCAGCCTTGAACATGTACTTGACGTTCCGTTTGAGCACGAGAAGGTTTGGCGCTCCTTTGCGATTGACCTTCAGCGCGCCACGATCGTACCACTCGATCGTTCCTTCGATCTCTTCGCCGTCAAGCAGAACGATCACCATCAAGGTGTGAGCGTCGATCTGTTTCTTGTAATAGAAAATTTCCGCATTCGTTTCAGTGGGAGGTGGAACTCTCTTCTTGACTTGCACTGAAGAAGCATGTTGCTGCTGCGCGACGCGAGCCTGGCCGCCGTCGTTTGAGGCGCGGGAACTCCCATTCGAACGCTCTCTGGGCTGCGGAACTTCTCGGGCTTTGCCTTTCACTTCCGCGAGTGTGGTTCTGATGAGTTTACGATTCACGTGATTATTACCTCCAAAAATCTAGGACGGGTGTCGCACCCGTCAACAACCTTATATGCATAGGACACAGGGCTTAGTTGTACAGATCAGCTAAAACTCTCGCAGGCTGCGGCCCATCCGAGGAGAGGAACGAACTTTACCCGTAATGGAGTTTCCTGCAAGGAATGAGCGACATGCTACACAACAAAAGAAGAAAAAGCAAAGGGGAAAAACTCAAACCAATCAATTAGTTTTACGAAGTTTCTTGCAAGAAATGATGCATCCGTGTCATCTGTGTTGCAGCCCGCAGATGACACGGAAAATCGATCGCCTTAGTCGACGTTTTGGTCGAGGTTAGTCGACGTTTCAGTCGACCTTAGTCGGCCTTCTTGCGGATGAAAGTAGGAACGTCGAGATCGTCCACGCGCGGATTTGTCATCATCGGCCGAGGCAGATCATCCGCGGGACGACTCACGAAACGAGGAGGTGCAACCGGCATCGCCGTCGTCGATGCAGCCGACGCAACGGACGCCGCTTCTTTGTCAAACCCCGTGGCGATGACTGTGATCTTCATCTCGTCGCGCATGTTCTCGTCGATGACTGCGCCGAAGATGATATTCGCATCGTCGTCAGCCGACTCGCGAATGATTGACGACGCTGCGTTGACTTCAAACAACGTCAGATCAGGCCCGCCCGTGATGTTGATCAAAACGCCTTTCGCGCCCTGGATCGTCGCTTCCTCGAGCAACGGCGACGAGATCGCCTGTTGAGTCGCTTCGATCGCACGGTTCTCGCCGGTCGCTCGTCCTGCGCCCATCAGAGCCATTCCCATTCCCTGCATGATCGACTTCACGTCGGCAAAGTCGAGATTAATCAAACCGGGAACGGTGATCAGATCGCTGATGCCCTGCACTGCCTGGCGCAACACGTCGTCGGCGACGCGGAACGAGTCGGAGAGCGATACACCGCGCTCGACAGTGTGCAGCAAACGCTCGTTCGGGATCGTGATCACAGTGTCGACGCACTCGCGCAACTCTCTCAGACCTTGATCCGCTTGCTGCATGCGCCGGCGTCCTTCGAAGTGAAACGGCTTCGTGACGACGGCGACGGTCAACGCGTCGAGCTCAGTTGCGAGTGACGCGATGATCGGCGCGCCGCCAGTGCCCGTGCCGCCGCCGAGACCGGTGGTCACGAATACCATGTCAGCGCCTTCGAGCACTTCGATGATCTTGTCAGTGTCTTCGAGTGCGGCTTCGCGCCCGACTCCCGGATCAGCGCCCGCGCCGAGTCCTTTAGTCAAACGGCTGCCGAGCTGGATCTTGATTGGAGCGCGTGAACGTTTGAGTGCTTGAAGATCGGTGTTGGCGACGAGGAACTCGATCCCCTCGATGCCGGCTTCGATCATGCGGTTGACTGCGTTGCTGCCGCCACCGCCGATGCCGATTACTTTTATCCGCGCTCCGGTGAGTGGCGGATCATCATCAATGAAAATATTAATGCCGGTTCCGGGTTGACGAGTGTCCGGTGTCATAGTTAGTCCCTCTCTCCCAAAACGGGATGGCGTCCAAGGCCGCTTCCTTCTATGTTGCGTCTCTTGAGCCATCGGCATCGATATCTTGCGGACAATATCTTGTGCAACCGGGGCGCAAGCATACAACAACTTGTCAGAAAATACTACCGAAACGATTTTTAAATCGGGATACGAAATGCGTTAGTTTGCCCGTTGATCCGCGCCTGCCGACGCCGGTGCGAATCTCCGCTGCCTGCGTGCGATGGGCAAGCAGCGCGAGCCCCGCGGCTGCCGCCCACGCCGGGCTCTGAATGTCTTCAATCAACCCGCCAAAACGATCGCGTTCGGGATAGCCGAGCCGCACCGGCGCATCGAATACCTGTTCCGCGATCTCCGTCATGCCGTGCAGCAGCGCCCCGCCGCCGGTGAGCACGACGCCGCTCGAGAGTTGACGTTCCCAACCCGCGTCTTTGATCTCGTCGGCGACGTGCATCAACACCTCTTCAGCACGAGGCTGAAGAATGTCGCAAAGGATCTGTCGCGAGAGTTGGCGAGGCGGGCGTCCACCGACCGAAGGCACGTCGACCAGCTCGCCGCGCTCCATGTCGCTCAACGAACTGCTGCACGCGCAGCCCACCGTGCGTTTGATCTTCTCGGCTTCCGGGATCGGGGTGCGCAGACCGAAGGCG